>CAZSQU010000001.1:0-2091 GCA_964608985.1 uncultured Spirochaetales bacterium
AATCAACAATCTACTTCGCTTCGCTACGATTATCGTGCATAACGCGGGTTAAGTGTAAAATGGCTATGCTTTAGATAATGATTCCTGAGTCGGAATTATTTTCGTTGTTTGATGCTTTATTTGAGGTTTTTTTTACATAGAAAGGGCAGTCTTGACCGATAGAGCCTTTTACAACACTTGATGGAAGAGTCATAGTCGTTTCAAGCCCCCAATAACTGCATCTATACTTTATTAGCCGCGACCCCGGTGTCATCGTTATATAGATACAGTTAGAACAGCGGACCATATTTAAAGAAGAGTGTTGTTATATTCTAATGAAGGTTTGATTTTGTCAAATTCTTTAACTGATAGGTAAGCAGGGTCTTTAGAGAAATTATGTTTATCATATTCAACAAGCATATCAAATAATGAAAGTAAAAGCTCATTTAATATTTTAATATTCATCGGATAGTTCTTAATCGCCATCTGCGAGAGTATTTTGTCATTCTGTGACATATTTGATGAAGAGGCAAATGTTGATGAAATATATGAGTTAAGATTTTTGAGTACTTTTGATGTGACTTCCTTGTTGAATTCACTTACAGCTTTAATACCGTTATAAATGTCAATAAGTCCGCCTCTTGTATCAACATAGTTAAATTCATTAATTAAAATAATATTCATTTCTTGTTTAATTGTAGAGTGGAGATCTACTTTGATAAATATATTTTTAACATATTTATTGTTAAGATTGCTGTCAAAATGTTTTCTAATATCTGCAAGTTTATTGATAATATCGTTTGAGTTCATGTTATAATCCTATTTTTTATTTAATGGGTTCTTCTTGTATTTATCAGCTCAATTACTTTATTTGTAATGTCAGATTCCGGCGTATAATATATGATTGAGCTTTCGGTTACATCTATTATCAATGTATAACCTTCTCGAACACATAAAACCCTAATTACCTCTTTTATTTCACCGATTATTGGTTCTTGAGCAGACTCTCTTAATTGCTGTATTTGATATCTGTGAAGTTGGTAGTAATCTCTATAATGTTTCTTTAAATCATCAATTTGTGTTTGAAGCTCAAGTTTTCTGGCATTGTCAGTTACGGATAATTTTTGTTCTTCAAGTACCATTATTCGATCACGGATTTGATTCAGATATGTATTCAACGCTTGTGTTCGATCTCTTATTTCTCTGAAAACAGGTGAAGAATCGCTGAATGCAGTATCCATTATCCTGTTCATATCAACAAGTCCGACCTTTTCTATTCTGATATTTGAAAAAAGATTTGCAGATGTCAGAATAAATAGAGCAAATAGCATTGTTTTTGTTAGATTTTTCATAAAAAACTCCTTAATTACAGAATCTATATTAAAAATAATATCCCACTATACTTAGTACAAAATCAAGATTTCCGGTATTAGGTTGATTGCCGACCCACTCAAAGCCACTGTATTGATTAATTTTAAATCTCTTAACTATATAGAAGCTAAGCGGTAGTTGAGGCCATGTTACTTGAAAACCAACCCCGATTGAACCATACCAATTATGAGCTTGTAATGCATCTGTTTGTTCCCACCATTTCCATGCTTGTGAGCTGTCAAGTGTTGTACCTGTGACATTACCGTTGCTGTCCAATCTGGGAATGGAGAATTTTGGACCCTCAACAAGGTTTACCATATCAATAAATGCAGCAAGCCATACATATTTCTCATTGATAGGCACTCTATATTCGAGTGAAAAGTCGAATCTTGCATAACCCACATTATTTACAAGTCTGCCTTCGTAACTTGTTGCTCCGATTGAATTAGTCCATCCTCGGCCCACAAAGAAACCGTCAACTTTTAAGTATTCCTCATTTGACAGAATAGGACCTTTACCCCTTGTTCCCCCTTCAACAAAAGGATCATCTACAAGATTTCTAAATCCCGGGAATATAAAAGAAGCTTTTGAGTTAAATACAAGAACATGTTTGAAAGGATAATCGTTAAAATATAGTTCGAGAAGTTTTAAATAAGCTGTAAACTGTGTTGATAATTGAAAAGAATCATAAGTTCCGAATAATCCGGTATATCCGGCTGTAACAGAAAATCTGATACCTTG
>CAZSQU010000001.1:2101-87623 GCA_964608985.1 uncultured Spirochaetales bacterium
CCGGATTAACCCTTCGTTGTGTTGTTGAGATAGAAAATGTAGCTGATAGAGCAGATTTAACTGACCATCCTCCCCACCATCCGTTTGCATCCGGTTCCTCATTTAAAAGGTTTTTATAATAATCTGAAAATATATCATCTCTTGATCCGTTTGCAGGGTTTAAAAAAGTAAAAATCGGTGATAATAGATAGCTACCGCTTACACTGAAATATTTAGCAAATCTATAACCCATTCTTGGAGATAATTCAAAAGATATATCGTTTAATCCCCTTTGGAAAATATCACCTGTTTTACCAAGGTAATTTGGATTATTTTGATCATTATTAGCATATTTATCATTAAAATAGTCTCTAATTTCCTGTTCGCTAGCTCCAAGTCTATTGGGGTTGGCTTTATAGAATGCATTATAATCATCATCTGATAAAACTCTCAAAACTTGATTATTCCAGTTATGATAGAATTTAACACTTCCTCCGAGGAGCCATGGATAATTCCAGAACCATGCGTCCTCCCAACTGAATTCAAATCCCTGTTTGTAAGGTGATGCTTCAACTTTACCGCTGATTGTCATCTCTCTGCCGAGAAGATTTCTTTCCGTAATTTCGCCGAAGAATGTTACTTCAGGCGGCCATTTATTTGTTGTTACCTGAAGACCAAATCTAAGTTCTGCAGTTGACTGTTCTTTGACAAGATAAGTTATCTTTAAAAGTCCAGGAGCAGATCCACCTTGAATATCGTATTCTACTTCTGAGAAGAATCCCAGGTTATAAAGTCCGATTATTGATGCCATTAGAGCATCGGATGTAAAAATATCACCTTCCTCGGTATAAACAGCCCTTCGTAATACATAGTCTTTAGATTTTGTATTTCCTGAGAAACTTACCGATTCAATATAGCTTCTTTCAGATTCAGTTATATTTAATTTATATGATATAATAAAATTTTCTTCGTCTATTATTTGATTTTCAGTAATCTGAGTTTGAATATAACCTGAATTTGTATATTTCTGATTAATACCGTAAATGTCTTCTCTGAAACGGGAATAATTAAAAATGTATCCTGCTCTGGTTTTCATATTGTATGTAAGGTCATCATAAGAAAAAAGTCTGTTACCTTCAATAATCAATTCGCCGAATCTATACCTGTTTCCTTCATTTATGACTATTTTTATCTCAATTGTTTCTACGGTAATATCATTTTCGGTAATAATCTGTCGATTGATCTGAGGTTCATAAATTTCAACATTAATATAACCTCTGTCTCTGTAGTATTTTCTTAATTCTTCAATATCCGCTGTAAACTCAGCATTATCAAAAGTACCTTTTTGAAGACCGAGAAATTTTCTTTCTTTGGTTTTAATGATATTTTCGAGAGTAAATTCAGAAAAAATATTATTACCTTCAAAAACTATGTTTGATACATATGTTTCCATACCTTCGTTAATATTGATAATAATATCAACCTGATTATTTTGTTGAAGATATTCTTCATCCGAAAATAGTTCCCATGTAACCTGGACTTGATTAAATCCTTGTTTCTTATACCTGTCAATAATTGCATTAATATCGGTTAGAAGTTCGCTTCTTGAAAAGAACTTATTTCTTTCAATGTTAATGTCTGTACTGAGAAAACCATACGATACACTTTTGTTACCGTTGAATATAACTCTTCTTACAGTGGGTTTTTCGACAAATTCAAAAATCAGATTAACCATTCCGGGAATGCTTTGATTTGTCCGTTCATTGATCGCTTCTTCAGTAAAAAATTTAACATCTTCAAATTTATCAAGTCCTAAAAGGGCGTAGTAATCCTCTTCAAGGAGTGCCAAATTTAACGGCATACCTTCCATAGTTTTGATTACGCTTGTGATTTCTGCAGGTCTTACTCTAAGATTTCCTCTAAAAACAATCTTGTAAATAGTTTGATTTTCAACCGAAAAAAGGGCTGCTGTAATTATTTGGAGCATTATAACAATAAATACTTTTGTTTTTTTTAACATTTAATCCATCCTGTTCTATTATTAAAACTTAAAGTCAAATTCAAGAAATAAATTCTGGTCATTATCCAACCAGTTTGTTATATCACGCGGACTGTAATTATATCCGATAGACATAAATTGCAGTTCGAATTGTAACATTAATTGCAAATTTAATCCATAGTTTTTATCAGAAATAGGAATAAAGAATTTATCATAACCTGTTTGATCTTTATTGAAACTCATCATTGATTCTATATAGAACTCATTAGTCAGATATTTTCCAACTCTTATTGAAGTTGAGTCAAGTATTTCAAATAAATTGGAATCAGAGGTGAGTATATTTCCGAAAATATTTGTATTGATTGCAAAAGTATCGAGTTGTGTAATCTCTCTTATTTTGTTTTCTATCGGTGAAAATAGAAAAGAATTGCTGATGAAATTTGAAGTGTTAACCAGACTATCTATTCCGGTTCGTGAATCGAGCGGATTCTCAACAATGTTAAAGTTATCGGAAGTAGTTAAACCGAGTAATCCGTTAATCTCTTGTTGTGTTTTATAAGGAAATGAGCTGAAGTTTGCAGTAAAACTTCTGATTCGATCATTAATATTAAGATAAATTTTAATTGGTTCCCCGTTGGAATCGCGTGTTCTATAAAATGAATTAATATTAACAAGCGGGTTTATAACCATTTCATTTTCAAAAAATCTGATAGAGGTTGATTCTATTTTAAATGTTTTATTAAGATAGTTGATCTCACCTCTTGATAGTGTTAATCGACCGCCGAGGTAGAGCAAATTCTCTTCTCCTCTGTAATTAAGAGAAACTGAGTTACCCGGATCAAGATAGCCATTAATAAGAGGATAATTAATTTTTATCCTTCTGCCCCGTGTTCTAAAATTCAATTGAACATTGATTGGAATTGACCTTATAGTTCTATTTGGATCAGTTCCTCCCCCAATACCCAAAGTAGTCGAAAGATTTATATCCCCCGAATCTATTAGGAGATCACCAATAAAGCTGAAATTTCCCGGTACACCTTTAAATATGAATCGTTCAATATCTCCTGTTCCTGTTGCCTCGATAGCTCTGTTTTTTATCATCCCTGTAACCGTTGAAGATGAGATAGTAAAGATATATTGTTCAAAACCTGACTTACTGAATAAAATATCGCCGTATCCATGAACAAGACCGGTTTGAACTATTCCGTTAACATTTGTTACAATAAGTTTGTTGTTTCTTCCGGAGATGATTCCGCTTAAGTTGTTAATAGGATCGGGAACATAATCCGGCACACGGATCGATCCCTGATAAAGATCTGTTTTACCGCCGAAGACTATCTGTCCGTCAATATTTTCAAATGTAAGATTTCCTGATAAAACACCACTATCCAAATATACATACGGGGTAGTTATTATATTAAAAACACCAACAGGAAAACGAATAAAATTTATTTCATAGAAACCATCGTTATTATTTAGTCTTAAAATAGTTGTGTTTAGATGGTTTCTTACTTCTGCGTCAAAACCGTTTTGATTTCTATCTATTGAAATGATATTGTGAGTGTTATTTAAAACAACATCAATAATATTATTATTTTGAACAATCCTAAAATTAAGATCGTTTATTCTCGAAATATCACTTAATCGTCCGGATTTGATATATCCTAAAGTAATACGATTGAATAGTGCGTTTATTCTATTGTTCTGTGTTGTTGGTGAGTAATTGTCAGAATTAATTCTAAAATCTGTTCTTAATACCTTACCTGCCGTTTGGAGATAAAGATTACCATTTATTGCAAAATCAAAGAAGCCGTTTCTGATATTAAGATATGAGTTATTAATATAGATTGAGTTATTGCCCGTTTGGAAAGAGGCAGTTTTAATTCTGTATCTGTTATTTCGTCTTTCTGCTGAAATGGTAAGTGTGTAATCTTTGTTATTTAGTTTGCCGTTAGATATATTTGAATCTATATCAATATTAGGATCAAATAGATTACCTTCTATTTTACCCCTTATATTGAGTCTCCCTTTAATTTTATCGTTTGTATATTTTGAAAGTTTAAGGTTTGTTACAAGAAATATCCCATTAATTGTTTTGTTAATAGGGTCTATTGCAGATTCTATAGAATAACTTTCATTAAGCAGTTCATCATTTAGAAAAAGCTTAATTTTGTAATTAGTTGCATCAGGATTCTGAGTTTGATTATCTCTTGTTAAACTAAGTTCACCGGAAAGTGAATTAAAACGGTTAACAAATCCGAGATCTTTCAGAAATATGTTTTTATTTTCAATAAATGGAGTAAAAGTAAGAGTTCCATAAGGTGATGAAATGTTGAATTGTGTAGAATTAAATTCATTATTTATAAAATTATAATAAATCACGCCATTTATTATAATCTGCGATTCCTTAAATGGAATAGTTAAATTATCAGATCTGAAAGCAATATTTTTTTTTAATAGATTGAGATTAAAATACAACGAATCGTTAGCTGTGAGGATAAACTCTTTATCCCGATAGTAAAAGTTACCGTTGATATTTTGAAGACCGGCTTTCTCCAGCGTAAAATTCCCCGATATAATATCAGTAAAATTAGTATTTAATGAGAAAATTAAGTCCCTGTTATTACCGGTAATATTTAATCTGTTATTCTGCATTCTAATATTAAAAAGATAGATATCTTCTTCATTGTAGGTGACTTTAAGTTCTATGCCGGGTATTATTGGGCTTCTATATATGTTATATAATGTTCCTGAAGAATCAATTATCAGTGGAATATTGTAAGCAGGGATTAATTTTTTCAGCTCAAATCCGTTGATTGAATAATCAAGTCTGCCGTAGGGGCGGGAATAGTTGAAAGATATGCCGTTAAACGGATAAACTGTAGATATTGCATCGGGGGTAATCATTATGTATATATCATCAACTAACAACTGTTCAATGGTGTTATTAATTGCACCAATAATAAAATTTTTACCCGATTTTGATATCAGTATATTTGTATCAATGTTGAGGCCTTCAGTAATATTAAAGTTGACTATATCAACAGTGGTATCAAAATTATATCTTGTATCAATAATATCACTATAAACAATAAAATTATCGTCGTTTAATGTTGTGAGTTTAAGATTATTCATATAAAGAATATGATTTAAATAATCTATTGAACCTGAAAATAAGACATCGGGTATGTTAAAAAGTGTATTGTATCCGATACTATGATCTAAAGAAAATTTTATGCCGTTATTACCGAATGCACTTGAAAAATGGAGGTCTATTGAATCAGGTATATATGGATCAAGCATTGATCTGTAGAATAGCTTCTCATTATCATCGGTATGGATATCTAAGTCGAGATTTATACCTTCCAAACGACTATAATTAAATATAAAATCATGAATATCTGAACTTGAGCTTATAAATGTTTCATTAACATCTCCAGACAAATCAATTGAAAAAGGTTTGAATACTAATGAATTTAATGAAAGTTTGTCAATAACCATTTCGCCGTTATAATTGATGTGATCTTTTATGTTCAAGGATAAAGAATTTTTAATATTCATAGAAATGGTATAGTTGTCTTTATTAAACAGTAATGATAATTGTCCGTTTAGGTTGATATTTTTATTAATAATAATTATCATATTTTGAGAAAATAAATTTACTTTATATCCGTTGTTTAAATAATTAATAGAGATTTTTTTAAAAATAATTTCAGTATCAATATCATCAAAATTGATAGAAGTATCAGTTTTTGGTTTGTTTTTGTATTTTTCAATTAGATCAGTAATTGTTTGATTATTTTCAATGTTAAAATTAACTTCTTTAAAAATAACTTTTGTAATAATTTTAGTTAAAGATCTTCCTGTAATAAGTTTAAATAATGAGTATTTTATCTCCACATCACCAAGTCTGAATCTGTTTGTATCATCTGTAACAACAACGAGGTTCTTTATATCGATACCTAATAAAATATTGGGAGCTATTCTATCAAAATAGAGTTTTACCCCAAGAAAATTCTCTGCTTCTGTAATTAATATGTTTTTTATATTTGAGACGGTTGTTTTTAGTTGAAAAATTATGTAATTGGAAACTAATACAGTTATAGTTATGATAAAAAGAGTGAGAAAAATTCTAAATATTTTCAGTATTGACTGAAATCGAATCTTTAAAGTTATTTTCACCGTTTTATTAACCTGATATTAAAATAAATTGATTCTAACGGTGTATCGGAAGGACTAAAGATCCATTCTGATACCCTGATTCTTATCTGATTATCCAATGAAAGATTGCCTGTTGACTCTACAATCTCAATATCAGTTATTATACCTTCATTGTTTACTTTGAGCATTAGTTTACAGTTGTGATTAATATTTATAGTTAGATCATTAAAGCTGTCTTGTGATCCTGAAAGAAGTTGTCTGTTGTTTCCGTTGTCACTAAAACTGTATGTTGCAGAGCAACTATTGATATTTGCGAGTTCGTTTGCTAAAATATGGTCAATCGATAAAACATCATTGAGATTGTACTGATTAATGTTTTCTGTCATGTTTTGGACTCGGGTACTTAGTTGTGTTGAAGGGGTTGTAGAAAACTGAGCCGGTGGAGTCAATTCGGAAATAATTGTTTTTTCTATGTTGATTTGTGAAATAGAGTCTGATGAGTATGTGTTGAGGGTATTTGAACCGGATCTTCCGGTATATCTTTGTCTGTTGATATTAGTTATAAACCTTACTGTTGTGTTTTGTTTTTCGAATGATATTAAAATTTGCGGTTTTAACAACTTAATCAATACTAAAACCGCTGCTATATGGATTATCAAAGAAAAAATAATCAATATATTAAAGTAATGTTTTTTTATGTTAAAGTTTTTCATCTGTTGCAATGTTCAAGTCCTTGATACCGATCATTTTTAATGAATCAAGAATAAATACTATGGATTGATAATAAGTATTCTTATCTGCGGCAAGAATGTAGGTCAGCTCAGTATAGTTTTCAATGGTATTTATTGTAGAAATGAAATTTTCTTGTGTTGCAGGTTCTCCGTTAATAAATATTGAGTTGTTATTATCTACCTCTATTAAAACAACCTCACGGGATAAATTTGATTCAGATAAAACAGATTCCGGTAATTGAACATTTAATGATCTGTTAATCTCAAAAGTCGCTGCAACCATAAAGAATACCAGTACTAAAAAAATTATATCGAGAAGCGGGGTAAGGTCTAATTCTGTTAAACTGTTTTTTTCTTGCTTAATTATTCTCATTGTTATTACGCTCGGTGTTTGGTTTAGAGTTTTTAGAAAACTGAAGAATAACCTCAGATATTATAATTTCCATTTTTCTTTTTTCTTTTATGATTAAATTTTTAAAAAAATCATGAAAAAAAGTTGCCGGTATGGCAACTGCAAGACCGATAGCAGTTGTAAGCATTGCTGTTTTAATACCTGAAGCAACGATGGAGGCATTACTTATACCTTTAGTCACAATCTGATCAAATGCGAATATCATACCGATAACCGTTCCGAACAATCCCAGAAGTGTTGATAATTTGGCAAAAATTCCAAGATAAGATATCCTTTTTTCATAATCCATTTCTATTGATGATATTCTCGAGTCTATAAATTCATTTAGCTGTTGTTTTGAAACTGTTTTCAACATAAAAAGCTCTTTTAAAAAAACATCAAAAACAGTTTTAGCATTATTTATTATCGTTGATTTAAAATTATAGGTATCGTTGATTACTGAGTATCTGTATTTATCAAAATCAATATGGTTTTTACTAAAAAACATAAATCGTTCAATAATTATTGCTATTCCAAGAACAGAAAAGGCAAAAATCGGTATAACAATTATAAAAGTTTGAAAATTCATTTTAACTCCGTTGACAATCTAAATTCGTGTGTGAAAACCGCAAACTGCGTAAAATTTAAAGCTGTAATCTAAATAAGTGCTTGTTTCAAAACCGCCTGCAAAATCAAGAAAGAAATAACCTGTGTTATTATATATCATTTTAAGTCCTATTGAATTATAATATTTAAAGTTTACAAAATTTTGATTAAATAATGCTGTGTTTAAAAATTTCAGCTGTATTATTCCTGCCTTTATATCATAAAAACCGAATTCTAACCCTAATCCATTCATATTGTAATCAGAAAGTTTGTGAATTATTTCAAATTTAAAAGTAAAATAATCTGATCGGTAGTTAAAAATGATTGAATTCAGAAGATCAAAACCATCTGTTTTAATATAAGGTTCAATATTAGATATTCTAAGAAAATAAGAATTAAAACAAAAGCTGTTGTTAATAATCAACTCAAAACGATTTATATATAACTTAAAATAGAAACCCGATAATGATCTGTATTGATTCAATTCTCGAAGTACCCAAAAAACATCTTCAATGTCGTGTTTAATATCATAATAATCAATGTTTTTTTTTAAAAAACCAAAAACTATTGTTTCAGTCGGTGTGAATCCCGCTTCTATATCAAAATCAAAATAAAATATTTTTGAAAAATCGGTAGATACGGATGTGTTAAATTTGATATTCAATAAACTGTTAAGGAAGTTAAACAGGATATCTAATCTCTGTTCGTTGTTACCGTTGATCACCGGATTAAAAACAATTTTTTGTAATAGTGTTATATTGAAAAAATTAAAAATCAATTCTGAATTAATGAGAATTTTGTTTTCTGCAAAACTATATAACGGATCAATAGATAAATAAATTGAAAAATTTGAAGATGGAACAAATCCTAATCTGTTAATGGATTCTATAAAGTTATATTCTGCCGAATATAAATATTTCAGGCCGGCATTGAATAGAAAAGACTTACCGGATATCAAAAGTCCGGTAGAGTATATCCTGTAATCATCACAATTGTGAAGCTCTATGTTATAATTGCCCCAATCCCATTCTTGAGAAAATGCCCCGTTAATTATAAATTTATTATCATACTTAAATAAGAATTCGATCTCTGTTCTTAAAGTGTTTAATTGTTCTGATAGAGTATTATTATTTATAATCATATTATTGTTTCTGTTATTGTTTGTATTATAAATACTGTGATTAATGACATTGCGATTATTGTTAATTGAAATCAATAAATCGGGATGATTATAGCAAAATAAAGGAAGATAGTTATTTAATTCTTTATAATTAAAAGATGGAGAATAGAAATTTGATGATATTTGAATCAAATTCGGTATATATTCCGGTATCGTATCAGAAGTATTTTCTTCAAAATAATATGATACAACAATATCAGTTACTGATTCACCATTAATTAACCATTTATTGAAAATACATAATATTATTAAAACAACCGAAAGTAAAAGAGACCTGTTAAATTTAAATATGTCCCTTATTTTCTCCATTCTATTGCTATGAAGCTTATACTTACAGAAAGTTCGATGAAGAAGCCGCTGTATTGTCCCGGATTGTTTGTTTCATAGTCTCTTGTATAGTAATTTGTTGTTGTGTTCTTAAGCATGTCGCCAAGAAGGAAGTCTGAAACAAGCGGGTTTGTGGTTATTCCCGTTCTAAGTTGAGGGGTGATTTTTATATCAGTATCGGGGATCAGTATGTCATATCCGATCATTATAAAAGGTTCTGCAAAAAAAGAGTACTGATTTGCAGGATAATCAGACATAATTCTAGTCAAATTGAAGTTGGGTGCAAAAACCGGAAATGTAAAATTTAAAACTACACCGAAACCCCACAATAAATTTGTTTTCGGAAATGAACCACCGAGTGTAAAATCAAGGTTTACACCTGTATAAAGGACTCCGCCATTAATACCGTTTGTAAAAGGCTGCATTATATCTGTAGAAACCTGATTTGTAAAATCATAATAAGGCAGATGGCCAAAATAGGTCGGTGCGAGGAACATCATGTTAATCCCATTTTTAAAATAGATCCGTGAACCTCTTTTAACCCCCATGTCCCAAATAATCATCTCTGCCCCGAGTCCGAATGAACCTGAAAGATAGTTGGCAAAAACTCTTCTGTCATCTCCGGTTTTTTCATGGCTTGTATCTTTTTGTACTTGCATTTCCCAGAATTGGTGGATACCGAAAGCAGTGTTTCCGTAAAAGTATATATTTTCGGCAAAAACAGTTACACTGCAAAAGATAGCGATAAGAATTAATGTGATTTTGGTTTTTTTCATTTATTATATCCTTCAATAATTATAAACTTATTATAAATTAAGCAATCGGAGCAAAAATAAATAATAATAGTAAAACATAATTGTCGATCAATACGAACTTTATCTAACAGATGTTTTTTCTATTATAATGATTATTCCGTAAATGAAGTTTATACATTTATTATTTGAATATTTCAATGTTTTTTTTTAACTTTAAATCTTAATTACAAAAATATATAAATAACTGAAGGTTTATTACTGATTTGTTTGTCAAAAAAGAATAAAAATAATATACAATAAAGATTTATTGTATTATAAACAGTTTTAGTTTTTTTAATTTAAAAAATCGGAGGAATCAGATGTTTATCAGTTTAAAAAGAGGATTCTTTTTATTTATTATTATGACAGCCACATTACAGGTTAACGCGATGTATCGTACTACCGAAACAGGCCGTAATTATATTTGGTCATTTTCACCTTATTTAATGGGGATGGGAATGGGGTACAACGGGGCATCTATCCCGTCTTCTATAGCTATTAATCCTGCTTCAAATGCCTTTATTCAAAGGGTTATGCTTGAATTCTCATACGGTGTAACGCCGGCTCTATTTACAGATTGGCAAAATACAAATGAAAAGTTTATGGATGGAGGTGATTTTTTCCTTCCTTTTGCAATTAACACCGGATTTGTTATACCTTCAAGATATGGTAATTTCTCTCTTGCCGCAGATTATGTTAATTCGAGCAACAGGGATTTCGCCGGGATAGGTATAGGAAGCGCAAATAACAATGATATTGGTGCCGGTAAGATGGGGACACTATATTTTGCCTATTCTAAAGATTTTTTAAATGTTTTTGCTTTCGGATTCGGCGGAAATTTAAAATTTTCATATAATCCTAACGCATTTAATAAAGATTATGTATTTGATGTAGGTTTCGGATTTGATCTGGGGATAATATTTAAACCTGAGGTGAGATTTCCTTTTGTTAATGATCAGCCGACAAATTGGGCATTTCAGGATCTTCAGATATCACTTATCCTAAAGGATGTAGGTAAGCCGCTTGTAAATACAAGAGGAGAGAGCTCTACTGTAAATGGTGTAAGAGATATAAATTGGTTTACAGCCTTGCCGACTTTGGCTACCGGAGTAAGTTTTAATCTTTATAATAACGGCGTCACTTATTGGAAGATATTATTTGACGCGACATTCCCGTTTTTTCAGAATTTTACTTTTGCCTGCGGTACTGAAATAGAGATATTCAATTTTTTCGCAATAAGGGGTTCATATACTTTTGACCTTGAAGGTACTCTTGAATATGCAGGGGTTATTAATAATTATGAATATATTTATAATATATTTAATTTTACGGGCGGTATATCTTTCAGATTTACGGCAAACTCTTTTAAACACTTAACAAAGAGTGAGGTTGAAGCAAATTCATTCAAAAATACTGAATTCTCGATTGATTTAGGTTTTCAGCCATATTTTCAGGGAGTCAAAATCATGGCGGGATGTACAATAACAATTGGTGCGCTGGACCAGAATCCTCCGGTTGTTGTTCATAGGCAACAGGATTATTATATAAGCCCTGATAACAATGGTATCAAAGACAATCTTGTAGTTGATCTTGATATTACAGACGAAAGGTATATTACTTATTGGAGTTTTGAGGTTTACAATTCAAATGATCAGCTTGTCAGAAGGATCGAAGGTAGGGAACCAAGACTTGAAACAATTAAATTTGAGGAAGCGGCAAGGATATTCTTTTCACCGAAAACAGGGATACCTATACCTTCAAGGGTTGTTTGGGATGGCAGAAACGATATGGGGTCAATAGTTCCGGATGGCCAATACAGATACAAATTCTATGCAAAGGATGACAACGGTAATACTGATGAAAATGGAAGTTTAAACGGTTTTATAATTGTTGACACAAGTCTTCCCGTAATTAATCATCATATTAATCAAATGATCTTTTCTCCGGACGGTGATGGTAATCAAGATATGATAATAATTGAGCTTGATATAGTAAGAGCGCAAGTTCCCTGCATAACTATATTGGAAGAAGAGTTTAATTTTCAATACAACAGGTCTATTGATTATTCAGAAAGAGCAGAAGCTGTCAGAAGTGAGATAGTAACGGGGTTTGATCAAATAATAAGGGAACAAAGATGGTATGTTGATGTTTTAAACCAATCAGATGAACTCATTAGAAGGTTTGTTTTTTCAGAGCGCGGAAGTGTTCGTGTTCAGTGGGATGGCAAAAATGAGAATGGAGAACAGGTACCGGATGGGGTTTATAAAATTAAGTTGTGGTCAATTAATGATGCGGGCAGCAGGTCAGAGCGGTTTATTAACAATATTATTATTGATACAGTACCGAGACCGATTGTTGCAAGTCTTACCGATCAATATTTTTCTCCAAACAATAATGAAATTAAAGATACAATTAAGTTTGCTTTTGATATACCCGTAAAAGACGGTTTGAACAGATGGCAGTTAGTTATTAAAGACGGTAACGGCAGAACTGTTAGAACTTATGAAGAAAACGGACTTCCACCGTCATTATTAGAATGGGACGGCAAGAATCAATCCGGCAGTATAGCTTCGGAAGGTGTGTATAAAGCCGTATTAACTGCATATTATGAAAACGGGTCAACACCTACTTCAACAACCCCTGACTTTATACTGGATAATACTGCGCCGGCAAGCAGGATAGCATTATCAACCAAAATATTCAGACCCGGAAGTGAGAATGCAATTAATGAGGTAACTATAACACATACAGGAAGTACTAATGAGGATATGTGGACCGGCCGGATATTAAATTCTCTCGGTCAAGCAGTTAAAACTTACAGTTGGCGAGGACAACCGCCAAATATTGCTTGGGGAGGTATTGATGACAATGGAAATCTTCTTGCAGACGGAATGTACTATTACCAGCTTAATTCCACGGATAGAGCAGGAAACACATATACTTCAGAAAGGTTTGATCTTACTACACTTGCAACATTTGAAAATGCAATGCGTATTGATACAAGAGATGTGCCCGTGTTTCTATCATATGTAAATGATTGTTTCGGACCGAATAATAATGGAATTAAAGATATCCAGACCTTTATGATTAGGGCAAATATTACCGAAAACAGGGTTATTAATTGGAAATTTTCAGTAAAAAACTTTGATACAGACAGTACGGTCTTTGAACTGACTCAAAACGGAGATCTACGAAACAGAATTGATTGGGACGGTAAAGCTAACGGAACCGCAATAGCGCCGGACGGTTTGTACTATGGGGTATTAAGTGTAAATTTTCAGAATGGGGCAAATACTACTACAAAGACTACAAGTTTTATACTTGATAATATAGCACCGAATGTAGAGATAGCGATTGTTAATAGTATCATCTCTCCCGATGGAGACACATTTCTCGATGCAACCGAGATTCTTCAGAGGGGATCAAGGGAAGATCTTTGGGAATCGGCTGTTTACGATTCTCAAAACAACCTTGTTTTTTCGACCTATCTTCAAAATTCTGAACCCGCTCAGAAGTATATATGGGATGGAAGAGATATAAACGGTAATGTTGTTACTAACGGTATTTATAGATATGTAATAAGTTCAACCGATAGGGCCGGAAACACCGGCAAAGCTGAAGGCAATGTAGAGCTTAAGAATGTAAGAACAAATACTTTCTTAACAACAAATTCGAGCGGTTTCTCACCGGATGGAAACGGACTGTTTGATAATATTGAGTTTTCACCAACAATATCAGTCAGACAAGGGATAATTGCTTATAGTTTTGAAATTCTTGATAATTCTAAAAACATTGTATTCAGAAATGAAGGAGAGAGTGATGTCCCCGCAAAAATAATATGGGATGGCAAAAACAGGGAGAATGTTAGGTTACCGGACGGCAGGTATTCTGCAAGATTAACTGTTATATATAATTTTGGGAACAGACCGGTTGCAGAAACAGGTCAATTCATTCTTGACACGACACCACCGCAAGCTGTAATATCATACAATCCGGGGATATTCTCTCCGGGTTATTGCCGGGTTTACGATCAAGTTGCAAATTATTTTAATGTGAATGATCTCTCCGGTGTATCTGAATGGTCGTTGAGAATTATGTCACCTAATAAATCAAGAGTTTTTTATCAGCTTAACGGAAGGGGGCTGCCGGCTAGCTCGATTAACTGGAACGGAAGATCTACCGAAGGTGATCTTGTTGAGAGTGCGGAAGATTATCCAGTGGCAATAAAATTTACCGATAATCTCGGTAATACGGTAGAAAGGGAGGTTGATCCTTTAATGGTGGATATTCTTGTAATGAGATTGAGTGAGGATAAACTTAAAATTCTTATCAGTAATATTGAGTTTGAGCCTGATTCTCACATTATGACAAGTTCACCAAGAAATGAAAGGATTATTCAACTCTTATCAAGAGCTTTAAGAAAGTATAATCAGTATAATATATTGATAGAAGGTCATGCCAACAGATTTAGAGAAGGACTTGATGAGAATCTTGCAAGGAATCTATCCATGCGAAGGGCAGATCACATTAAGGGTATATTAGTTAGAAACGGTATAGCTGCCGGTAGAATGACCGCAGTAGGCAGAGGATTCGATAATCCGATTGTACCATTGGGTGAAGGTGTAACTATTGAGGAGCTTTCAAAGAACAGGAGGGTTGAATTCTATCTTGATAAAAACAAATAAATAATATTGACAAAAAAGATATCGTATGGTATTTAACAATCTGTTCGGCAACGTCGCCAAGTGGTAAGGCCGAGGTCTGCAAAACCTCTATCAGCGGTTCGAACCCGCTCGTTGCCTATTTTGTTATTATAACAAAATGATGCCCAGGTGGTGAAATTGGTAGACACAAGGGACTTAAAATCCCTCGGATCTTATACATCCGTACCGGTTCAAGTCCGGTCCCGGGCAATAAAAAAAGCTGCTTTAAGCAGCTTTTTTTATTGAATAAAAGGATAAAAATATTTTTTAATTTAGATCCAATCCTTTAATAATAACCCATTTTCCGTTTTCTTTTATTAGATCAACATCGCCGGTTGTACCGTTGATTATCAATTGAACGGTTGCTTCATCACCGTTGATTGTCTCATTTCCGTAACTTACCTCAGCACTGGAGATAGCTTCACTTAAAGATTTAAGTTGTAAAGTGAGATAACTTTCAACTGTTAAGTTTTTTATTTCTTCTACAGTAACCGAGAGTCCGATATATGTTAAGAAGTCTGCAGAATATTCAGGGGTTTCTTTCATATCGGTAATTATCGCTTCAAGTTCTGCCAATTCATTAGCAGGAAGAAATTTGATGTATGCTTTAGCATCTTGGTTTTTAATACTTTCAAAAGCTCTTTCAACAGTTGCTTTTGGTCCGGGTGCAGAACATGCTGCAAGAAACAGTAAGGAAATTAGAAAAAATGTTATTCTTTTCATTAAAATTACTCCTGATTTATTTTATTAAGTTATATTTAAACTATATTATTATATTTGTCAATAATCGAATTAATTCACTATATATTAGTTTTTTTTTATTTTATAATGTTTTTTTTTCAAATGTGTGATATATATATCAATACTTTTAAAAAAAGGAGCTTATTTTGAAAAAAAGTTTATTTGTATTACTAATAGTGACGGTTGTTTTAGTTATTTGTTATTCATGTGTTATTTTAGATAAAAAAGATGATTCATTGGATAATAAAACGGTTTTCCCTGAAAGATTTATGGTGAATATTCCCGATTCATTGATTAGTGAGGATACTTCAATAGATAACTCGGAAATTATATTTGATCTGACAAGTTGCAGTTATAATAATATTAAAAATCTCATCAGTCATTCAAGAAATGATATAGCATATATTATGCATTCTGGTTACAAAATTGATACTTTTATAAACGAATTGACACCGGGAAACGATCTGATTTCCGGAATGAAGATAACATACACTCAAGATCTGATAGACAAGTTAAATGATGCATCGATTAATAATTTTGATGAGTTACTTGGTACAGACGAGATTATGCCTGATTTTAAATACCAAAAATCCGATAACCCGGCATATGATAAAATGATAACATTTTTTACAAAAGATGAAATCGGTTATGACCAAGTATTTTATTGGCTGGATGACGGATCAATGATTAAATACACTTATGAGGTTTTTACAGGTAATGGGGAACAGTTTGAATCAATTACATACAATGACACAAACAAATCGGCAGTCATATCATCTAAACGGAACTACATCAGAATAGAGGATAATGTTGTGACTGAGACTTTTGAATACAGTATAAAGTTCAAAGAAAGTGAGGATTCAGAGAATAAAGGGTTATTTATTTCTTTTGAATCTGCAAGTAAAGACTCGGTTCTTGATCTTGATTATTATTTATACGGATATGCTGACAATAATGGCGGTAGAGTAGAAACCGTTTATTCAGCAAATTTTTTAAATAATATAAATCATATAATTAAGTACAATGATGCATTTAATACAAGTTCCTTAGTTTACTCCGTTTATGATTTAAATGGAGTGTTTCAAGAAACAAGCTATGATGATACAGTTACATTTGATTCTTATTCTGATTTCTTTAACTTATATACAGATAATCAATCTGATCTTCTTAAAGTTAGTTTTGTTAATAGTGTCTATTCAGATAAGATAGATAATAGCTTATTCTATGACTTTACATACGAAACCAATCAATATGATCTCTATATAATATCACTTGAAGAGTTCACACCTGAGCAGATTGAAGTATTAGAGTGTAATTCTACTGAGCAGACCGTTATAGATGATATAGTTGCCGTAACTTCCGGTATAGGTTTTTCTTACGATGGAATCAGGATTGTGATTACACCGCAGCAGGACTTGTCTGGAGATATTGAGCCTCCTTATTATCTATATGAGTTTAGTCCGGATAATAAGACTTGCGATCTTGTTGATACATATTTCGGTGCTTAGTTAGAATAGTAATTACTCCCCTTAAAGTCATAAACAAATTCTTGTGTTATTAACTTTAAGGGGATTTTATATTTAGGGCACTAAGACTGTTACAGGCGAAGTGTCCAAAATATTTTTGATTCAATAGTATTTGGCCGCCTTCGCATTATTTTATAATATTAATTTGACAATAGTTTTACTATGTAATAGTATTATTTTATTCAAAAAAAACGGAGGTTAATAATGGCGAAAGGTGTGGGAAAAATTTTAGGTTTCTATTTTAGAGTTAATCTTTTATTAAGGATACTCATAGGACTTGTTCTCGGTATTATTTTTGGGATCATTGTGGCTAAGACAGGAATTAATTCTAATAATCAGATATCGGGGGTGCTGGACCCCATAGGCGGTATTTTGATTAGATTATTAAAGATGATTGTAACTCCGGTTATATTTTTTTCGCTGGTTGTCGGTGCATCGAGTATTACTCCGTCAAGACTCGGCAGGGTAGGAGCTAAGATATTTTTCTACTATATGCTTACTTCTGCAATTGCCGTGTTTATCGGGCTAGTTTTTGGGAATATTTTTAAACCGGGTGTGGGATTTAATGCAGTCGCTCTAAATGCGGTTGAAAAAACTTTAAATGTTGACAAACCGCCTTTAATTGACACTTTGATGAATATCATACCTACTAATCCATTTGAATCATTAGCAAAAGGTGATGTTTTACCGGTAATTTTCTTTTCATTGATATTCGGTTTGACAGTTGCAATACTCAAAGAATCAAAAGAAAGTGTTTTATCAAGAAGCGCACAAGTAGTATTTGATTTTTTTAACGGTGCGGCTGAGGTGATGTATAAAGTTGTCAGAGGGGTTCTCGAATATGCGCCTTTCGGTGTTTTTGCATTAATTGCCCTTGTTTTTGCTAAACAGGGTGTGCAGGCTTTTGGCCCGCTTTTAATGATAACTCTTACAATTTTCGGAGCTATGGCTGTTCATTTTCTAATTACATACGGCTTATCTTTGTCATTATTCAGATTGAGCATAATTAAATTTTGTAAAATGAATAAAGAAGCAATGTTAACAGCATTTGTAACAAGAACAAGCAGTGGTACCCTTCCGATAACCATGAAAAATGCTGAGGAAAATATGGGAGTTCATAGAAATATCAGTTCTTTTACATTACCGCTTGGTGCAACTCTTAATATGGATGGGACTGCGATCTATCTTGGCGTTTGTGCTCTTTTTATTGCTAATGCAATAGGTATGAATCTTACACTCTCTCAACAGGGAATTATTGTATTAACAGCAGTTCTTGCTTCAATCGGAACTGCCGGAGTTCCCGGAGCCGGTGCGATTATGCTTGTTATGGTTCTCGAATCGATTAATATCAAGGTAGATGCAGGAACAACAGTCGCTTTGGCTTACGGAGCTATTGTAGGTATAGATGCAATTCTTGATATGGGTAGAACTCTCTTAAATGTAACCGGAGATCTGGCAGGTACTGCAATAGTTGCAAAGTCTGAAAAAGAATTAGATCTCAATAAATGGAAGTAATAGTTGTTTAATATGATATGGCTGTCTTGAAAAGGGCAGCCATTTTTTCACTATCAACGGTTTCACAATTATTTATTGCTCCATTTGTTATATAGAGCTACCAGTGAATCCTCGCCTGAATCGTTATCAGATTCTTCTATTTCACTTCCAAATTCGATCAGTTCTTCTGGTATCTCTTTTAGAAATGATGAAGGCTCTTTATTAATTGTTTCATAGAATTTCATTCTTGTTTTAGGATAAGTAAAAAAAAGTTTTTCGCGTGCCCTTGTTACAGCAACATAAAAAAGCCGTCTTTCTTCTTCATTTGTGCCGGTTTCTTCAAGAGTTTTATCATGCGGAATAAGTCCTTCTTCAACACCTATCAGGAAAACAACCTTAAATTCAAGCCCCTTGGATGAATGGATACTCATCATATTAACCTTATTGTTATAGTCGTTATTTTCATCTTCATCATCCCTTGATGTAAGACTGACTTTTTGTAAATAATCATATATGCTTGGATTAAAATTATCCGGGTTATTTTCATATTTGTAAATTGACTGGATCAATTGATTTATATTGCTTAATCGGTAGTTAATCTTGGATGCTATTTTTAGTTCAGTGACTAGCTTGCTTTTATAGTCAATCTCATCAATTAATTCTGATACAGTTCTCGATATGTTTTTAGGTTTGTGGATCCTTTCTTTATATTTTTCAATTAGTGTATAAAAATCATTTAGTGCATTGGTTATCTTTTCACCGAGTGTATTATTATCAACAAATATCTTTAATGAACTCCATAGTGGGATATTATATTCTTTAGAATATTCTAATAAACTCATAAGCGTTGTATTGCCGATACCCCGTTTTGGATTATTAATAATTCTATGAAGAGAAACTTCATCATCTTGATTAGCAAAAAATCTCATATAACTTAGAATGTCTTTAATCTCTGCTCTCTCAAAAAACTTCAT
The DNA here is from genome assembly GCA_964608985.1 of uncultured Spirochaetales bacterium. Classification (GTDB taxonomy): domain Bacteria; phylum Spirochaetota; class GWE2-31-10; order GWE2-31-10; family CAYYKD01; genus CAYYKD01. Next base: position 21,708 of record CAZSQU010000001.1, read on the forward strand.
TGCTCCGATTAGTTTGTAGGGTATATCAAATTCCCTGAATTTTTCCTCAAGCGGTCTTGATTGGGAGTTCATTCTGAATAAGACACCAAATTCATTAAATTTCAATCCTTTAGATTTGTAGTTAAGTATCATATCAACAAGGTATTGTGCCTCTTCATCCTCATTTTCTGCTTCATAAAGGGTGATTTTTTCACCGGCTCCACCCTTTGTCCAGAGGTTTTTAGCCTTACGAATTGAGTTGTTTTTAATTACCGCATTAGCCGCATTTAATATTGTTGCGGTAGAACGGTAATTTTGTTCCAGATGAATCTCTTTCACCGGATCAAAGTCTTTTTCAAAAATTGAAATATTTGAGTGATTTGCCCCTCGCCACGAATATATTGACTGATCATCGTCGCCGACAACAGATATTTGCTTATGAAGTATTGCAAGTTTTTTGATCATCTCATACTGCATTAGAGATGTGTCCTGATACTCATCTACTAGTACATACCGCCATTTTTTTTGGTATTTTTCCAATACCTGCGGGAATTTATTAAAAAGTTCTAAAGGAAGTTTAATAAGATCATCAAAGTCAACTGCATTATATGAAATAAGGTATTCTGTGTATTTATGATAGATCCGTTTGATGTCTTCATCAATAATTGATGAAACATTTGATAATTTCATTTTAAGCATACTGATTTTACTTATAACCTGAAAAGGATCGTAGAGATCTTCGGGGATTTTTAATTCTTTTATTGTATCTTTAATTATCTTCGCACAATCATTCTGATCAAAGATTGAAAATTTTGCTCTATAACCAAGTTTTTCAATATCTTCTTTAAGTATCTGTAAACCGAGAGAGTGAAAGGTCGTTACAAGCGGTGTTCTCTTTTTGTTTCTGCATAGAGCAGTAACCCGTTCTTTCATCTCAGCGGCCGCTTTATTTGTAAATGTAACAGCAAGTATATGCTCTGGACTAACCCCTTGTTCGATAAGATATGCGATTTTAAAAGTTATGACACGGGTTTTTCCTGAACCTGCACCGGCTAATATTAATGATGCGCCGTTTATATGTGTAACAGCTTCAAATTGTTTTGAATTTAATTCTTGTAAGAAGTCCATAAACCGGCTTTATCTGATAATTTTATTTAAAGGGTATTCTACAATGCCCGATGCACCTGCTCTTTTTAATTGTGGTATAATATCACGAACGGTTATCTCTTCAACTATAGCATTAAGCGCGACCCAATCAGGATCTGTAAGTTCACTTATAGTCGGCTGTTGTAATGACGGCAGTATTCTAAGTACAGAATTTAGATTCTTTTTTTCAACATTCAACTGAATACCTACATTACTTTCTGCTTCAATTACACCTTTAAGAAGCATTCCGATATTTTCAACCCTATCTCTTTTGTTCGGATTTTTATAAGAATCATAGTTCATAATCAATTGTGTTGTTGATTCTAGAACATCATCTATAATTTTTAGATTATTTGCTTTAAGACTTGAGCCTGTTTCTGTAATCTCAACTATAGCATCAACGAGAGTAGGGCATTTAATCTCTGTTGCCCCCCAACTGAATTCGACAGATGCTTTAACATTGTTTCTATCGAGGTATTTTTTTGTAATATTCATAACCTCAGTTGCAATTTTCTTACCGTTAAGCTCTTTAACATTTGTTATTGGTGAATCCTCCGGAACTGCCAATACCCATCTTACAGGCTTTGTTGATGTTTTTGCATAAACAAGATCTGTGATGACCTCAACTTTTGAGTCATTCTCTACAACCCAGTCCTTACCTGTAAGACCTGCATCAATAATACCTTTTTCAACATATCTCGACATGTCCTGAGCTCTTATTAAAATCAGTGATATAGTAGGATCATCTATTGTAGGGTAATATGATCTTGAAGATATATTTATCTTATAGCCGGCTTTAGCAAACATTTTTACGGTAGAATCTTGAAGACTTCCCTTAGGAATACCGAGTTTTAGTGTTTCAACTTTATTCATTTGAGCCAACCCTCATTTATTATAAACAGTTTTTGGGTCAAAAACCCTATCTTCGCCATTATTAATCCATTTACCGTTATCAAATTTTCTAAAAAAACAGCTTACAAAACCCTCGTGGCATGCCGCTTTTAAACCTTTCTGTTCAACAACATATATAAGCGTGTCGTTGTCGCAGTCAATAAGTATATCTTTTATCTCTTGATAATTACCGGAGGTTTCCCCTTTACACCACAAATTATTTCGTGAACGGGAGTAATATGTTGCTTTTCCGGTTTTCAATGTATATTCAAAAGCCTCTTCATTTGCGTAGGCAAGCATTAACACCTTGCCTGTTTCAAAACATTGTGCAATAACCGGAACAAGTCCGCCGGATTTATCAAAATCAATTTCGTACTTCATCTTCTTTCCTTATTATTCTGATAATTTAAATAGAAACGGATTTTAATAGATTATTTAATTTTTGTATAGTGTTTTTTGGTTTATTTTTATATAATCTGTTTGATTTAAATCCCCAAAAATTCGATAATATCAAATGATTATTATCAGGAAAAGGTATGATTGAAGTATTTAAAGAATTTTATGATATTGAAAAATTTAGTAGTTATGAAGGTATAAAGATATTCAGGGATAGATTTGATCTAGAGAAGTCAATAAAAAAATTTATCGATAAAGCGGATAATGTTGAAGAAAAGGGTTTCTTTGACTATATTGAGTTAATTGATAGTTTTATACACAGACTCGATCAGATGATACTCTCTATCGCTCCATACAGTTATAAAGATATTGCTGTTTCTTTGCAGAACGATTTAAACGGCCTAAGAAACTTTCTTGATACAATACCGAAAGACTACTCAAGGTTTAGATCATTAAACCGTAATCCGTTAAATATTGAAAAATATAAGTTACCAAAAGAAGAAAAAACTTCAATCCCCCCCCAAATAGAAGTAGTTGATGAAAATTTAAGTATTTTACCAACAAATAATAAACCATCGGTTGATCATGAAAAAAACAGAAGATTTATTAAAGATCTATTAAAAAAGAATAGTAATAAATCAAAACCGGTTGAAGTTTCAGAAATAAAACCTGAAATAGAAAATGATAATGTTAATAATGAGATAGAAAGTTTTCAGGATGAATGTGTTACAGAAAATAATTCAACAGTTTTTTTTATTGAAGAACCGGTGGTTGAAGAGGAAAAGCCTGATGAAAAAGCAATATTTTTGGAATATCGCAAAAAAATAATTGCCGGCAGAAATATGCTTATTCAGACTCTGCTTGACATATATCATGAGAAAAAAGCACCTTATAGGATTATGTTAAGTCTTTTTCGCGGGCTTGATATTTACAGACGGATGAGTTTGAGTCATGAGATATTTAATAAAGAAAAGTTTATGACTAATTTTAAGAAATATACGATGCATTTTAATCAAATATCTTTAATTGAACTTTGTCTTCAGAAAATGCCATCATATGACTTTGATTTTATAGAGAATCAAATTATTTACTGTTTAAAGATTATAAATGATATGATAGACAAGTACAGATTCAGAATAAATTTTTATGATAAACTCAATTTTCGTTCCGGTTTTAAAAGTGAGATACAGGATAGAATATATTGGTTATATTTTCCCGGAAAAAGACGCCCGAAAAGGGACCTGGATGAACTATATCTTATAAAGAGTGTTACCGCATCATCTGTCGGCTTCAGTAAATCAGGTAAGCGGTCTTATGCATCTTATCTGTCGATAAGAGATATTAATATTGTAAATATGATAATGCAGAAACTCTCATATCTTTATTATAAGAATCAAACTGTTTCAAAAGAGATGATTAATTTCTTTAGGATACTTGAGAATTTTGAGAATTCAAAGCATGAAATGAGCGCCGATAAAGAAAATGACTTTAGAAATGAATTTAAAGAGATAGTTTATCAGGCATCAACAAAGGTTGATATTTTAAGGATGGTTATCGATCTAAATCCAAAGATAAATCCGCGTGATATTCGTTCACTTTTTCCTTTGACTGTAACCGTTATGAAAGAAAAGATTGACATAGCATTTGAGCGGATAAAAAAGAATAAACATGAACTTGCAAATAGTTTTAATCCTCTAAGCAAATACTCCTATATATACGATAGAAAGATATTCAGAATATACCGCAGGGTATAAAAAAAAGTTCCAAAAAACTAATGTGAATTGTGTATCATAATAAACCACAATAAGATTATTATGGTGATTAAATTTGTGAATATTATAATACTATTCACAATATTGATTAATATTGTATTGATCTTTTTAATATAATATTATATAAAGGCTTAGTTTTAAAATTATACCAATAATTAAAGGGGGATATATGAAAACTTATAAAATAGCTGTAATGGGCGGTGACGGAACGGGACCTGAGGTTGTAGCAGAAGGAAGAAAAGTGCTTGATGCCATATGTAAAAAGAACGGTGTCAAATTAGACTATACTGAATTTGATTTCGGCGGTGAGCGGTATTTGAGGACTGGTGAGACACTGCCTGATTCTGCAATTGAAGATTTTAAAAAGTTTGATGCTATATATCTTGGTGCTATCGGGCATCCTGATGTAAAACCGGGCATATTAGAGCTTGGTATTCTTCTTAAACTAAGGTTTGCCTTGGATCAATATATTAACTTAAGACCGGTTAAGTTGTTTCCAAATGTTGAGACCCCTTTAAAAGATAAAAAACCTGAAGATATTGATTTTGTTGTTGTCAGAGAGAACACCGGCGGTATATATACAGGAATGGGTGGGGTTACGAAATTAGGTACACCTGACGAGATCGCAAGTCAGGTAATGGTTTATGACAGGAAAACTGTTGATAGATGTGTTAAGTTTGCTTTTGAACTCAAAAAGAAAAGGGAATCACAGAATATCGGCAAAGATAAACCTATTCACCTTGTTCATAAGAGAAATGTTTTAACACATTGCGGTGATCTTTGGTACAGGTCTTTTGAGGAGATGGGTAATAAAGAATATAAAAATATAAAGAGAGATTACGCCCATGTTGATGCTTCGGTTATGTGGTTTGTAAAAAACCCTGAATGGTTTGATGTTATTGTTACAGAAAATCTCTTTGGAGATATAATAACAGACCTCGGTGCTATGATTCAAGGTGGGATGGGTATAGCTGCAGGCGGAAATATTAATCCGAACGGTGTAAGTATGTTTGAACCGATAGGCGGATCCGCACCTAAATATCAAGGTAAGAATGTAATTAATCCTGTTGCGGCAATTCTTGCAGGTGCAATGATGATGGATATACTCGGAGAAACAAAAATTGCTAAAGAGATAGAAGAAAATTCAACTAAGGTAATTCAGACATTAAAATCAATGTCAGCGGGTAAGATGGGTATGAGTACAACAGAAATCGGAGATAAAATCGCATCTCTTTGTTCATAATAAATTTATGATTTAAATATATCTCGGGTAATTTATTTATCCGGGATTTTTTTTTATGTAAAATAATTTCTTTTTATTTTATTATTTCCATAATTTTGTTATAATTTTCAAAATCAAATATTGACTGATTTATTTGATTTTTATATATAATAATCGGGGTGTTTAAAGTGAAAAAAAAGATTTCAATAATTATAGATGAAGATAGATGTAAAGGGTGTCTCGTTTGTTTAAAAGAGTGTAATTTGACACTTCTTTCAGTATCAGGTCATACTAATTCGCAGGGGTATCATCCGGTTCAGATTATTAATAAAGAAAAATGTATTGGCTGTTCACTTTGTGCCATTGTTTGTCCGGACTGTGCTATAGAGATTACCTCAGAGGAGATTGATGATGAAAACCGCTAAGGTGTTGATGAAAGGCAATGAAGCAATGGCAGAAGCCGCTATCAGAGCCGGGTGCAGATACTATTTTGGATACCCGATTACTCCTCAGAATGAGGTGCCGGCTTATATGTCACAAAGATTACCTGAAGTAAACGGTGTATTTGTTCAAGCAGAGAGTGAGCTTGCCGCTATTAATATGGTTTATGGAGCAGGGGCGTGCGGTTTTGCCGCAATGACTACTTCATCAAGCCCCGGTATATCTCTAATGCAGGAGGGGATATCATATATGGCAGGTGCAGAGGTTCCTGCAGTGATTGCAAATATGATGAGGGGCGGTCCCGGTTTAGGCAATATATCTCCTTCACAGGCAGATTATCTTCAAGCGACAAAAGGGGGGGGGCATGGCGATTATAACATTATTGTTTATGCGCCATCTTCTGTTCAGAATCTGATCGATCTTACTTACAAGTCATTTGATATTGCGTTTAAATACCGTGTTATCGTTATGATTCTCGGTGATGGAATACTTGGTCAGATGTCTGAGTCCGTAACACTTCCTGAATTCAAAGAACCGATTAAAAGGAATGACGGTTTTATGGGGCATGGCGGTAAGCAGGTTATTATCCGATCTTTGTATCTTGATCCGGAAAATCAGTTAGAGATCCACAATCACAAGCTTCAGATGAGGTATAGTGATATAAAGAAGAATGAGGTGATTTTTGACACCTACAAAACAGATGATTGTGAATACATGATAGTAGCTTATGGAACAGTTGCAAGAGTTGCCAGGGCATCTGTTGATCTTTTAAGAGAAAGAGGGGTAAAAGCGGGGTTATTTCAACCCGTAACTCTATGGCCTTTCCCATCTGAAGATTTATTCAGGTCGGTAAAAAATGTAAAAAAGGTATTTGTTGCTGAGATGGCAGTTAATCAATTGGAACAGGATGTAAGATTATCTGTTGGAAAAGCTACTGATATTTCAGGTATAAATAAACTCGGTGGGGCGATATTCTCTGAAGAAGAGATTGCAGATAGTATAATAGCTGATATAAAAAATAATAATTAAGGGCTGATTATGTCAAAGATAAAAAAAATTTATGGTAGGCCAAAATCATTAACCCAAAAAGCAATGCATTATTGCCCGGGGTGCTCACATTCTTTAGTCCATAAACTTATGGCTGAGATTATTGATGAGTTTAATGTTCAAAAAAATACGATTTTTATAGCTCCCGTTGGTTGTGCGGTGCTTCTTTACGATTATATTGATTGCGATACAATTGAGGCTCCTCACGGTAGGGCTCCGGCAGTTGCAACCGGGATTAAAAGATGTTCACCGGATAAACTTGTTATCTCTTATCAGGGCGACGGTGACCTTTTATCAATAGGAATGGCAGAAACTATTCATGCGGCTAATCGTGGTGAAAATATTACAGTCATATTTGTGAATAACGGTGTATATGGGATGACAGGCGGTCAGATGGCTCCTACAACCCTCGTTGGTCAAATCACTAAAACAACTCCCGCGGGAAGAGATCCTAAAACTGAAGGTTATCCGATTAAAGGGTGCGAGTTGATCGATGCGTTAGAGGCTCCATTTTATATTGAACGATGTAAGGTTACTGATGCTAAGAGTGTAATAAAAACCAAAAAAGCAATTAAAAAAGCTTTTCAATATCAATTAGACGGCAAAGGCTATTCATTTATTGAAGTTATATCTAATTGTTCGACAAACTGGAGAATGAGCCCGGTAGAAGCAAATAAATGGATTGATGAAGTTTATCAAAAGGTTTATCCTGTAAAAATATTTCGTGACAAAGGAGCTAATCAATGAATACAAAAGTGATTATTGCCGGGTTTGGCGGTCAAGGGATACTTTTTGCAGGGAATTTACTCGCAAATCTTTCTATGATTGACGGTAAAGAAGTTACATTTTTCCCATCCTATGGTGCAGAAATGAGAGGCGGGACTTGTAATTGCGGAGTTGTAATAAGTGATACACAGATTACATCACCGGTTGTAAATCAGCCTGATTATTTAATTGCTATGAATAAACCATCGTTAAATAAATTCTTACCGGCTGTTAAGAAGGGGGGGATGGTTTTTGTTAATAAATCTCTCATTGATGAGGTTAAAGTAATTGAAGATATAAGTGTACATATGATAGATGCCAATAAAATTGCAGAAAAAATTGGAGATGTTCGAGTTGCTAACATAGTTATGCTTGGATACTTCATTAAACTTACAAAGCTGATAAATTTTGATGCTGTTATTGAGTCCATTAAAAAGGTTTTATCCGCAACAAAAAAAAGTATTCTCGATATAAATATTGAAGCGTTTAGGTCCGGATATGAGTATTAGTAAAAATTATAGAGGTATAAAAAATGTATATTGATAATACAAAAAAGATTTTAATCGGTGTCGTGGCAGGTTTACTGCTGATAGGCGGTATTGTTGCGTTTCTATTATTAAATAACTCAAGTGTATATAATAATAAAATAAAAGTAATCAAAATGAATTATGATTCAGGAGATTATGACAGAGCATTGGATATTGTTGACTCAATGCTTTTTAAGGACCCGTCTGATGAGAATATACTCGAATGGCGAAGATTAATTAATGAAGCAAAAGAGAACAAACAGACAAGCGATATCGAGAGATCTTTAGAACAAACCGAAAAAGAAAGACAGGATTATCTGAATTCCTTGAATAACCTTATTGAACAGACTAGAAGTACCCCTGTTATTGTCAGAACAACCGAGAATGCCTCAAGTCAATCAAGTTCGGGTAATGCAGAAGAGAGAGAGAGACAAAGAAGGATCAATCAGCTTCTCGATGAGGCAGTTGAGGATTATAACAGCAATAATTTTTTAAGAGCTAAGAGCAAACTCATGCAGGCACTTGATCTTGACGAGAATCATGCAGAAGCTAATGCCCTATTATCGGCTGTCTTATTTAATGAGAATCAAGAGAGTCAAACGAACATAAACGAAGCTATAAGGCGGGCTCAAAAAGCCTTAAGAACTGATCCTAATTTAGAGTTAGCGAGATTTACACTCGCTCAGATTTATGAGAAGCAAAATCTGATAGGTCCGGCTATTGAAGAGTATAAGCGAACAGTAACGATCAACCCAAACAATTATGATGCTCTTTATAATTTAGGAAGACTCTATTATAAAAACAGGGATTATACCAATGCAGAAACTCAATTTCAATCTGCAGTTGCAGTAAAGCAAGATTTTGTAAATGCCTATTTTTATCTTGGTTTGACTCAACAAAGGTTAAACAAGCTGGACCTAGCAAAACAAAACTATGAGAAGGCGATCTCTATTGATAGAAATTTTGTAGGTGCTTACTCAAATCTCGGTACTCTATATAAATCTCAAAGAAACTACAGAAAAGCGATTGAATCCTTTGCTGAAGCGATAAGAATTCAAAACAGATCAATATACCACTTACAAACCGGTGATTGTTATCTTGAGTTAGGAGATAATACCAGAGCTTTAGAAAGTTATAATACAGCAATAGGTCTGAATTCCAACGATAATAATGAGTTGATTACACTATACACCAGGGTTTCAGAGGTTTACGGGAAGCTTAATAACTTTCCAAAATCATTGGAATACGCCGAAAAAGGGATAGCACTATCAGCTAATTCATCAAATTTGTATTTTTTATCAGCTTTTGCTAAAAGTAAGACCGGTAATATTGAGGGGGCGATTGCAGATTATTCGAAAACAATCGAGCTTGATCCGGAGAATGCTACGGCTTATTTAAATCTAAGTTTAATATATAATGATACCGGAGATTACAGAAAAGGGGCATCAACTGCTCAGGCAGGTATATCTAAAGCTCCCAATGATTATAGATTATATAACAATCTTGCAAACAGTTTGAGGTTATTGGAAAGCTATAATGAAGCAGTTACTATTTATAGAAGAAGTATAGCAATTAATTCGTCGATTCCTGAGGTTCATTATAATCTTGGTTTGTCATTGAAGTCTTTACAAAACTACGAGGAAGCAGTACGGGCTTTTAATGAAGCGATAAGCCTTTCACCTAATTATGTTGATGCTTTCTATGAACTCGGAGAATCGTATTTTTTATCACAGAAATACACAGAGAGCCAAACTGTATTTAATGATCTTTTATCGAGATATCCTAACTATCCAAAAAAACCACAGATAGAGAGGATGTTATCAGCTATTACAACACAATAACAAAGGATGTATATGTATGTTGCCGATTAATCTGAATTTTTTAAATCTTCATAATTATGAGGGTGTTTATTTCTTGATTGCTATATTATGTGCTTTAGCATATTTTACTTATTTATGTAAGCAAAATAATATTGATGTAGATAAAATGTATGAGGCATTGTTTATATCATTGATATCAGCATTGTTTTTTGGAAGGCTTTTCTCACTCGTGTTCTGGTCATGGGATGATTTCATTAAAAACCCCATAGTTCTTTTTATGCCATGGAAAGGCGGTATAACTGTTATCGGAGCAGTAATCGGGGGATTATTCACAGGATTTATATATGCTATGGTAAAAAAATTGAGTTTTTTTTACCATATACGGTTTTTTATTCCTTCTATCCTCGTCGGTCAAATAGTCGGTAGATTTGGTTGTTTTTTAAATGGCGACGCATCCGGAGGTCCCACTAATATGCCATGGGGGATCGTTTTTCATCCGGAAAGTGTTGCGTATTCTATATATCCTCCCGGTACACCTCTGCATCCCTCCCAGCTTTATGAGATTATTGGTAATCTTATTATATTGGTCTTTTTAATATTCACAGAAAAAAATGAATTCATTACAAGCAGAAGAATTATTTGGTATCTAATCGGTTATGGAATAATTAGATACATTACCGAAATATTCAGATCAGATACGGCACAAGGTTTTTTTGGTATGACTTCTGCGCAGGTAATAGGTATATCATGCGTACTTGCCGGAATTATTATCTTTATTATTACATTGATCAAACCGAATATATTAGAAGTAAAAGAGAGTATGATTGCACGGCCTATAAAAAAATAAAAAAAAAGTGTCATAAAGACACTTTTTTTTTAATTCTATTTCTTAGAAGTTAATTTCTTAGCACAAGCTTTTGCCGTTTCATATTGTTTTTCGTTATATACTTTTATGTCATTCTTGGATTTCTTTAAAAGATTGTCCCATGCAGGTTCTAGAACACTTTTAAAACAATCATGACAAAAATCTAGATCACTAACATGCTTAATAATAGGATCATTTGCAAGATTAGCTTCATAGAAGGTTTTTCCGCAACAGTCACAAACAATGTATTTCATATCAATTCCTCCAAACAATTTATAATTATAAATGTTATTATTATCAATTATTTTAAAAAAATCAATCATTTTATTTAAAAATATTTTTAGTTAAATTATATAGTTTCTTTAGATTGATTATTTTAAATATTTCGTGTATTATCAACTAAAATTTAATATGACTTTTATTTCGAGGTTTTTATTATGAAAAAAATTATTGCAGAAAATGAGGGCAATTCATTGGGGATATGCCTTGGAGCTTCTACTATTTCTATTGTTGAAATAGTTAGTAAGAATGGAAAGATTAACATTGACAATGTTATTGTAACACCGCATGAAGGTGACCCAAAGGGGATTATTTCAAAACATATAAAAAAATATGACTTAACTAAACAATATATTGCTGTTACAGGCAGGAAATTCAGAGAATTAATGAATATTTCTTCAATTACAGAACCTGAAGCGGCTGAGATCGCCTATAATTATCTTAATGACGGCAAATCCCATTATGATGCTATTGTATCTGCCGGCGGTGAGTCATTTATGGTGTATGAGATCGATAAAAAAGGGCGAATTTCAAGGGTAAGCTCAGGAAATAAATGTGCATCAGGAACAGGCGAATTCTTCCTTCAACAGATAAGAAGGATGAATGTAAATATTGCAGAAGCAATTGAAATGTCCAAACAATCAACAAATCCCCATGAATTATCAGGCAGATGCTCTGTTTTTTGTAAGTCGGATTGTACCCATGCATTAAATAAAGGTGAGAAGATTGCTGATGTTGCTGCAGGGCTTGCAAAAATGATAGCAAAAAAGATTGAAGAGCTCATTGTTAAGATTGGTTCTAAGAGAATTATGATGGTGGGCGGTACTGCTCAAAACTCGGTTGTTGTTGATTTTATCAGAGAAAATGTTGATGAGATCTATGTCCCCAAAGAAGCTTCATATTTTGAAGCACTTGGTGCCGCCTTGTGGGCACTAAAAGTTAAACAGAATAAAGTTCCCTCTCAAAATAATTTGTTTGTTGAAAGAAAATCATCATTTGATTTTCTGAAACCTCTCTCAGACTTTACTAATCAAGTAGAATTTAAAGAAATGCCTTATGAACTACCGGTTGATGATGATGAATGTATTATAGGGCTGGATGTAGGTTCAACAACTACTAAGGCAGTTCTTTTTAGAATAAATGATGAAAAGATTCTAAAAAGCATCTATCTGAGAACAAACGGTAATCCTGTAAAAGCATCAAGGGATTGTTATAAAGCAATATATGATCAGCTTAACGGGATTCGAGTAAATATTAAAGGTGTGGGGGTAACCGGGTCAGGTAGATACATTGCAGGTCTTCATGCCGATACAGACGGTATAATTAATGAGATTATTGCCCATGCACAGGCCTCCGCACATTTTGATAAAGAAGTTGATACAATATTTGAGATTGGCGGTCAGGATGCAAAATATACATATCTGACAAACGGTGTTGCTTCAGATTATGCGATGAATGAGGCTTGTTCTGCGGGAACAGGTAGTTTTCTAGAAGAATCCGCTTTAGAATCACTTAGTATAAAGATGCAGGATATTGCTCCGATTGCCCTTAAGGCAAAAAATCCTCCGAATTTTAGTGATCAATGTGCCGCATTTATATCTTCTGATATTAAAACAGCGTTTCAAGAGGGATTGGATAAGGATGATATAGTAGCCGGTCTTGTTTACTCAATATGTATTAATTATATTAATAGGGTGAAGGGTGCAAGACATACAGGTAAAAAAGTATTTATGCAGGGGGGGGTGTGTTATAACAAGGCAGTTCCTATTGCAATGGCGGCATTAACCGGCAGAAAAATTATAGTTCCTCCTGAACCGGGTTTAATGGGGTCTTTTGGTGTGGCTCTTGAACTTAAGAATATGATCAATAACGGATTAATTGAGAAGAAAGATTTCAATTTGAAAGAGCTGTTTGAACGAGAGGTAAGTTTTGGTAAAAACTTCATTTGCCAGGGAATAGCAGAAAACTGTGATAGAAAATGTGAAGTAAATATGATTATCGTTAAGGATAAAAAAATTCCGTTTGGGGGTGCTTGTAATAAGTATTACAATCTTGCCCATAAGATTAAATATGAAATTGATCATTTAAATCATGTAGAAAAACGAAGAGAACTTCTCTATGAAAAATTTACACAAGTCAGTGATAAAGTGAATAACAGTTCACCGGTTGTAGGAATAAACAGATCATTTCAGACAAACACTCTATACCCTTTTTATTTTAATTTTTTTAATGAATTGGGGTGTAGAGTAGTTCTTTCGGAAGAGGTTCAACCGGGAGCTGTTGATAAAGGTATGACGAGTTTTTGTTTATCCGGACAAATATCTCTTGGAATGTTTGCGGATCTTTTAACAAAAAAACCGGATTATATTTTTATGCCGCAGATAATGGAGATGCATGTTTCTAAACAGGAAAAATATAGAAAAGAATTTCAGACAGTTTGTATGTTTGTTCAGGGTGAGGCATTCTATCAAAAAGCAACTTTTATGAAAGATTTAGCTAATCCGCCAAAATTACTTTCACCTGCATTAAACTTTATGAAAGGTTTTGACACTCAAGAAAAAGTTTTTGTCGATGTTGCAAAGGAGATGGGGTTTACTGAAGAACAAGCAAAGAAAGCTCATTTGATTGCATATCAAAAACAAGAAGCCTTTTTCAAGGCATTAAAAGATGAAGGTAAAAAGATTCTTGCAAGACTTAAAGAGGACCCTTCAAAGATAGCTGTTGTTCTTTTTGGAAGACCATATAATGCATTTGCTTCTGAAACCAATAAAGGTGTTCCTTTTAAATTTGCAAGCCGTGGTATTGAAATAATTCCTTATGATTTTTTACCTTACGAGGATGAAGAGAATTTCCGCGGAACATATTGGGAAATGGGACAAAGAATAATTAAAGCTGCGCGGATTGTAAAAAGAGATCCGCAACTATTCGGCTGTTATCTGACAAACTTTCTTTGTGCTCTTGATTCAATGATGGTTCCCCATTTTAGAGATTTAATGATGACAAAACCGTCTTTAACGATTGAGGTTGATGGTCACACGGCAGATGCCGGAGTAAACACTCGTATTGAAGCGTTTATGGATGTTGTTAAGAACTATCTAAAGATGAGCGACAGAATTAAAGATCCTAATGACCATTTTGTACAAGCAATTACAAAGCTTGATGGAACAGGTAAGGTTCACTATCGGGATTCATCAGGCAATAATTACTCAATGAAAGATAAGAGAGTAAAAATTATTATACCTTCAATGGGTGACCTTTTTAATCTGGGTGCAGCAGCATCTTTTAGAGCGCAGGGATGGAATGCTCATGCTCTACCGATATGTGATAGGGAAGCACTTGATCTTGGAAGATCAGTAACTACAAGTAAAGAATGTTTGCCAATTATAAATATAATAGGCGAGGTTCTGAAGTATCTGAAATACAGGGAAGATCATAATGAAAAACTTGCTGTATTTCTTGTTTCTGCAGGTGGTTGTTGCCGTGTAGGTCAATATGAGATTCTAATGAAAACTACTATTGATAAACTCAAACTAAAAGATGTTGCAGTTATAACACTGGCAAATGATAACGGCTATGCCGGTTTGGGGATTAAATTTAGAATTGATGCACTAAAAATTCTTTATGCTTCTGACATTATGGATGATATAAGATCTGCAATTAAAGCTCTTGCCAAAGATAAAAATGAAGGAATGAAAATATTTAACTCAGAGTTTGATAAGATATGCGGATCAATAGATGGAACAAATAAAATTCCATTTTATAAACAAATAAAAAACAGTATAAATGCACTAAGCAAGATAAAACTTGAAATACCTATTGAAGAAGCAAAATATATCGGAGTTGTAGGTGAAATATTTGTAAGAAGAGACCATTTTTCATTAATGGGAATACCTGATAAACTTGCAAATAATAAGTTTGTAATGCTGGATGCACATGTAACTGAGTGGGTAAGATATGTTGATTTCTTATTATCAATTAAAATGTTTGAAGTAGAAACCGGATTTATGGGTAAAATTGAATCAATGGTATCAGACATGATCCATAAATACCATGAAAACAAGCAAAAAAAGCTTTTTGCAAAATCAGGATTGTATGAATATGAGAAATTAAATATCAAAAAATATTTAGACCATTCAACTCATATTTTTCCTTTAACTCTAACAGGAGAACCGGGATTGTCAACAGGATCAGCAATGTATCATCTGATAAACAAATATTGCGGGGTTATAAATGTCGGACCGTTCGGATGTATGAATTCAAGAATGACTGAAGCAGTTACTACGGCTGATATGTCTATTGAGGGAAAGATTGCGGCTGAAAAGAATGCCGGTTATAGCAATAATCATGATTCTGTAAAAGAACATATTGATATTTTGCCGTTCTTGAGTATTGAATGTGATGGAAATCCATTTTCACAAATACTTGAAGCAAGACTTGAGACATTTATGTTGCAAGCGAACAGATTGTATGATGCAATGCATATAAAAAAAGTTAATAAATAAATAATATTTATATAGTTAATTATGTTATATGTCGAAATTTAATTTATTATCCTTAGTCTGAAATATTTAACAGTAATGTTTTAATTAAACTAATGATATTATTAGTAAGAATAAGTGCTTTAATCGGAGTTATTTATGGATGATTTAATTAGAATTGATAAAGATAAATGTGTTAATTGTCACAGATGTATTGCTGTTTGTCCGGTTCATTATTGTAACGACGGATCAGACTCAAAAACTGTCTCTATCATCCATGAAGAATGCATATATTGTGGAAGATGTATTGATGCTTGCCAACATGATGCCAGGTACTATGTAGATGATTTTGAAAGATATTTATCTAAGGTACACGATGATGTTATATTTATTGTAGCTCCTGCAATTATCGGGTCATGGGGTTTAAATTTTAAAAGAATGGTTAATTTTTTAAAAAAACAACTTAAAGCCAAAAAAGTTTATGATGTTAGTTTTGGTGCTGAGCTTTCAACTTATAAGTATATTGAATACATTAAAGCAAAGAAACCAAAATGTGTAATTGCTCAACCATGCCCGGTTATAGTAAAATATATTGAAGCATATAGAAATGATTTGATGCCATATTTAGCACCTGTTGATAGTCCGGCAATGGCTACAGCAAGGTACTTAAGAGAAGTAGAGGGGTTCAAAGGTGAAATTGCTTTTCTAAGCCCATGCATTGCTAAGGGGTATGAATTTACTGATCCTAATACCCATAACTATATAAATTATAATATTACATTTAAAAAACTCAATGATTACATAAAGAAAAGGGAAATACCAATAAACAGTTTTCCCGAAGAGAACTATGATTCTATAGATGCAGAAAGAGCTGTTGCCTTCTCAAGACCGGGTGGTTTGAAAGAGACGCTTGAAAGAGAGTTGAATAATAGTGTAAGAATTAAGAAAATTGAAGGTATAATTGTATTTGATGAGTATTTTGACGAATTAATCGCAGATTTAAAAGATGTACATGAAGTTCCTTTAATAATTGATGTTCTTAATTGTGAAAAAGGCTGTAATTTTGGTCCGGGGACCCTCCATAGTTACACATCAGATCAAGTTGATGCTTTTATCAATAAAAGAATATCTGAACAGCAAAAGAAGTATAATGGTCAAGAAAATTTTAAGAAAAACTTCAAAAAAACTCTTGATAAGATTAAGCAAAATCCTTTTGAAAGAAATTATACAAAAAAACCAATTTCATTTGAATCCGGTGCAATAACAGATGAAGAAATTGCGCACATTTATAAAGAAATGAATAAAGTAGAACCGATAGATTTTAGACACTGTGGTTCTTGCGGATTTACCACTTGCAGAAGTATGGCAATAGCTATCTATAAAAAGCTTAATATAAAAGAGAATTGCAGATTCTATCTTGATGGTTTGTACAGGAATCAATTATTTAGAATAAGAGAGCTATCGGAAAAAATTAAAAAATCTATGGAAGATATGGGGGAAACCTTAAATACAATAAAAATGATATTTGCTGAGGTAAATAATTCATTTTCGGTTACTCACGATGCGCTGAATTCTGTCAATAAATCAAATCTTATTCTAGCTCAGCTATCATTAAACTTTAATCCGATTGTAGAGTCTATTACGGCAATTTCTGATCAAACACACCTTTTGTCTTTAAATGCTGCAATAGAAGCTGCAAGAGCAGGTGCAGCCGGTAAAGGGTTTGCTATCGTTGCTCAAGAGGTTGATAAACTTTCAACAGAAACAGCATTAGAGGTTGAAAAAATTACTCCTATGGTAAAAGAGTTATTAGAGAAGATTAATAAGGTAAATCAAAGAGGGGACATGGTTTTAAATGACCTAAATAATGTAAAGAATATATTTGTTGACTTTTATCAAGCAATTCAGAAGATATCAAATATAATGAATGAAATTAAATCCGAGAGTGATAAGCTATCTAAGAGTGTTGTTACATAGATAGTGAATAATTGATTAAATGGCTATTCTAATTGCCCTTTAATTAGATTTTCTTATAAATTCAGGGGATACAATAATCCTGTCTCCATTAACACTCATTATTCTACAGATGATAGTTATTTTACTGTTATTACCTATTGTATTTACTCTATCAATAATTGATCTGTTATTTGAATATAGAACTATTGTATATGTTACCAACTCACTATTCGAAATCCATTTAGATTTAGTTAACTTTGCTCTTACTTCATTCTCAGACACTTCAATATCTGAAAGATAACAATCCCAAAGATAAAAAGAGTTTGTATCGAAACTTTCATTATTGGTGATTCTATTGAATACTTGATCTATTTGAAGATCGGAGAACTCCGTACTGTTAATACTTATATTAATTATAATAAATAATAAAAAGATAAAGAATTTTTTCATTGTGTTACTCCCACTAAAATTAAACAAAAATTTAAGTAAATCTAAATAGTTTACATGATTTTAATATAATTAATTAATATATGCAATAAGATTATTGAATAAAATAATCATATAGAGCTTTTTACAAACAATGAGATAAAATCTTTAGCATCAATAGGGTAGTTGGTTACTATTGTTTCATATCTAACTAATGAGTTTGGCATAATTTCTGTAAACATTGAACTTAACCCATCTGTTATATTTTGTTTATAAATAAATGATTCTTCTTTTGTTTTATTTGGAACAATAATATAAATATCATTTTCGGTAGAAATGTCAACATATCCATTTGTACCAATCTCATTAATTACAACAAATTGTATGTCATTTTTTAGTGTTTTCAAATCAATTTCTTTTGAATCACTAAACATCTTTATATGAATTAAATTAATTGGTGATTCAGGATATTTTCTAATACTTTCTTGGGCATAATAGGCAAGCTTATGTAAAGAAGGTTCTAATACTTCAGATATATTTATTTTATTATATTCATTATCTTTAACATTATTTGAATCAGTAATTATATTTTGTTCTTCTGATTGTTCACTAATTTTAATTTCGTTATCATCTTCGTTATATAGAATTTCCAAATCTTCGTGTTGTTCTAATTCATTAACTTCTATTAAATCAACATCTTCAATATTATCTAATTCTTCAATTGATTGAATATCTTCTATTAAATTTTCATTTTTATCATTAACTGTTAAATCAATAATATTATTCTTTAGATTAGAATCAATATCCTTTTGTGAGTTATCTTCAATATTTGACTTTTTTTTAATTTTTGTATTTAATATTTCTTTTTGAAATATATTATATAATAATGCTCCGTTAAGCCTGCATATAATTTCAATTCCTTCAAGTAAAGAAGAATCTGAAACTATAGAATTAGAATCTTTAAAACCGGCAAATATTCCAATTATTCTTGAAGAAAAAACAAAAGGGACACAAAGACTGTAATCAGATTTATTATAATCATCAATCGAAACAATATTTGAAAAATCCACATTTTCTTTTTCAACAAGATAGTATTTCTCTTTTGTCATTGTACGATATATATTGTTAACTTGAAGATCTATATATAGTTTATCAATTGTATCATTGGTCAGATTGAGTGAAGAAACTGTTTCAAACTTCTGATGTTCCGGTGAAAAAACAAGTAAAGCTGATTTTTGAAAACTAAAGTTCTCATTTATTATATTGAAAAACTCATTAAATGTGTCTTTTTCCAGATTAAATGTTGATAATGATAAAGAAATTTTATTTATTATATCTAACACTTTATTTTTGTCGATAAATTCATTAAATTGCTTACTATCTTTTGGGGCTATTGTTTTATCATCTTTAATAATATAAGGTTCATCAATAAATAAAGGTTCTTTTGTATCGACTATAAATATTTCATCGGTTATTTCATCGGTTATTTCATCGGTTATTTCATCAGTTATTTCATCAGTTATTTCATCAGTTATTTCATCGGTTATTTCATCGGTTATTTCATCGGTTATTTCATCGGTTATCTCATCGGTTATCTCATCAGTTATTTCATCGGTTATCTCATCAGTTATTTCATCAGTTATTTCATCAGTGAAAAGCGGTTCTTCAATATCAAGTTTAATTATATTTTCTTCTGAATCTAAATCAGGAAAATAAGGGGTGTCTGAAAAAATTGGTTCTTTTAAATTTAAAATTAATTGATCCTCATTATCATCTTGTCGTTCAACAGGTAGATCAAAAGATAAATCAATTTCTTTTGAATTAGATAAAACATCTTCATCAATAATTTCAAGAGTTGACTGTTCTATACTGATATTGTTCGGAATATCTTCTGACAGGTCAATTATTGGCTTCACTTTAACTTTTAAAGTGTCAGCTTCAGATTGTGATTCAGAAAAAGGAAAATTAAGCTTATTTAAATAGCTTTCAGCTTTTTTTAATAAGCCTGCATTTTTAAAGGAGTTAGCATAATGATATTTATATTTTAATGCCTTTTCGAGTAAACTCATCTAATATTCCCGATTTATTTATCTTTAAGATTAAGGTCTTCAAAAAGTTTCCTGTATATTTCAAATGCTTCAGATTCAGCAAACTCTTTAATCTTTTCTTCAGGGAGAGCATCTAACAATTGATCAAGATAAGAAAGTACTGTACTGACTTCTTTCTTAAGTTTATCATTAACGATAGTTGGTCTTGATCCATCTGTTTCTGATGGTTCAGTATCAATCTTATTTCTAAGATTATTAAAAATCTCCTCTTCTTCTTCTTCGGAAATATCAATCTTCTCTATCAAATTTTCTTCTTCAACAAATTCATCTATTATTTCAATATCATCAGATTCTTTAAGCTCAGCATCAAATGTAGAAAGATCGATAGTTTCAGACTCTTCTTCTTCTGTTAATGAGGAATCAGATTCATTAAAGTCAAAACCTGCTCCACCTTCAACATTGATCATTTCATCAGGTTCAGATTCAATAATTTCTGTACTGGAAATAATATTATCAAGTTCATCTCCTGATAGACTGATTGACTCGTCTTCATCATCGTCAGTAATTTCAAGTGGCTTTGGAATAGATTCAAGATCTATAGATTCTGCTTCTGATTGGATAGATTCCTCATCCAGATCTAAATCAACAGAAAAATTATCTGTTAATTGACTATCATCAATTTCATCAGCTCCAAATACTGATTCAGAATCATTTAAAGGTGGTATATCATTAGAATATTCTCCCGATGATTGAAGGGATATTTGCTCAATATCTTCATCAATCAGAGGCATATCATTGTCATCAGGCAGAATTGAAGTTTCTATACTCATATCTTCTCCATCTTTTAGATCTAAACCGGATTCTATTGAATCATCAATAGAGATATCATCATCAATGTCAATTTTGAATTCATCGCTTTGATCAAGAGAATAGTTATCTTCAAAACTATCATCAAGAAGATCCGTATTGTCCTCATCATTTGAGGTGTCTGTACTAATATCAGAGACTGTGTCAAAATCATCATCTGATAATATATCATTTACAGCATCGGTTTCATTGTCCAAACTGTCTAAATTATTGAAATCATTATCAAAAGAATCATTATTATCACCCGTATCAATATCACTAATATCTCCCATAATTTCGATATCATCATCAGATTTAATATCTTCATCACTTAATTCAATATCAAATTCATCAATTGTATCATCTATATCTAAATTATCAGATGATTTATTCTCCTCGAGATTGTCTAAATCCTCATCTGAAACATAGGATCTTTGTTTTAGTTCTTCTGTATCAAGAGAATCATCATGAAGTATTTCATCATCATCAGGTAAGTCAAAAGATCCTTCAGAAAGTTTCTTTTCAAATTGTTCGCTTTTTTTCTGAATTTCAAATGCATCATTTTCAAGACTTTCAAAGGATATCTCATCAAGTTCGCTGTTAAGGTAATCAGTATCCCTTTCTTCTAAAGTGATCTCTTTTTTTGTATATGGTTTTACATTAATTATTGTCTCATCTTTCTCAAATTGACTTTCATCAATATCAATATCTGATATATTCTTATTATCTTTTTGTTCCGAAATAAAAGTAACAGGACCTGACTTAAGGTCAACTCCGTATTTTACATCATCATCGTCATCATCATCAATATTTTCTGTTTCGGTAAAGTAATTATCTTCAATAGTGTCTTGAGAGAATTCATCATCTTTTATAATTGGTATTTCATCTGATAATGAGACATCTTCCTCAAGGCCAAGATCATCTGTAATATTTGAAAGATCTGGAGCATCCATATCATTATCCGAGAAAGGGTTGGTTTCATCATCTAGATCAATTTCATTATCAAGATCAATTTTGTTAATTGTATCTTCTATCGCTTTTGTATCAGTATCAAAACCTGATTCGTTAAAATTACTTGTATCAATATTGTTAGTATCTAAATCTTCACTATCTAAATCATCATTTAATTCATTTTCAATATCTAATGAATTACTATTCTCAAAGTCCATATTTAGATCAAGATCAATATTCTCATCAATATTAATATCATCTTCAATGCTATCTGCAGTAACCTCAGTATTAGATTCGAAGTCAGAATCAAATTCCATTGTTTCTGCACCAAGATCAGAAGAATCATCAAGTTCGGAAGAAAAGTCATCTCCTTCAAAATCAATTGAAAAATCTTCAATAGAATCATTGCCGTTTTTATCAAAATCTTCATCAAGATCGCTATCAAGCAAATTCAGATCAAAATCATCTATTTTATTATCGTCTGACATATTCCCCTCACAACTCAAATCAAAATATAGTTTGTGTTATAACAAACAATTTCAACTTTAATATTGATTATACTTTATTATTAATAAATCGGCAATTATTTTATTATTACTTACCTTTTTTATTAAAAAAAGGTAAAAAAATGAAAAGATATTCTTATATTACCTTTTTGAGTTGACACAATAAAACTGATTTGTTATAAGTTATCAATAATTATTGCAGTATTTTAATCAAAAAACCAATTTTAGTGATTGATTTTTAAAAAAAAATAATAAATAGATGTAACAAAATCTAAAAAAAGTAAAATTATAGAGGTAATTCATGGCAGGTCATAGTAAATGGGCGAATATTAAGCATAAGAAAGCGGCAAGTGATGCAAAAAGAGGAAAAATATTTACAAAAATAATTAGAGAACTGACGATTGCTGCAAGATCAGGTTCAACTGATCCTAATTCAAATTCAAGATTAAGATCAGCAATACTAAAGGCAAAAGAATCTAATATGCCTAAAGATACAATGGAGCGGGCAATAAAGAAAGGAGCGGGTGAGATAGGAAGTACCGCTTTTGAAGAATTCATCTATGA
The DNA here is from genome assembly GCA_964608985.1 of uncultured Spirochaetales bacterium. Classification (GTDB taxonomy): domain Bacteria; phylum Spirochaetota; class GWE2-31-10; order GWE2-31-10; family CAYYKD01; genus CAYYKD01. The sequence continues at coordinate 44,633 of CAZSQU010000001.1, forward strand.
AGGATATGGACCGGGCGGAGTAGCCATATATATGGAAATTTTAACAGATAATAAAAATAGAACTGCCGGAGATGTAAGATCATTACTAGCTAAAATGGGTGGTAATTTGGGAGCAAACGGCTGTGTTGATTATATGTTTGATAAAAAAGGTACAATCATTTTTGATAAGAAAGATTTAACTGAAGAGAAAGCAATGGATTTAGGGATTGAAGCCGGTGCAGAGGATATTATAATTGAAGATAAAGAGATAGAAATAGTTACTAACCCTGAAGACTTTGAAACTGTTTTAGAAGTGTTTGAGTCAAGAAATATTAAGCATCAGAGTGCAGAGGTTACAATGATACCAAATATTTTTCAGGAAGTTCAAACCGAGATGATTGAAAAAGTACTACAATTGATTGATAAGCTCGAAGATAACGATGATATTCAAAATGTATATACGAATTTAAAGTTGCCGGATGATTATGAAGCGTAATTATGAATATTTTAGGAGTTGACCCGGGGATTGAGCGGACAGGAGTTTGTATTGTTTCAAAAACAGATTGTCTAAAACTCGTATATCATGCTTTGATAAAAACTGATTCATCTTTGGAGCATTGCGATAGATTAAAGATAATTTACGACTCTTTAAATTTGATTATTAGTAATTATAAAATCGATCAATCTTCGGTAGAAAAACTTTTTTTTGCAAAAAATGTTAAAACTGCTATGAGCGTTTCTGAAGCAAGAGGTGTTATTTTATTGTGTTTAAGAAATAACTCAATTCCAATCTTTGAATATACACCTTTACAGGTAAAACAGGCATTAATAGGTTATGGCAGAGCAACAAAAAGCCAAATTCAGGATATTGTCAAAAGATTACTTGGGATGAATGATAAAATAAAACCTGATGATGTTGCTGATTCTGTAGCAATAGCGATAACGCATCTCAATAGTATTAAATACTTTAATAAAATCCAGGACGCAAAAAGAGAGAAATAGATGATAACAGGTTTAACCGGTATTTTGTTGGAAGCCGACAGTGAGAACGCAGTAGTTGATGTAAATGGCGTTAATTATATTGTTTTTTGCAGTCTAAAAGATATTGCTATCTTAAAAGGGATGATTTCAAAAAAAGTTTCTTTATATACCTTACTGATACATAAAGAAGACTCAATGACTCTCTATGGTTTTACAAATAAGATCGAACGCGAAGGATTTAACTCTTTGATAAAAGTTAACGGAGTAGGGCCAAAGGTTGCACTCAGGATTCTTTCATTTTATACAACAGAAGAGATAAATACTTTAGTAAGTACAGGGGAACCGGAACACTTCAAAAAAATCCCCGGAATCGGTCTTAAACTTGCCCAGAAAATAATTCTTGATTTTAAAGGTGTTCTTGTTTTTAAGAATAATGATAAATATCTAAATGATGTTTCTGATGCTTTAATTAGTCTTGGTTTTAAACAGCAAGATATCGACAAATTGTTCAAATCCGAACATTTCAACAAAACCGGAGCAATTGAAACTGATATTAAACAAGCCTTAAAATTAATAGGTAAAATATGATAGAAGAATATTTAGTAAGCCCAATCGTTATTAAAGGTGATGATAATGATATTTCGATCAGACCTTCTAATATTGGGGATTTTATTGGGCAAGAACACTTTATTAAGAATTTAAATATTTATATTAAAGCGGCAAAAAATAGAAATGAACCACTGGATCATATACTACTCTCAGGTCCTCCCGGATTAGGAAAAACAACTCTCGCAAATATTATTGCTAATGAAATGGGCGGGTCTTTTAAGTCAACAAGTGCACCCATTATCGAAAAATCCGGGGATATTGCGGCATTATTGACTGATCTATCAGCCGGAGATGTGTTATTTATTGATGAGATACATCGATTAAAACGGAACATAGAAGAGCTGTTGTACTCTGCTATGGAAGACTTTCAGATTGATATTATGGTTGGCCAAGGTCCCTCAGCAAAATCGATAAAATTAAGTATTGAACCTTTTACTTTGATAGGGGCAACCACGAGAGCCGGAATGATATCGGGTCCGCTTAGGGCAAGATTTGGAATTTCTGAAAACCTAGAGTATTATACTCAAGCAGAAATTAAAAAAATTATTAAACGGTCTGCATCAATATTAGGTGTAGGTATAGATAACGATGGTGCCTCAATTATTTCCGGTTCATCAAGAGGCACTCCTCGAGTAGCCAATAGACTACTAAGAAGAGTGAGAGATTTTGCTGAGGTTATTTCATCATCAAACATCGATAAAAAAATCGCCGAGGATTCTTTAAAAAGACTGTCTGTTGATTCATTGGGTTTAACTCGAATGGATATAAGATTTTTAGAAATTTTGATAAACAATTTTGCCGGTGGACCGGTCGGTGCTAAAACTATGGCTATTGCTTTATCAGAAGAAGTTGAAACAATAGAAGATGTGTATGAGCCATATCTTATTCAAATTGGAATGTTAAAAAGAACATCAAGAGGACGGGTTGCAACTCAAAATGCTTACAGTCATTTAAAGATAGAAACTCCGGCAGACACGAATCTTTTTGATTAACTGATCCCCAAAAAAAAAGCCGCATTATTAAAAATGCGGCATAAAAATGATGATAATTTATATGAATTTAATTACTGCTATCCATTATTTGATTTTCTTGCCACTCCATAAAAATTCTTCTATTAACAATAGCGATCTCCTGAAGAGATCTGTCAATTAATTCTTCATTATAAATTTTGAATATTTCTTCCTGAAGATATTCAGTCCGCGGAACATTTATATAGTGTTCATCAAAATCAACAGTTATCTCCTTGATCATAGTAACAAAATTGCCGGTAGCTGCCGGATCAGCTCTATGTATAACAAATCCCATGAGTTTAACATATGGTGATTCTGACGGGTAATACGGCATATCACCTCTTTTTTCCTCTCTGTATAATTTTTCATTATCATAATTTGGATTAAGCCAGACTCTTTGCTGCCAACCTCTAAAGTTAAGGAATCCCAGAAATACATCCCTTACCTCATTTCTATGATTTTTAATTCTAACATAAAAAGCATACTTAAAATTGTTTCCGAGAATATTTACGCCAATACTTTTTAGGATACCAACATTTGTTACTACACCTTTATTATGAAACATATCACCTTTTCCGGTAACTCTATTGGTATTCTCATAAAAAGCCGGTATCTCAAATGGAGGGAGAATTTCAACATAGCTATTAGCATGTCTTTGTGGAAAATATGCTCTTACACCCAATAAACTCAGACCCGGATATTGTTGGGAGTTTTTTACATTTAATGTATATGTTCTTTCCCTGGCCATATTGTTAAATGATGAACTGTTGACCCTTGCTCGCCAGTTCTGAGGAGATAAATCAAGTCTCATTAATGCTTTTTTTTCTGCTGACCAGAAATCACCTGCAGCTTCAGAAAAATCGACGGTAGTATCTGATAGATTACTGAAATCAATTAGAACCTGTTCAATGGAGAACAAAGAAAAATTAAATAATAACAGTAATAGAATAGTAAGAAGTTTCTTCATAGATCTTGCCTCTTAAGTAAAAATATATTATGCTATTATATAAAAGCATAACATTATTTTTTATCGGCATTCTACAAAAAAGCATTACCTTAAATAATATCAAAAATCTATAACATTTTTAAGTAATTTGGTTTTTGTAAATAAACTTCGTAAAAAATATATTATTTTATTTGATTATTAATTTATTTTTGCTAATATGTACCGATTAGTTTATTAAAATTAAAATTCATAGTTTCTATTTAAATATGTAAATGGTGGGTATATGTTATATAACAATCTTAGAGTGGTTTTTGATAAAATGATAGAGGAGATAGATGCAGGCAAAGAAGAATGCCAATCAGTTTTATCATTTAACCTGTTAAAAGGTCAGGCAGTACCCATAACAATTAAAGGTTTTAATATTTATCAATTGAATCAAATAAGGTTCTTGATTATCTGCCCTTTTTTACATTCACCGGATGAAACAGATTATATTGAATTCTACCGGCTCGGCCATGACGAAGATTACATTAATATTCTCAGATTAATATCAAGATTTGTTACAACCCTTGAAATGATAAAAGAGTGGATACAAAAAGAGGTTCCCGATATGATCAGATGGGGGGAAGGGGTCATTTTTGATAAAAATGGTCGGACTAAAAAAGTTCCCTATATTACACATACAACAAATAAAGAAAAAAAATAGTTCAATTATATAGACGCAATTACTTCTATCTCAATTTTTGCATCTTTCGGAAGCGATGAGACCTCTACTGTTGATCTTGCAGGTGGGATTGTATTTATAAAAAAATTACCGTACACCTCGTTAACTATCGGGAAGTCAGCTATATTTCTGAGAAAAATCGTGGTTTTTAATATGTTGTTTTTATCTGTTCCTGCACACTTTAATATTTGATCGATATTATTTAAACATTGTTCTGTTTGTTGTCGAATATCACCTAGTATAAGGGTACCGTTTTTATCAAGATGAATTTGACCGGAAATAAACAACAAATTGGCAAAAGAGATTGCCTGGCTATATGGACCTATCGCTTGCGGTGCTTCAGTGGTAATAATTGCTTTTTTCATAAATACTCCGGAAATTATCATTTTATTTTAAAATATATCGATATTTACTAAATATCTACTGCCTTATATAATAAAATCAACATATTGTCTATATACATTATTAATGGTATCAAATATTGAATTATTCAATTAGGATTGTTATATGTTGTTTGATATACCTTTAGCCGAGATTGTTAGACCGGATAAAATAATTGATATGGTGGGGATTGATCAAATCATTGGGAAAAACTCATTTATTACCAGAATGTTAGATAACAGCTCTCTATATTCTTTAATACTATGGGGGCCCCCTGGTGTGGGGAAAACTACACTTGCAAGAATTATTGCAACAAATTCAGAATCAAATTTTATTTCTTTTAGTGCTGTTATGTCAGGGATAAATGATGTAAAAAAAGTGATGAATCAAGCAGATGATCATTTAAGATTATTTAAACAAAAAACAATAATATTTATCGATGAAATACATAGATTTAATAAGGCTCAACAAGACGCATTCCTGCCATTTGTTGAAACAGGAAAGATTGTTTTAATTGGTGCAACAACAGAGAATCCGTCATTTTCAATAATTTCACCTCTGTTATCACGGGTTAAGGTTATTAATCTAAAAGCTATCTCTATAGAAGATCTTATGATAGTATTAAAAAGAGCAATAGATATAATCAATAAAAGATTAGAGGTTACTATTAATTATGAATTGGAGCTGCTGGAAGGTATAAGCGGATTATGTGAAGGAGACGCTCGAAGATCATTAGGATTACTTGAATTACTAATAGAAAAAAAAATAAGTGAAAATAATTATAATTTAGTCTTTGATGATTTAAAAACAGAAATTTCACAATCTATACCTGATTATGATAAATCAGGTGATAATCACTATGATTATATATCAGCACTCCATAAATCTATGAGAAATTCTGATGTTGATGCGGCACTATTTTATTGCATGAAGATGTTAAGAGCCGGTGATGATCCGCATTATATTGTAAGAAGGTTGATTCAATTCAGCTCAGAAGATGTGGGAATGGCTGATCCGGAGGCACTAAAGATAGCAGTTGCGGCAAAAATCAGTCTTGATTCAATGGGCATGCCTGAGGCAATACTCCCGATTCTGCAGTCAGTTTGTTATAATTCAGTTGCTCCCAAATCTAATTCATTATATCTTGCAATGAAGTTAATTGATGACGACATAAAAAAATTCCCCGGAATAAGGGTGCCGCTGCATTTAAGAAATGCGCCGACTCAACTAATGAAGGATCTCGATTACGGAAAAGATTACAAGTATGCACACGATTATGATGTTCCTATTGCATCAATGGATTGTATGCCTGAGCAGATTAAAGGAAAATCCTATTATAAACCCAAAAGTTTTGGTTTCGAAAAAAAGATATCTGAATGGGTGATTAAGATTAAAGATATAAAATTAAAAAGATAAAAAAAAATTATTTAAAGTAAGTAAAAAATTTTTGTAGCTCAGGATTGTTTGAAAGATAATTTATGAAAAGTTGTTCATTGTTAATCATAAAATCATCATACTCACTTTCTGTATATTTTATCGTCGTAAAAAATTCCTTTCTTTTTTCTGTAAAAAACGCAATCTGATCCTCTTCGCTCATAACTATAGATTGATCCATATAGGATCTGACATAATTATTATATAATATTGAGATAGCTATAAAAACTTCAATGTCAAGTTTGTTTGAATCCTCAATAGCTTTCCTGATAACAACTTCATCTTCAAAAAAAACATCAGATATTGCATTTTCTGTACCTGTGTTTTGTTCGTTTCTTTTTTGACAACTGATTATAGTAAAAATAATGACAACCAATATAAATATTCTTTTCAAAGCTCCTCCCTTTTTTTATTGATAAGTTCTAACGCCTCAATTAGAAGACTTTTTGCGTCTGATAATGAGTTGTTTACACTTTCTTGGCAACCTGATATCATAGTTTTTGCATCTTTAAGTGATATATTCTGATCATGCAACAATTCTTTTAGGTATCTTACCTTGTTTAAATCTTCTTCAGAATAAACACGATGACCAAACTTGTTTTTTCTTACCTCGATGTGCGGGAACTCTTTTTCCCAAAACCTGATGACCGAGGTTTTAATGCCGAGTAATGAAGCTATTTCACCTATAGTATATATATTATTCCCAGTGCTCATACTTTTCTTTTCTGCCGAGCAGTCTTTTAATAGAATCTTTTAGGTCTGATGATTCGTAAAGGATTCTATATAGTTCTTCTGTTAATGGCATTTCTACCGATATACTTTTGGCAAAATTAAATATCGACATACAATTTTTAACCCCTTCGGCTACCATGGACATCGAGTTTATAATATCATCAATTTTTTCGCCTTTTCCTAATCGCTCACCTACATATCGGTTTCTCGAATGTCTTGATTGACAGGTAACTATAAGGTCTCCCATTCCGGCCAAACCGGAAAAAGTCCGTTCATTTGCTCCGGCTTTTTTACCTAGTCTTATTATCTCTGCCATTCCTCGTGTAATTATTGCTGCTTTGGTATTATCACCAAAACCGATTCCGTCTGAAATACCGGCAAGTATCGCAATAACATTTTTTGTGGCTGCAGAAATTTCTACTCCGGTTATATCATCATTTGTGTAAACACGGAAATAATCACGCATAAAAACCCTTTGAATCTCTTCTGCGTGACCTATGTTTTTGCACGCTGCAACAATTGTTGATGGAAGTTTTTTCGATACTTCTTCTGCATGAGTCGGTCCGGATAGTGCTACAACACCTTTCTTTTGAGGAATAACCGAATCGATTATTTCCGACATTCTCATAAAAGTTTTATCTTCAAGTCCTTTAATTACGGTAACGAGAAGCTGATTCTTATTTATATATGTTTTAACATTGTCACATAATGGTCTTAAAGCAAAAGAAGGAACTGCAAAAACAACAAGAGATGTGTTTTCTACCGCTTCTTTAAGGTTATTGGTTACATTAAGATTATCAGGAAATTTAATACCGGCAAGAAACTTTTTATTTTCTCTTTCATTACTAAGTGTTTCTGCAATTGTTTTATCAAATTCCCACATATTTACATTGAATTTTTCTGCAAGGAGTAATGCAAGAGTGTTGCCCCATGAGCCGGCTCCTAAAACAGCAACCGAATAATTCTTATCTATATTCATAAACCGCTCCATTAACAGAATTTATACATTTATTATAAATCAAAAAGAAATAATTGAAAAGATATTTTCATCTTTTTCTTTTAAAAAGATAATATTAATTGTATAAATAATGTTATGATAAGAATTGAAGATTTTTTTGTTTACAAATATAAATCATCTTCTCGTGAAAGAGAGAAAAGAGCAAGGATATTCTTTTATCTTACGCTAAGCGGAATGGGCATATTAATGGTTGTATCAATAATGGAGGCAGCTTTCGGGTTTGCTTTTGTAATGTATGCACCTTATTTGTTTGGAGTATTTATAAGTATAATAATTCTTTTACTATTGCGGTTAGGTTTTTTTAATCTTTCATCACTTTTTTTTATGATTACTTTAATTGTGATTCAGAGTTTTGCTCTTATTCTTGATAAATATGATAATCCTTTTGATTTGTATAGATATACTTTAACAATAACCAGCGTACTTATTGCAACCGGACTTATATCGTTCAGTGTTTTTAATATAATTGCAGTAACAATAACCGGACTTTTAGGAATTTTTATATTTTATATTGTAAGGTATTCTTACCAGTTAAATAATCCTTTAGAGCCTGTTGTAATTATGTCTTTAATAGTATCAAGTTCAATTTTTTTATTTTTTGGCGTCTTATCATTATTGATACTTAAGATTACAAAAAATATGCTGCATGTAGCAGAAAAAAATGAAAAAGCCGCCCAGAAAGACAGGGATAAAACCTTGCAAACACTGTTTATACTTCAAACCTATACTAAACCGTCACTTGTTGAAAAGATCTATGAGGGAACTGATCCTACAAAATTATTACCGGAAGAAAAGGAATTAGTTGTTCTTTTTAGCGATATTAGAGGATTTAGCGCATTAACAGAATCACTAACTCCATCTGATGTAATCAACATACTCAATCCGTATTTTACAACAATGAATTCAATAGTTGTTGACAATAACGGGGAGATTGATAAATTAATCGGAGATTGTTTTATGGCAATATTTGATAATCCCGATGACGCAATGAATGCGGCAATTGATATGAGAAAATCACTAATCGGGTTTACTATTGACAGGAAGCAGTTAAGAACCGGAATCGGCATCCATTACGGTAAGGTGATAAAGGGTAATATCGGTTCATCCAGTAAAATGGATAATACCGTTATCGGTGAAGTTGTAAACATGTCAAGCCGTTTTGAATCATTAACAAAGGTTTATAACACCGGAATCATTGTTTCAGATGAATTCAAAGAAAAGCTTACTAAAAGTCATTATTTTGCAGATCTTGATATTATTAGGGTAAAAGGGATGCACAGACCGGTAAAAATTTACGGAATATATGATGAGTATTCTGCAAATTGTGATATTTCTGATACAAATTATCACGATCTTATTACTGATGCGTTCTCAAAATATGTCAATGGAGATTTTGATGAAGCGGTTAAAGTTTATTATAAAATAATACAGGATTATCCTTATGACCCTGACAAATATAGTTTTGACCCACATTCACACCTGAGATTTATGATAGAAAGGTCTTTGGAAACCAAATCATTAGTTGAGTCGGGTAAAATTGATATGTGGTCAGGTATATATGATTTTCAAATAAAATAAACAGGAAAAATATTGATGCGGTTACTTGGTTTTACAGATATTAAATTGTATTTCTTTAAAGACATAAATTTAATATTTACCATAATTCATATCTTTCTTTTTGCATTTCTCCTTTTTTTATATTTAAGATACTTTATAATTGATTTTATAGGTAAAATTAGAACCCCAAAAAAAATACATAGTAAAAACATTATTAATAAAATAGCCGGATTTCTTCCGGATTTCTATAAAGAGATATTGATAATTATTTTTATTATTTCATATTTGATCTCTTTAGCAGGTATTGGAAATATATTTATTTTCTCTTTATTAGAAATTGTACCAAGATCGATCGGTTTATCACTTTTTATCTTTGGATTATTAGTCCAGTCAATATCAAGATACAAAATTGAGAATATGGAAAAACAAGGGAAAATTTTATTGGAATCGATTTATTACAATAGAAATAAAAAATCAGAAGTAATTGATTTTAATACCGGATACATTCAGTTTGAACTGGTTAGATTTCCTTTAGAGTCAGCTGAGATTTTAATTTTTTCAGGGATTGCTATTTCACTAATGAGTGTTCATTCTCTAATAATCTCACTGATTATTTCATTGGTAAATATTATCAGAATCAGGCGAATAGATAATTTTGTTGGGGCGATATCACTTGATTATTATAATTATCAGGCATTAACAGGCAGAATAGTCCCTAAAATCAAAGCAATCTTAAAAAAATGGCATAATAAATAATGTTAACAGTAAATTATGCAAAAAACACAGATGAACTTTCTGAGATTTTAATAAAAGACATTGAAAAAGACAAAGAATATTCAAATCCACTTTATAAACCCAAAATTATTATACCTAATTCAAATCTGCAGAAATATCTTGAATTATATATAACGGAAAAACAAGGCATTTTTTTTGTTCCGGAATTTTATTTTTTAGAGGGGGCTCTTTTTAATATACTTGAGCGTTCTTCTTTAGTTAATAATTACGGGTACTATTTTCTCAACAGCAAAAGAAATTCAGCATATCTTAATCTTTCTATATATTATTTAATTAATGATGCTTTAATTAATTCAAAAGGTGAAATTGATAGGATATTAAAATATACCGGTGAAGAAAAAACAGCGGAAAGACAAAAAAAAATTTGGCAACTTTCTGAGAAGCTCAGTGTTCTATTTAGAGAATACGAATACAAGAGGCCGGAAATGATAGAATCATGGCTTAACGATAAAAAAGAAATTGGTACCGAGGAAGAGAATTTTCAAAAATTTATCTATGGCTCTCTTTATGGAAAAGACACCGGGCTTTTTAACAATATTATAAATGGTAAAAGAATCGTTAATCTAAACACACTAATGAAGAATTTCTTAACTCCTGATCCGTGTGAAAAAAAAACATCAGATTCTATCAGAATATTCGGTTTATCTAATATCTCAAGATTTCATTACAATATTATAAAACAACTATCTTCATATATTGATTTTAAACTTTATCTTGTTGCTATCCATGTTAATAATAATGATTATATCTCTCCATTGGGTTTTAAAGACAAAAATTTATTACAAATTAAAGAGATATTTACTGACAAAGCTGTAACAAATTACCCTGAATCAAATAATTTAAATAATACGACCTTACTTAATTCCTTGAAAGAGTATCTGTATAATCAAACAATTATTGAACCCGTTGAGACAGATTATAATCAATCATTGATTATAACCGGTGCAGTCGGGATTGAACGAGAAGTATCAACGGTTTATAACAGCATTATTTATAATATATATAATAATTCTAATACTAATAAATATAATCCTGAGGATATTGCTGTTCTTGTTACCGATATGGGGAAGTATTACAATACTATAAAATATGTTTTTGATAAAAATGAGATATTGCCTTACAATGTAACAGATTCAAATGCAGGGAATGACAGTCTATACGGCAAGTCAGTCAAATCCATTTTAAAATTATCAAAAAACGGAATAACAAGAAAAGATATTTTTGATTTTCTTTATAATCAGTTGTTTTTAAATAAATTTGGTTTAACAACAAAAGATATTGATGTTTTTTACACTCTATGCAGCGATTTGAAAATTTTTCACAATAAAAATCCGGAAAGTATCTTTTCTTGGAATAAGGGTTTAAAGCGCTTGAGATTATCAAAGATCATGGATACTCCTAATATTTCAAGAACAGGTGAATTTGATGATTATTATGGTTTTATTCCATATATATTTACTGTCGATCAAAAAAATGAATTGTTTTTATTAACCGGAATTGTAGATGACCTAATTAAAGATGTTAATTCTTTAAAAAACATTGATTATTCAAAACCATTTGGAGATAAATTAGTTGAGTTGTTTAACAAATACATTGAAATTTCTGAAAATGAAAAATCTGAAGAATTTGTCAGAACAATATTATTTGAAAGAATTTCTGTTCTTGATGATATGTATCAGTTAAAAGGGGATTTCAGGGCTGATTTTGATCTGTTAGGTGAATTTTTTGATACAATTCTAAACGGAATACCATCAGGAAGAGGGAGTTACCTTTCAAAGGGGATAACGATATCTTCGTTAATGCCTATGAGACCTGTCCCTTTTAAGATAATTTACATACTCGGACTTGGTGCAGATGAGTTCCCGGGTAGAGATAATCCTTCCGGATTAAACCTTATCAAAGATTATAGTAAGGAACTCAATAAAACTGAATTGAATAATTTTATATTTCAAGAAACAATTTTTAGTGCATGTGATAAGCTTATATTATCATATAATGCACGAGATCCTGAAAAGGACGAAGAACTATATCCGTCAAGTTGTATAAATGCAGTTATTGACATAGTAAATAATAAGATATTTAATCGCAAGAACAGGATCGAAGTAATAAAAACACCGATTAATTTTCTTAGTTCAGTTTATCTGAAAGATAATAATTCTGAGCTTTTAAAAAACTATAATCTAGATGAACTTGAGTTACTAAAAATTAAAGCCGGTATAAATGAAGATGAACAGGTGCAATATAACTTAAATAAAATATCAGATTCTTCTAATCAGATATCTCAGGATATTAAATTAAGTGAAATAGTTAAATTTATTAAGAACCCTATCGAGCAATCTCTTCGAAGATTTGCCGGCATATTTAATGATAATGAAAGATTTGAAGATGACGAAAATGAGCCATTTTATACTGATGCGCTTTATGAATCGATTTTATATAAAACTATAATTACTGAAGCATTAAATAATGATATCGATTTGATTAAATATTCTGACGGGTTTTTAAAATATGATACCTTAAAAGGGTTTGTTGCTGATGGTCCGTTTGCAGATGCGGAAAGGCATAAATTGATAAACAATATAAATCATCGTATTGAAAGTAATAAATTATCTGAAACAATAACAGACTTAAAGAATAATAACACCATATTTAATTATAAAGGACAATCAAACGGACTTCCGGCGATTGATTTTAGTTTGATTGATAATATAGGACAAAGTATTAATTTTACAGGTAAAATCGATCTATTAATAAAAGATACAGATGATAATTATAAAGTGTTAATTGTGATTAGAAACGAGAATTTTAATATAAATAACCTAATTGAGCCATATTTATATTATATTTCACTTATTACTTCCGGTTTATATAGAGTCAACTCATTTTCGGTTATTGTATCGATGAAAGATGGTGTCAAGAATGTTCTTTTTAATAATATATCAAAAGAAGATTGTGTTGATTATTTAAATCAAATATTAGATCTATATCTTAAGAAAGACTTTTTATTTGTTCCGATAGATATTCTAAAAAAGAAATATATTTTTAACATAATCAAGTCTGATGAAGAGAATGATAAAATCAATGAAATTCTGAAAGGTGAGCTTTTTGAATTAATCGATAATCCCGATTCGGATTTTATAATGAGCGATATATTAAGAGTAATTGAGAATATTAAAGACTATATACCCGATAACCCCTTAAATTATTATCAGAAAATAATTATGCCTATAGCGGATATATTTTATTCTTGTGAAAATGGGGCAAATGATGGTTGATCCGGAAAGATTGGATATTGATAGAATAGGGAATAAATTTGATCTAAATAGACACACATTGATAGAAGCATCAGCAGGAACTGGCAAAACATATACTATCGAAAGAATATTTATTAAACTTATAACAGAAAAAAAATTACGAATTGAGAATATACTTATAGTAACCTATACTGAAAAAGCTGCCGGTGAATTGAAACAAAGAATAAAAGCAAAGATAGAGAGTGAGATCAATAACAGTAATAATAATAAAGATAAATTAATTAACGCTCTAAATAATTTTGACAAAGTTGAGATTCATACAATACATGGATTTTGTTATTCGATCATTAACGACTATTCTTTTGAAAATAAGCTTTTTTTTAGTAACAAGCTGGTAGATGATTATGATATTTACAGAAAAATTCTCAAGGATATAATGAGGTCAAGTTGGAAAGGTGAATTCAAAGATAATTTAACCGATTTACTCATAATATCCGGCATTGATTCTAGATGGGAAGAAACTGTTATAAAACTTTCAATGGTTTATAATCTTGAAGAAGGAATAGAAGATAGGATTATTCCTGAATTTAACTCTGATATTATTTTAACAATATCAGAATTCATTAAAAAATCACAATCATTAAAGGAAAATAGATATCTCTTGTCATTTTTTAAAAATAATAAAATTCGGGAATATTTAATTGATTCAGGTGAGTATCAATCAATCAATAGTATTGATAAGTTTATACGGGTAATAGAACTTATAAGGTTGTTTTTTTTATCAAACGGAAAACTCTCAGATCTTGGATACCTTTTGTTTAACATTAACAAAGAGAAGATAAAATGCGGATATTTAACATCAAAATATAAAAAGGGACAAACACCGAGTGAGCCGATAATTTTGATTGATAATCTTTTGACAGAGATCATAACTATGATAGAAGATTATATTATTTTACAAAATCAATTAAAAGTAAATACTGTTTATCAGTTAAAGAAACTCTCTTATGAACACAAAAGAAAAAATGCTCAAATAAGTTTTGATGATATGTTGAACATCGTTTACAAAACATTATATAATGAAGATAACACTCTTCTCAAAACTTTAAGAAAAAGATTTTCCGCAGCAATAATTGATGAGTTTCAAGATACAGATATGGTTCAATGGAGGATATTCTATCGACTTTTTATGGAGAATACATCTTCTAATACACTTTTTTTAGTCGGTGATCCTAAACAGGCAATTTATGGGTTTAGAGGTGCAGATATATATGCATACTATCGGGCAAGAGAAGATATTGTCGAAAAATTCAGCGGTAATTACTTCTACTTAGACACTAATTGGAGATCAACTCCAAGTATTGTAGCCGGATTTAATGAGATGTTTAACAAGAATATTGATAATTACTGGTTTGCAAATTCAGATTCCGATAAATTTCGACTTGACTATAAACACTCGCTAAGTCCTTCTAGTCATTCAGTTATGATTGAGAATATTGATGAAAGATTGTTTGTCAATGGTATAGATCTTGGTTCTGATATAAAATCTGATGAGGCGAGGAGAAGGTTTGCCTGTTTTACGGCTACAGAGATTAATAGGGTCTTATCATACAAGATTGAGGTTATTACAAAAGATAAAGAAAAAAAACAACTTAAATACTCTGATTTCTGTGTTCTCGTTCAGAACAGAAAAGAGGCTCGTTTTATAGAAGAAGCTTTTAGAAATGCAAGAATCCCATATTCTTATTACAAGAAAGATGGTTTATATCAATCTGTTGAGGCACTTGAGCTATTATATATTTTAGAGGCGTTATCTGAGTTTGATAACAAATCAAATTTTAGAAAAGCCCTGCTTACCCGTTTTTTTTCTATTAAAATTGAAGATATATGTTTAAACCCTGATGGTCAGGATACTAACATATTTGAGAGGTACTTTGAAGATTGGAGTATTATTGCTCAAAAAAGGGATTGGGCAATACTGTTCAATTCACTATTCTATGAAAGCGGTTTATTTAAACGGTTATTATTAAAAACAAAAGGTGAAAGAGCAATCGCAAATTTTTTACAAATATCAAAACAATTATCAGATAAGGCTTATAATGAGGATTTTTCGATAAAGGATCTAACAAATAATCTGCATTCCCGTATAAATTTTAAAGAAGAAGATGATCAAAGTTCAGATATTCATACTATAGAAACTGATGATGAATCAGTTAAAATAATGACTTTGCATGCTTCAAAAGGGCTTGAGTTTTCTATCGTGTATATTGCCGGCGGTTTTTCTGAGATTAAAACACGGGATTGGTTTAAGTTTTTTGATGGTGAGAGTACTTGTTATGATCTGATTAAATCTGAAAAAAACAAAAATAATAATCTAAATAATAGAAAAGCTGAACTTGAAAGGTTGTTTTATGTCGGATTTACCAGAGC
The DNA here is from genome assembly GCA_964608985.1 of uncultured Spirochaetales bacterium. Classification (GTDB taxonomy): domain Bacteria; phylum Spirochaetota; class GWE2-31-10; order GWE2-31-10; family CAYYKD01; genus CAYYKD01. The sequence goes on from CAZSQU010000001.1 coordinate 60,483, forward strand.
AATCTATCGATTATATATACCTTTGCTTACTAAAACGCCATCAAAATCTTCCTTGGAAGCGAATAAATTTATTTCTCCGGTAATTTCCTTGTTTACTGAAGCATTTAATAAAATCAATATCAATACTGCAATATATAAAAAAATTGCTTATGATTGTAATCAGCCTCTTAAAATTACCGATGAGAAACAAGATAACCAATTAAATGATGTAAATAGTAAATCTGTTGTTACGAATATTTTTAATTTTGATATTAATTCAATAAAAGAGGTTGTAAAGAACAGATCAAGAATCATTTCTTCTTTTTCATCCGAAGTACGCTACAATAAAACATCCGTATTAAAAGCGTCACCAAAATTTTTCGGTGAAGATGATACTGGAAATGAAAACGAATTTTATGATATTGATGATAATATCTTTGATATTCAAAATAAGTTTGAATTACCGTCCTCTGCTGAGACAGGAAATCTATTTCATTCAATAATGGAGCAAATTGATTTTAAAGAATTTAATAAAGGAGAATATGATCATAGTTCAATTGATACTTTAATAAAAATATATTGTGCTAAAGTATTCAGGTACAAAAAAAACTTTGATTTTGAAACAGTCAGGGATTCTTTGTTTGAAATCATTAAAAAGACAATAAACAAAGATCTCGGTAATGGTTTGAGATTAACAATAATTGAGAATAATGAATTGGCAAAAGAACAGAAATTCTATTATAAATCTAATACTGAAGATACAGTTGAAGTTAGCCGATTTATGACCGGTTCTATTGATTTAATATTTAAATGGAAAGAAAAATATTATATAGTTGACTGGAAAACAAACAAACTTTCATCATACAAACCGGAAGATATGTCAAATGAAATTAACAAGAAAAACTATAATCTGCAATATACAATCTACAATAAAGCTCTGTTAAAACATATTAAAAACAGAGCGGGGAATTCCGCAAATATCGGCGGAATTTTTTATCTTTTTGTAAGAGGGATAAATGAAAAGAATAACGACGGAATATTTTTCACAACAATTGAATGATAAATCCTTTCTCAGGGAAATATCACTTATTGATTCAGATGTTGATCTGATTAACGACCTTTTTGAGATAAGTGAAATTAACTCTGTGGAACTTTATGTTATGCTAATTGCTGCAATATCATCTCTTAACAGGGGAAGCAGTTCATTATTATTAAAATCTGATTTTACATATATGATCATGGAAAAATTGAATTATAAATCTATTAATTTTGATTTAATAATTCAACAAATTATTGTGGGTGAGTATTCCTCTCTGATCTCGTCAGATACCGTTAAAAATATTCCGTGTTATTTGATTAAGTGTTTTGACGGGTATTATATTTATTTTCAGATGTACTACAAAAATGAACTCATTTTAAAGGAACTCATAACAAAACGGATATCAAGTGATAATTTTATTGACCTGCAGGAATCTCTTTTTATTAAACTAAATTATTTTTTTAGCAAAAAAGATTTCTTAAATCTAAATGATTCTCAGCGTATGGCTTTAATACTCTCTTTATTAAAGAATTTTATTGTTATAACCGGCGGACCCGGGTCCGGTAAAACTACAACAATTGCATCAATAGTATCATTCTTTGCGGAGAATGTTTATAGTTTATCAGATATTGCTGTTATTGCGCCTACCGGAAAAGCGGCATTTTTACTTACCACATCAATTAACAATAAACTAGAAACAACAAAAGAATTCTCGGCATCGACAATTCACAGATTGCTACAATATTCATCATATACAAAAGGGTTCAAATATAATCCTGATAACCTATTGCCTTATAAACTAATAATAGTAGATGAATCATCAATGATCGATGTAATACTTATGGGTTCTTTACTTAATGCAATTGATAATGATTGTAAGTTAATTCTGGTTGGTGATTCTGATCAATTACCATCTGTTGATGCCGGGAATGTCTTTTATGGCTTTGTTCCCGATAAAACAGATATCAATTACAGTACAGAAGTATTGGATGTTTTTAAAAAACTTGGTATAGATACAGCATATTTTACTGAACAAAAAAATTCATTTTTAAAAGATCGGGTTGTGTTTTTAAAAGGAAACAATAGATCAAAAAATGAAAATATTATGAATATTGCGGATTCGATAAATAGTATGGATCACACATGTATAGAATTAATTGAAGTTCAAAGTATTGACAATTTATTGTTTAGGAGCAACAGTATAGCATTAATCAAACCGGATATTAATTATAAAAGTTCAATCGATTCTTTTATTGAGAAATATTTTATTCATTATTTTATTGATAGCGGAATGATTGATATGATATCTAATATCAAAAATCATATTGAAAATAATTCTGTGTCTGATGATTACATTAGTCGTCTTTTACAAGTGTATGATAGAATGAGAATTCTTTGTTATACAAGAGAAGGTTATTGTGGGATCGAATATATCAATAATAAATTACTTAATTTATTTTTAAATAAATCTATATATAAAAATAGATCGGGTATTCCTGTAATAATTTCAACAAACAACTATAATTATAATGTTTTTAATGGTGATAACGGAATAATAATAACAGACAATAACGGGAAAGATTATATATGTGTGAAAAGAGATAATCAAATTATCAGAATAGCGATATCGGAAATAAGACAATTTGATTACGGTTTTGCGATTACAGTACATAAAAGTCAAGGGTCAGGTTTTGATGATATTATTTTAATATTACCGGCTAAAGATTTTAATTTAAATACGAAAGAGATGCTATATACTGCGGTTACGAGGGCGATAAACAAGGTGTTTATATTTGGAGATAATGAAATCCTGAGAACGGGCATAACCAGAAGGATTGAAAGATTTTCAGGATTAGATATTGCAGAATATAATACACATTAATCTTTCGATTGATTCACGCGCGTGAATTAACTATATGATAATATATGTACCCTATAAACTTTTGGAGATTTATTATGAGCAAAAATAAAAAAACCGAAGAAGACCTCATACTATTGGCTGAGATTATCAATGATCCAGACGATTCACTTTCCAAAATATTAAGTTCTTTATTGGATTTGAAACAGGATAAAAGGTCGCTTTTTATCGCCGGTATTGTAAATGAGATGAAGAAAAATAATGAGGATGATCATTTAATTAATCTTGTATCTATTTTAGCTAACGATCTCATTGTTGATGCTCTAAAGCTAACCATTAAACAATGATTGTTTAACAAATCTCAAATTCGCAACCTCTATTTTAGAAATAACTTGATAATTATTGATAAAAATACTATATTTTTCTTGGTTTTTAAATTTAATAAGTGGGATAAAATGGCTACTTTACCGAATCAACGGCTAACTCAATATTATGAACTCTATAAAGACAAAGAACTAGCTTTCAATAAATCTGTAATATCTATGATCGGTCTTGAGGCGAAAAAGGTTTTTCTTAAAGTAAAAGGTGAGCAGTGGTCTTGCGTTGTTTACTCATGTTCCATGAGTTCCTCTAAAATAATTGTTTCTATGGATTCTAAGTCATTTGAACATTTAAAAACAGCTAAGAATTTCGCGAGTTTAAGAATGTCGTTTATAACACATGAGAATAAATCATCAATAGCTTTTTTTGTACCGGCACTTGTTACAGGATATAATTCATACAGCGGTGGTCCAAATTTATTTATTGTTTCATTGCGGTTTACTCAAAAACCGCCGGATGACTTAATTGAAATAATAGGTAAGATTTTTAATTCGGCAGATATGTTTGAAAAAAGAAAAGATATCCGTATCTCTCTTGATCAAAAGATTGCCGCAGATATGGGGTTAAAATCCAATAAAACAATTGCATTAATAGATAATATAAAAAGACCGGTAATAATCAAAGATATATCCGCATCCGGCTCACAGTTTATTCTTGCGTGTGTACCAAAGTTTATCATGAATAAAAAGGTTCAATTATTGATTGTCAAAACCAATAGTAAAGAAATATTCCTTACCGGTACTGCAATAAGACATGAGGAAATAACCGGGCGAACAGATATTTTTGGTATTGGTATAATTTTTGATCAGGAAATGATACCTTTAGACTATAAAGAACTTTTAAATAATTATCTTGATAATCTTCAGGATATGGCAAAACAAAAAAAATAAATTATAATAATCGGAGTTATTAATGTCAAAATCATCGGGTAAAATATTCTTATTTATAGCAGGTTTTGGTGCAGGTATTACAACTTTAATTTTTCTTGTAGTATTTATCATAATTATTGCGGCAAACAGTTCACAACTCATTGTTCGACCGGATTCATATCTTGTCATAGATTTTGAGGGGGATATTAAAGAGCGTCCGGTATCTGATATACCGGATTTTCTTGCAGGTAACAACAGAGTAATGGAATTATCAAAAATTCTTGAGTCAATAAAGAAAGCGGCGGTCGATCAAAATATTCAAGGTTTATTAATCAATGGAGATCTAACCGGTTATTCAAGAACTCATATTGAAGAGATCGGGATTGCAATTGAGAATTTTAAATTCAATAATAAAGAAGTCATAGCGTGGTTTTCAAGGGGAAACAACTCAAACTATCTGTTGTCAAGCTATGCAGATAGAATTTATATGCCGCAGACAGCTTCTGCAAGTTTATCAATAAAAGGTTATGCTATGACTATACCATATATTGGTGAAGCATTTGATAATATCGGTCTTGATTTTAATGTAATACATTCGGGCGACTTTAAGGGTACCGGTGAAAATTATGTCAGATCTGATATGAGTGATAATCTGCGAAGTTCTTATAAAAATTTTCTGGATAGCTATCTAAGTATCTATATTGACACAGTTTCTGCCAACAGGAATATTGAATCAAGCACAATATACAATCTTCTACAGGAGAACGCACTTATTATGGCTGATGCAAATAATGCGATAGAATACAATCTGATTGATGCTACTGCAGATTATTATTCTTTAATGAATGTTCTGGAAGGTGAAAACTGGAAACACCCGGTATCAATCTATAATTATTCAAAAACGCTAAGTAAAACAAATAAACAGACAAAAATCGCCGTCCTATATATTGACGGAACAATAATTGATGATTACTCAGGATCATCACCGTTTAATGAAGATTACGCCGGCGCCAAATCAATTATTAATGATATTATAAAGATAAAAGCCGATGATTCGATCAAAGCTGTTGTTGTTCGAATAAACTCACCGGGAGGAAGTGCTCTCGCAAGTGAGATGGTTCATTCTGCTTTAAATGAATTAAAGAAAGATAAACCGGTTTATACTAGTTTTGGAACAATTAGCGCATCCGGAGGATACTATATAGGATGTGTCGGTGATGGCGTTTTTACCAATAGATCAACATTAACCGGTTCTATCGGAGTTGTATCAATTCTCGCTAATTATTCTGAATTAAGCACAAAATTAGGTATCAATTTTGAGACAATTAAGAAATATAGTATGGATGATATTTTCAGCCCCTCAAGACCGCCAAGTAGTGAAGAGATCGCTTTATTACGGCATTCTATGGATAGAATATATGATGAGTTCAAATTCAGGGTTACTTCTAATAGAGATATATCAGAAGCAGGAATTAATGAGCTTGCAGAAGGAAGAATTTGGACAGGAGAGCAAGCTGTTTCTAATAGATTGGCTGATTTGATTGGCGGTTTATATGATACTATAAGATATGCCTCAATACAAAATGGAATTGAAGAGTACGCAATTGTATCTTATCCTACGCCACCCGGTCTTTGGGATTCAGTCTTTTCGGGGACTTCAATGAGGTCTAATAGCAATATATTTTCAGATATACTAAATAAACTGGACTTCTATTTAAATAACTCAAACACCCCGCTTTTTTATGAAGTAGGTAGAGTGATTGAATGATTGAATGATTTTAAATTTAAAAAAAATTATTTATTTGGAGTTTTTTCTGTTGTTTGTTCTTTAGCAAAGTTCTTAATTAAAATGATGAAATTTGATATTTTTTTCAACACGGCAGGGAAATCCTCATTAAAATCGCTTGAACCGAAGTCCCATTTAATTTTATGAAAATTAATAATCATTTTTGGGGCTTTTTGTTTATAATCATCATAGAGAAGTTTTAATTTACCTAAAAGAATAGTTAATAGTTTTATTGATTCAAATAACAATTTTTGACCATCATTGTCGGTTGTATATATTACTTGCTTTAAAAGCTGTTTAGCTTTAATATCATGTTTAGAGGCGTGTATAAGTTTTTTGATCTCTTTACCGATCCTTTCGTCTTCACTACACTTATTATCGAATTCGATTACATCATCTGAGAGTTTATTAATTGCCTCAAGAGAGGATGAATAATCGCTTGATAAAGCGGCTGATTGCCATTCACCTTTTATTATAAGATGATCTATTCTTTTTTTGAGATCGCTTTTACAAAAATCAAGTAAAAAGGCCTTTAGGTAGTTCAACGGATCAATATAGGTAAAACCTTTCATTCCGGCTTTCTGAATTTGATCATTTGTAGTCTGTGTATAATACTTTAGTCTTACTATAATTGAAGTTCTAAATATTTCCATCAAAAGTTTATTGATTTTGTCTTTTTCAATCTCTTTTATACAATCCTGTACTGTTTGCTGTACTGTTTGCTGGAGAATTGAAATGGAATCCTGTATTATCCTTGAATCAGAAGGAAATTTTTTATATTCAAAATACGGGTCTTTTTGTATCAGTTTGATAATATCGAGAATAAGATCATCTCTTTTCATATTTCTAAATAACTGTAATAGTTTTTTGAAAAGCTGAACAAGGGTTTGATCTTCATTAGAAACTTGTATATATCTGATTACATGGTTAAAATCTTTGTTAAAATCAATTGTGTACAAATAGTCAACAAGCGGTATAAGTTCATCTATTACATACTTTGCGTCGAGGGTTTCAAAATTTGGTTTATAATTAAAGCTGCCCTCTTGAATATTCGAATCAAACTTATGAATAAGAAAATACCAGTCAAAATTGATAAGATTAGAAAAATCTGAAATTTGATTATATGTTGTATTAATCATTTTTATCTCTTCTATATCAAATGATTTTACATAGTTCTGAAGTATGTTTTTTAATTTATCAATAGACATTTTAAGGTTATCAGATTTTAAAAGCATTGTTCTGATTTTTTCTTCGGATAATTCTTCAAAGAATTTTAATTGTTCTTTTGATGATATTTCATTAATAATGAATTCTTTAATTGATGCTGATCTTACTTTAATATTGAAAGAATTAGAGAAATTTTGAGATATTCTATAAATATCATATATATATGCACCAAATTGAGGATTTACTTGATCTTTTTTATAATTATAGAATTTAAATTTGTGTCTTAAAACCCGGCTATTTATATCTTTGAGTTTTCGTTGTTTGATCCGATCTTCACTAGTCAAACCTGTAAAGAACTCCACAACTTTGTCAATCAAGGTTATCGGTTCGAGCTTTTCGTTCTTTTTCTCCGGTTCAGACATTTATCAAATGCTCCCAATTATTTAAACAATACGCCTTTATACAATAAATAAGCCAATTAAACAATACTTTATATTACATTTGGAATAAAAAGGGTACAAATTTATTTTTTTAAAAACATATTTGTAGTTTTTTTAGATACAAAGTAAGCGATCGATGCTGAGATCAAACCCATAATTAAAGATTTTTGAAATTACATAGATTAAATTATATTGATCTTTTCGATAAATGAGTATATAATTGAGATATGAGCTTATTTAAGAAATATTTTCTTTTTATAGTGATAATATCCATTAATACCCCTCGTTTGATCTTTTCAGACGATTTTGAAAATAATTTTCTTCAAACATATCTTAATCTTGAAAAAGCATTCCTTGAGATATCCGGAGATTACGGAACTAATTTTTTCCCGTTTTTAAATATGTCATACGGTGGAAGGGATGTAGGATTCTCAGGGGCATTTACAGCGGTTGCAGATGATATAAATACTATCGAATCAAATCCTGCCGGAACATCATCTCTTGATTATACCGAGCTTTTTTTTAGTCACAGCAAAATACTTGGCGATGTAAACTACAACACATTAGCATTTACAATGAGATTTAATGATCTTGGGGTAGGCTTTGGTTCCCGTGTATTATATATTCCATTTGACAGATACGATAATTTTGGAGATATAACAGGTTCCGGTGTAATCAATTATTCTGTTTATACTTTCAATGTTGCCTATAATTTCTTTAGAAATTATGATTTTTTTGGTTTATCAATTGGTGCGAACATAAAACTATTTGTTTACGGTGTTCCTGACACTATTATTTCAAATCAAACGAGTGTTGGTGTGGTTTTTGATTTTGGTATATTGTCGAGATTTAATCTATTAAAAGGGTATAGTCATAGAGAATTTAATTTTTCTATTGGTTTTGCGGCTAGAAATTTAGGACCTTTTGTGCAAAATGAACCACCTCCTACCTCACTAAGCATTGGTATAGCGTATAAGCCGATATATACATTATTGATGAGTGTTGATTTTGAAATGTTAATAAATTATACGGATCTTACTTATAAAAATTGGTGTGTTAGATCGGGTGTAGAATGGTATTTTACGCCATTTACTGCATTATTATGTGGTTTCGCAATAAAATCAAATCCTTCATTTTCACTAGGTATGAATATAAGATTTGATGACTTTAATATAACGGTAATTTACAATCCTGATTTTTCTGATCTTTTTAAATTTAGTGTTTCTGCTTCGATAAAAATGGGTGATTTCGGCAGAAAAGATAAGTTTGTAACGATAAGTAATCAATATCTCAGCTCAGTAAGATTAATGAATCAAGGGAAATACAGTGAAGCAATACCATTACTCGAAAATATATTATTTAATGATAGGACATTCACACCTGCTTTGAGAAGTCTTGAACTGTGTAAACGACATTTAAGAATACAACAGGAGATTGAGGGGATTTCTAATCTTAACACTTCACTTAATTAATATATCAATAAAAAAATCATTGATGAAATCAGTTTTTTTTTATATAAGTAATTGGCGCCTCGAAATACCTCATTCGGTGTTTCTCCTTGTTATTTTTTTTACATACTTCATTGCCGAAATCCTCATATAACCGAGTAAGGTACATGATGTGCAGAATACCGTTTGGTGCGCAAAACGCCGGCATATACTGCAATTTCGTCTTTTTGTCTGTAAAAAAAATCACATAAGATAAAATACAAAGCAGGTATTTCGAGGTGCTCTAATAAATTTAAAAAGGGTATTTACGATGGTACAAAATAGCGATGAAAGAAGTGTTAGGATAGAAAAAATTGCAAAAATAAGAGAAGCCGGTGTTAATCCTTTTGCAGACAGATGCGACAGAACTTGTTATCTTGATAAAGCTCAAACATTGGAAATCGGAACAAAAGAAGTTGAATTGTGTGGTAGGGTAGTTCTGAAAAGGGATTTTGGTAAGCTAATTTTTGCCACAATTCAAGATTTTTACGGTAGAATGCAGATAGCTCTTGAAAAAACAAAACTGGAAGATAAATTTGTTTTTTTTAATAAGATGATTGATATTGGGGATTTTATCTATGTTAAGGGAGAAATATTTAAAACTCATAAAGGTGAGATTACTTTAAACACAGATGATTATAAACTTTTATCAAAATCGATAAGACCTCTTCCTGAAAAATTTCACGGGATTACTGACCTTGAAGCAAGATCTCGACAAAGATATCTTGATTTAATAATGGATGTTGATTCGAGAGAAAGATTCAAAAAAAGGATTAAAATAATCAATACCATAAGAAATTATCTTAATGATAATGATTTTCTTGAGGTAGAAACTCCTGTTTTACAAACTAAACCATCCGGTGCTCTGGCTAAACCTTTTAAGACGCATCATAATGCACTTGATATAGATATGTATCTTAGGATAGCACCAGAAACATATCTTAAAAGATGTATAACCGGCGGATTTGACAGGGTATATGAGTTTGCAAGATCTTTCAGAAATGAAGGAATGGACCCTAGTCATCTTCAAGACTTTACTCTTCTTGAATTCTATGCCGCTTATTGGAATTTTGAAGATAACATGAATTTTACAGAAAAACTTTTTAAACATATACTTATGGAGATAAACGGATCATTAGAGTTGGTCTATAATGGGACTAAGATTGATTTTTCCGGTACATGGCCCAGATACAGTTTTAGAGAATTAATTCTAAAACATGCAGATATTGATATTGATCTTTGTCCGACAAAAGATGATCTTGTTAAAGCTATTAAATCAAAAAATATTAAACTTGAGGATGTTAATTTTAATAAAATAGGCAGGGGAAACCTTATTGATCAATTATATAAAAAGGTTGCTAGACCTAATATGATTAACCCGCAATTTTTAATACATCATCCCATAGATCTATCTCCGCTTGCCAGGAAAAATGATGATAATGAATTGATTACAGATAGATTTCAGCTTGTGGTAAATACATGGGAGATTGTTAACGCTTACTCAGAACTTGTTGATCCGATCGATCAGTTGGACAGACTTAAAAAGCAAATGGATGAGCGGGAAAAAGGTGATGAAGAAGCTATGTTTCTTGATGAAGAATTTGTTTTATGTATGGAATATGGGATGCCTCCGAATTCCGGTTGGGGTATGGGGATTGACAGGTTTGTTGCTCTTTTGACTGATCAGGAAAACCTTAGAGAGGTCGTATTGTTTCCTTTGATGCGCCCTTTATAAAAAATATTTGCCCGTTTGTTTAACATTCGGGCTTTTTATTTTAGAAATCCCGTTTTTTATGTTGATCAAGATCTCTTTTGATATCCCTTTCTTTTATTGAGTCTCTTTTATCATGTAGTTTTTTACCTTTACATAGTCCGATCTCTAATTTTATTTTATGCCCTTTGAGGTAAATCTTTAAAGGGATCAAGGTTATTCCTTTTTCTTTAATTGACTTTTTGAGAAATGTAATCTCTTTTTTGTGTAAAAGCAGTTTTCTTAATCTCAATGGGTCGTGATTTGTTATATTACCCTTGTTATATTCGGGAATTGTGATGTTTTTTACAAAAATCTCGTTATCATCTTCAATAACATACCCCTCTTGTAGCGAACATTTGCCATCCCTTAAAGACTTAACTTCTGTTCCGGCAAGAACCATTCCTGCTTCTAATCTTTGAATTATCTCATATTCAAAACCGGCTTTTTTATTTGCTGATAATATTTTAATGCTCATATTTTTATCCTGTATCGATAATATATAAATTAATAAGTAAAAAAATTCAAGACTAATAAAAAATGAAAGAATTATGTGGTGAGAATTTATTTTTGCAAGCTCATTTACAGTATTTAACTTTAAGTAGTATATAAATAAACACATCTTAAATCAGATAGTTGAGGCGTTATTTTTGATTGCATCGTACAAATTCAACCACTTATATTATAAAAAAAATGTATAATCAATTAAAGTTATCAACTTACAAATAATTATAATTAATGTTAAGATGTATTTAATAGCTACCCAATTAATAAAATAAAATTATTTTAGGATTAAAATATGTCAAAATACCGTTTTGAAACCAATTGTGTTCATGGAACCTACGATCCGTTTAAAAATTGTAAAGCAAGGGCAGTTCCCTTGTATCAGAGCTCAGCATTTATGTATGATTCTGTTGATAATGCAGCTGACCTTTTTTCGTTTAATGAAGAGGGGCATATTTATATGAGGATAGACAACCCAACAGTAAAAGAAGCAGAAAATAGAATTGCTCTTTTAGAGAAAGGGATGAATGCTGTTTGTTTTGCATCAGGTATGGCGGCCATAACAGGTTTTATCCTTAATTTTCTTCAGAAAGGTGACAGGATATCAGCAGGCTGTTATTTGTACGGAGGAACAGCGGGACTTCTTAATGACACTTTGCCGAAATTAGGGATAGAAACTGATTATTTTGATCCTACAAATACAGATACTCTTAAAATATCATCTACAACAAAACTTGTTTTTGTTGAGAACCTAGCAAATCCCGGGCTTACAGTTCCGGACTTATACGGTATAGCAAGAATTTGCCGGCAGAATAATCTGCCGCTTGCCGTTGATAATACACTTGCAACACCTTATCTATGCAATCCAATTGACTATGGTGCAGACTTTATTATCCATTCATGTACAAAGTATCTTGAAGGGCATGGTAATATTATCGGCGGGGTAGTGATAGACTCCGGAACCTATAAATTTGACAGCTTTAGGTATCCGCTTATCTATGAAGAAGCTGCTAACGGACAAAATTTCTATGAAAAATTTGAAGAAAAAGCTTTCAGCGGTCGTTTAAGGGCAAAAGTACTTATGAATACCGGGGGGTGTATGGCTCCTTTTCATGCTTATATGCTCATACATGGACTTGAAAGTTTTCATGTGAGGATGGAGCGGCATTGCCGGAATGCACAATCTATCGCAGAATATCTAAGGAATCACCCAAAGATAGCTTGGGTTTGTTTTCCGGGATTTAATGATCACCCGACACATTTAAATGCAAAAAAGTATTTTAATAAATATTATGGAGCAATGATAGGTTTTGGAGTAAAAGGCGGTTATGAGGCCTGTAAGAAATTTGTTAATTCTGTTAAACTTTTATCACATACAACAAATATTGGCGATACTAAAACACTGATAATTCATCCGGCAGGGACAACCCATAGAAACCTCACTTCAGAACAAAAGAAAAAAGCGGGAATAAAAGAGGATTTTTTAAGGTTATCTGTAGGAATAGAAAGTGTTGAGGATTTAATTGAGGAGATAGAAAAAGCATTAAATGATACATAAAATAATTAAATAGCCACACGATTGAATTTATTTTGACTTTTTACATTTTTTGGTCTATATTTACCATTCAATATGGAAACTCATACAATAATTATTGATAACTCAGATATCTTAATGGAGATATGTGGGATAAATGAAAAAAACCTCAAGAAAATCACAACGATAACAGGATACGATGTATATTCAAGAGGAAATGAGCTTATTTTTAATGATGATATTGAAAACAGGGTAAACAGGCTGCTCCATAACCTTATTTCTATAGCTGAAAATAAAGGTAATATTTACGGAACTTTGATAGAAGCGATCTATAAAGAGATAGATAATTGTACCGGAATAGATATTAAGACAGTTATGAACACCAATATTGATATTTCCAGATCAAAGAAGGTAATTAATCCAAAGACTTTGAATCAAGGAATTTATATTCAGCTTTTGAATACAAGAGATATTGTGATTGCATACGGACCTGCGGGAACGGGTAAGACCTTTATTGCCATAGCATACGCAATAAAGGAACTTTTAGAAAAAAGAATTAAAAAAGTTGTTCTAACAAGACCGGTTGTTGAAGCAGGTGAAAGCTTGGGTTTCTTGCCGGGGGATTATATACAAAAAATAAATCCGTATATAATGCCATTATTTGATTCGATTAATTTGCTTATTGACAGTGAGACTTATTCAAAGCTTTATTCTCAAGGGCAAATTGAGATAGCACCTTTAGCATATATGCGCGGCAGAACTTTCAATGATTCAATAATTATACTTGATGAAGCACAGAATACAATAAGCAATCAAATGAAGATGTTTCTAACCAGACTAGGCGAGAATTCAAAACTTTTTATAACAGGAGATATAACTCAGATAGATCTTCCGTTTAAGAAAAAAAGCGGACTTGTTGAAGCAATAAATATCCTAAAAAATATAAATGAGATTGGTATTATGGAATTTGAACAGAAAGATGTTGTAAGACATCCGTTAGTAAAAAAAATAGTAAGTGCATATGAAAAACATGAAAAAGCTTAAGTATTTTGAATCTTTCACATTTAATTCACGATTTTCAATAAAAACAATTCAAAAAATATTAATAGTTATTTTATTGTTTATTACAATAAATATAATAATTCTTTTTCATCCGGCCGGTAATGGGGTTATACCTTCAATTGGAGAAAAACTTGAATTTGATCTTAAAGCCGGCAATAAAGTTAGTTATATTGATCAGGAAGCAACAAACCGGAAGCTTGAATTAATCAAATTAACTACGCCTCCTGTTTATTTTATTGATAACGCTCACTCAGAATCTGAAATAAATAAAATTAAACAGTTGTTTGTGGAAATATCTGATACAAGTAATTTAGATCAGATAAATATTGAAAAATATGGATTTTCTTTTGAATTATCTGAAAATCTTTATAATCAAATTAAAAATAATGAATCTCTCTTTTTAGATAGTATTATTGAAACGCTGCAAGTTGCTCAAAGTATTGGTATAATTGAAACAAGGGGGTTAAGATCTGTTGAAATACTTGATGCATCAGGAATAATTATCAGATCTTCTCAACAAGGTATTGATTATGATGAAATTAAATCATTCAGCTCTATTTTTACAAAAGGCAAAGCAATAGAAGAGATTATCAATAGTATTGAGTTGAACGGGTTTATATTGAATCAATCAGAAAATCAGGAATTAACAGTCTTGATAGATCAGTTATTTGAACCAAATCTCCGTTTTGATAAAGAGTTAACGGAAAGCTTGATTGAAGATTCACTCAGATCAGCAGAACCGGTTTATAAGATAATTGAGATAGGTGAGATTGTTCTTAAAAAAGGTGAAATAGTTACAAAAGATAACATTAATAAAGTAACGGCAATTATGAACACAACAGGTGGTTATTTAAATATAAAAAAATCTATATCTGTAACACTTTTTACGGTAGCTATTATTATATTCTCTTATTTTTACATTATTTACTTCGATCCTTCTTTTTTTTCTAAGGTTAGAAATACCGTTTTTTTAAGTTCTTTACTAATTTCATATATTATTTTTATATCATTACCGGTTTATTTCGGCTTTGATAAATCATCAACTTATTTTGGTTTTTTTCTTCCGATTTCTGCATTTACATTTACACTGGCATTTCTCTTTTCAAAATCAATATCGAGCTATTTTTCCGTTATTTTGTCTCTTATGTTTTTTGTGTTGTCTGATTATAATAATTATGGATTTATATTTGTTTTTGCATCGGGAGTAAGTTCCGTATTTACTATTTCGAGAGTAAAAAAAAGGGTTGATTTACTTATAGCCGGTTTAAAAATGTCTCTGATTAATTGTATTATTGCTTTATTTATATATCTAAATTCTGATCAAAGCACTATAAATGTTGTTTATCTGTCTGTGATATCTGTTTTTAACGGTCTTTTTTCAGGATTATTTGCTATCGGATTAATCGCAATAGGAGAGTTATCGTTGAATTCGCCGACAATATTTAGACTTCAAGAACTTTCAGATTTGTCGTCACCGGTAATAAGAGATCTGTTTATCAATGCAATAGGAACATACCATCATTCAATTGTTGTAGGTAATCTTAGTGAATCAGCAGCAATTGAGATTGGTGCTAACGGATTACTGGCAAGAGTCGGCGGCTATTATCACGACATAGGCAAGATAGAGAATCCGGATTACTTTATCGAAAATCAAACTGACTTAAACAAACACGACCTTGTAAAACCAACATTGTCGGTTTCAATTATTAAGGGACATTTAAAATCCGGCATTGACAGGGCTGTTAAAGCAAAATTTCCGGCAGAGGTTATTGGTATTATAGCGCAACATCATGGTAATTGTTTGATTAGATATTTTTATGAACTCGCATTAAAAACCAATGAACCGGAAAAAGGGGAGGTGGGGAAAGAATTTTTTCATTACAACGGAAAAAACCCTCAGTTTCCCGAATCAGCAATTGTTTTTCTGGCTGATCAGGTTGAAGCAACATGCAGATCTTTGAAACACTTTACAGCTCAAAAAATTGAAAAAACTATTGATAAAATTTTTGATGAAAAATTTCAAGAGGGACATCTAGATGAATCCGGTTTAACATTAAAAGACTTAACAAAGATTAAAAAAGTTTTTTTTAGAGTTCTTGTAGGCATGTATCATTCGAGAATAGAGTATCCGGAACAAAGTGAAAAAAGCAATAGAACTAAAGACTTTAACGGGGAAAATGATAATGAAACAAAAAATATTGATTGAATTTGAAAGGTCTGTTAATAATACTGAAATCTCGAAAAAAGCAGCAAAAAAGTGGATAAAAGGGGTTTTAAAAGAATTGAATTTAAAAGACAAAGGATTATCATTACTTTTTTCAACTTCTGATTCTATTCGTAAATTAAATATGGAATATAGAGGTATTGATAAAGCAACCGATGTTTTATCTTTTTCTCAATTGGAAGGTGACTTTGTTATTAATGAAGATTTCCTTGGTGATATTGTAGTTTCTATTGATAAAGCTAAAGAACAATCGGAAGATAACCGTATAACACTTGAAGAAGAGGTTTTTTTCTTAGTATTACATGGGATATTACATTTGATCGGTTATGATCATGATGAAGAAAATACAGGTGATATGGGGATTATCGAGAACTCAATTTATAAGAAACTGCTTGGAGTAACAATTGAAT
This sequence comes from uncultured Spirochaetales bacterium, assembly GCA_964608985.1. Taxonomy (GTDB): domain Bacteria; phylum Spirochaetota; class GWE2-31-10; order GWE2-31-10; family CAYYKD01; genus CAYYKD01. The sequence goes on from CAZSQU010000001.1 coordinate 76,973, forward strand.
AGTTTATTTAGAAAATTAAAAACACTTAAAGAAAAGAATGAGCAAAAATTATACAATATAATTAAGCAAATTGAAAAAAAAGGATCACTTGATAATAATGACTCAAAAATGATAAGAAATATTATAGATTTGAAATATTTAACAGTCAAGGAATTAATGGTTCCCAGAGTGGATGTAACAGGTATAAATAAAGATGCAACAATTGAGGACATTCTTCAATCACTTTCAATTAAAATATACTCAAGACTACCTGTTTATAATGAAAAAATTGATAATATAATCGGTATTCTTCATACAAAGGATCTTTTGAAGTCAATTAAAAATTGTGCCTCACTTGAATTGGAAAAGATTATCAGACCGGCGTTTTTTATTCCTGAAACAAAGATTATCAACGCTTTACTTATAGAACTAAGAGAAAAGAAGAGCCACATGGCAATAGTTGTAGATGAATATGGCGGTATGTCGGGAATAATTACACTTGAAGATATTGTTGAGAAGATCATAGGAGATATTCAGGATGAATTTGATAATGAAATTGACGATATTATTGAGTTGAGTGACCATTCATATCTGATTAATCCAAGAATTACAATTGAAGAATTAAATGAACAACTCGGTATCAATCTGAAAGTTGATCAAATTGACACATTAGGCGGTCTAATGTTTATGCTTTTCGGCAGAATTCCTCTTAAAGGGGAAAAAGTTACCTATCATAATATGGTTTTTACGATTGAATCTATTATTGGTAGAAATATCAAGGCAATTAAAATGAGGTTTTTAGCTAATGAATAAAAATGGAGTTTTGTAGATGTCTAAATTATTTACTATAATCTTTTTATTATTATTATTGACATGTAATCTGATTTACTCTAATACTGCAGTTGATTACTATAATCAGGCAAATAGAGATTTTTTTTTAGAAGAATATAACGAAGCAATAGATAACTTAATGAGAGCTATTGAGATTAATCCTAACTATATTGATGCAATTTTGTTATTGGCAAAAATACATTACCTGAATAATAACTTTGATTATGCTTTTAACTATGCAAATAGGGCGATGAGATTGTCTTCTACCTCAAGAGATGTAATTCTTTTTGTCGCGGCTATTGAGATTAAGTTGCAAAGATACAGCGATGCTGAAGCCAAATATCGACAGGTCTTGCAAAATGATCCCCTTAATGCAGAAGCACAAAATGGTCTTTCAGAAATATATCTACTAACCGGTAACGCTATAATGGCGAGAAGAACACTTGAACAAATCTTAAACAGGGATAGTACAAATTTTACAGCGAATCTCTTGATGGCAAAATATTATGAGGATATAAATAGTGCTCAAGCAATTCAATATTATGAAAATAACATACGGCTAAACTCTCTTAACCCGGACTCTTTCTATACATATTCTGTTTATCTATATAAGATAGGAGAATTTCAAAAAGCATATATTCATATTAATACAGCAATGCAGATATCAAACAAACCGAATTATAAAAACTTTTATGCAAAATTGTTGCTGTCATTGAACAGACCGGATCAATCTGTTGAGATATTCAGATCTTTACTGGGAAATGATAACGATAATCTTGTGTTTTATCATCTTTCTTTCGGGTATCTTATGAAAGGAGATTTTGAACAAGCAATAAGTTCATTAAATCGATCATTATTATTAAGAAGTGATGATGAAATTGCTGCCAGATTTTATGACAGCTTATTGATAGAACATTTGAATGGCAGTGATAATCGTAGAATATCCAGATCACTCCAACATTATAGGACTGCCATGGAAAATAAAAGAGGATCAAATCTCGATTTATATATTTTCTATCTTAAAGAATCTCTGAGGATAAATCCTCGCAATGTAGAATCACGCATAGAACTTGCAAACTATTATTTATCAAAAAATTTCCCGGAAAGATATATAAGAGAGTTATCTATTGTTAAGCAATATACTAATGACAGGTCAATTCTAGACAGAATTGAGATTGAATCTTCAAGAATATCGTACAGATTAGGTGATGACTGGGAGCTTAACCAATATCAGGTTCCTGTTATGCAATATAAAATTCCACTATTCATTAATGTAAATATTGAAAATCAACATTATAAAATTGAATCTATAGCTGCATATCTTCTGCAAAGGATAAGTTATGATAAGCAGAATTTTGTTATTGAGGTTTATGACGATTCAACATATAATCGTGCTCAAAAGAGAAACATTGCTCTATCTCTAAAAAGCCCGTTCTATTTCATTTTTTCTGCGGATGATAATAATAGATTAACAACCCTGAGTCTTTCAAGTTATAACAGTAACAACAATGAACTTATAAAAAATTATCGAGCTGTAAGACAGGGTAACAATAGATTAGTGTTATCAGCAACAAGCCTTTCAGATCAGATAGCAGATGACATACCTTTCAGGGCAAGAATAATAGGTATTAAAGATAATAGAGCTTTAATTAATGCAGGCAGATATTCTGGTCTGAGATTAAGAGACCGATTTATTGTATTATCTAACAGAGAGTATCAGATAGAATTTGCAAGAGGTAAATATATTTATAATGACAATGATGTTAAAGGAAGCGGTTTATTAATAAAACTTGATGAAAATATAGCAGAAATCAGGTTAAATGAAAGGGGTTTCTTTAGAGAAATAAACATAGATGATATAATAATTTTTGAATAGAGGAGTTGTTATGATTTTAAACAAAGATAATGAGACAATCAACAGAGATATTCTTAGAAATCAACAATCTGACAATCTTGTTAAGATGGTCAGGAAGCTTTATGATAAGGTTGATTTTTACAGAAAAAAAATGGATGCCAAAGGTGTGAAGCCGGATGATATCAGAAGTATTGATGATATTAAAAAATTACCCTTTACCACAAAATATGAATTAAGGGATGTTTATCCTCTGGGGTTGGCGGCTGTTGATACGAAGGAATTTGTCGAGATACATACCTCGAGCGGTACAACCGGTAAACCTGTTGTTGATGCCTATACCAAGCGAGATATTGAAATTTGGTCAGAAGTTATGGCTCGGACATTGTCAATGGGTGGTGCAACATCTGAGGATATAGTTCAGAACGGTTATGGTTACGGTTTGTTTACAGGCGGTCTTGGTGTACATTATGGTACAAGAGAATTGGGGGCTTGTGTTATCCCGATTTCAGCAGGAAACACAGCACGACAATTACAAATATTACAGGATTTTAATCCAACTATTCTAACATGTACTCCTTCTTATTCACTCTATCTTGCTGAAGTCGCAAAAGAAACAGGTTTCGATCTAAAAAAAAGTTCTTTAAAGGCGGGCTTTTTTGGTGCAGAGCCGTGGTCAGAAACAATGAGAACTGAGATTGAAAAGGAACTAGGTATTAAAGCTTATGATATCTATGGATTAACAGAGATTATCGGCCCCGGGGTTGCAAGTGAATGTGAGGAGCAGAATATGCTTCATTTTTTTGAGGATCATTTTTATCCGGAAATTATCGATCCGGTAACAGAAGAGGTATTACCTTATGGAACAAAAGGCGAGCTTGTTATAACAACTCTTACAAAAGAGGGAACTCCAATACTCAGATATAGAACAAGAGATATCACTTATTTGGAACCTGAACAATGTAAATGCGGAAGAACTTTTATTAGAATGCATCGTCTTCTCGGAAGATCTGATGATATGTTAATAATTAGAGGGGTTAATGTGTTTCCATCACAGATTGAGGAGGTGTTATTAAAATTTGAAGGTATAGAACCACATTATCAGCTAATTGTTGATAAAAAAGGTCATATGGATTATCTTGAGGTTCAGGTTGAGATGAATGATAAACTGTTTTCTGATGAAATAAAACAACTTGAAGAAACAGAAAAACAGATCGAATCAAAAATATATGGCACTTTGAACATTCATACCAAGGTTAAACTTGTAGAACCAAAATCAATACAGAGAAGTGAAGGCAAAGCAAAAAGAATAATTGATAAAAGGGAAAAAATGGGAGGTTAGTATGTTTATAAAACAGATATCTATTTTTATTGAGAATCAAAAGGGGCGTTTATCATATATAACTGATGTTTTAGAAAAAAATAATATTAATATAAGAGCATTGTTTCTTGCAGAAACCGGTGAATTTGGAATTTTAAGAATTATTGTTAATGAACCTGAAATTTGTGAGGAAATACTAAAAAAAAATAATATTGTTGCTAAAATTACGCCTGTTATTGGATTTGAAGTCGATGATACCCCAGGTGGGATCGGTAAAGTACTAAGATTGCTTGCCGAAAAGAATATTAATGTAGAATATATATATGCTTTTGTGGAAAAAATTCAGAATAAAGCGATTGTTGCTGCAAAAACCGGAGATCAAGAGCAAGCATATACTATATTAAAGAGCAACGGTGTCCAAGTTTTGGATCCCAAAACCCTAAAAAATATATAAATTGCAAATATTTGAAATTAATTTTAAACTTTTTATTAATATTTTAAAAATTTGTCTTGATTTGTTTATAAAAATATAATATGATATTCCTCGTAGCTTGCCATTTTGGCTTGCATTATTTATTTAGGAGTTTTTATGTCTGTGAACATTTATGTAGGGAATCTTCCCTATCAACTTAGCGAAGATTCGTTAAGAGAAGTATTTAGTCCGTATGGTGAAGTTATATCAACAAGAGTCATTGTTGATAGAGAAACAAAAAGATCAAGAGGTTTTGGTTTTGTTGAAATGGGTACTGAAGAAGAAGCCAACAAAGCAATTCAAGAACTTCATGAAGCTGATGTTGATGGTAGAAAGCTAAAAGTTAATATAGCTAAGCCAATTGAAGAAGGCAGAAGATCTTTCAACAACAACCGTGGTGGTGGAAGAAACTACTAATTTAAATCTTATTTTTGATATATATTCGAAAATAGGGGCTGTCTTTAGACAGCCTCTTTTTTATTAATCGATGTATGATACTATTTTTTAGATTTATTATATTTGTCAATAAGCCTCGATCTGTATTCATTAAATGTAGTTTTTAATTCTATACAATTCTTAGAAAACTCTTCTGCAGCAATATAGAGATCATTCTCATGTTGAATAAGATCTCTTTGTTCTCTTGTAGTTTTAAGATACTTTGTTCTGAATTTAATGTATTGTTCTTTTTTTGCAAGAAGTTCAAAGACGCCTGAATTCTCAACCTCTCTATATGCCTGCATACATACAAATGTATCGCATACCAAAGAAGTGTTAAATTCATACTTAACATTCATATCCAACAATTTATCAAGTATTCTAAATATTTTATCAATATCTTCTGATGGGAGTGATTTGATTTTATAATTAGCTTTTAATTCATAGTCTATTGTAGGGTTTTTTCTTAGAAACAGCTTAAATTCATCCTCGTTAATGTGCAGTTCATACAGTAAAAGAATTTGGAGGGATTTTAAAATTTCAAGCAAATAATCCTGTATTACTTGTATCCATTTTGAAGGAGCTTTTGTATTGTCATATGTCTCTTTGTAGTAAGTTAATCCTGATTTCCATCTTTTGTAAGAAGCCATGTCAAAATTGATCTTGTTTGCTCTAACAAAATCCTCAAGCCAATTTTTTTTATTAAAAATAAACGAATTAAACTGTTCAAGTACTCTGATCCACGGATAATGTCTAGGTGCATCCCTCAAGATTTCTTCGAGAGTAAGATTCTTGTAGATTTCTAAAAGATCAATTTTAGCTTGAAAATATCTTTCAATCCGGTGAAAATCGGATAAAAATTTTTCTTTTTTTTTCAAATCTGTCAATCCAGTATCCATTTTACACCTATTAGAAGAATTTATCAGATGTCTTTTTTTCCGCTGAAAATATTTTCAAGTGTTTTAGAAACACTCTTAGCTGTTTCTTTGGTTACAAAAAGCCCTGCTTCACCAAGACCTTTCAACCCTTCAACTAATGAATCACCGGTCATTTTAAGAAGATTTTTATCTTCTTGTCCTGATTCTTTTAGTCCTTCATTAATACCTATACCTACAGCTTTAATGTATTCAAATGTTACTTTACTAAGTTCTCCGATAGATTTAATAATGTCTTTAAACAATATTGCAGATGATTTTTTTAGATCTTCACCTTTATCTTTTGAATTTTCAACCATTTGTTTTGTTACAATTTTTGATATCTCTTTTAAATTCTCAGCTACATTTTTTCCACTGTTTAACGCCTTGTCTAACGAAATTTTAAGGTTTTCATCCATAATAATATCTCCATTAATTATAATCTGATAATAATATATAATACTTAAAGAAAATATACAAGAAATATTTAAAGTATAAAATATTCGTATCTATCTTTTCTTTAATTCATCAACAATTTCATTAATACTTATACCGGATTCAACCAAATATACAATCAAATGATATAATAAATCAGCGCATTCCTTAATAGTTTCAGCTCTATTTTCTTTTGCAAGGATAACCTCAACCGTTTCCTCTCCAAGTTTTTTCAAAATTTTATCCTTACCGTATGAAAAAAGATGGGTAGTGTATGAATTGGGCGGCATGTTTTTTTTGCGATCGATAACCTTTTTTTCAAGATCATACAAAAACAATTGATCAGTTGGAGTATCTGAATTGTTATTTGTTGATATGACAATAGTGATTATATTTTCATTAACAATAATTGATTTATTACATACTGTATAGTTATCAATTGATTTGGGCACAACTCTGCCGTTATCTTTGTATTCCCATAAAGAATTGTTCTCTATAGTCTTTTCCCATGCTTTTTTATTAACACTGGTTTTATAAATTTTATTCCCATTTTTATCAGAGATAATAAGATCAAATAGATTGTATCTATTAAAATCCGGTTTTTCCATATATTGCCTCCCAAAGGATCTGTAATATTTTAAAAACAAAATTATATGAAATTATAAAAATAATCAATTTAATTTTTGTTTTCCAATATATATTTTTTGTAGAAAATTTTATTTTTCTTTTAAAAAATAAAAATTAATGTTAGATTTATTTCATCTCATTTCATTGGTGAATTATGGCAGTAGAAAAATATTCTTTATCTGAGTTACAACAACTAGTTAAATCAGGAAAAAAATTCAGTCTTTTTAAACCTTTTTTATATAAAGGGCAAATTCTAATTAATGTTGAAAAAATTTTAACTGACAAGGATCTGATAAAATTAGATGGTAAGATCTTTGGTACCATTGAGGTTGTTCCAACGATAGAACATTCCACAGATGACAAGGTTCGTCAAGCAATAATTGACAATGCAGTTAAGGTTTTAAAGGGATCACCTTTATATAAACTGAATGATACACATCATCTTGATTTTACAAAAAGGAAAGAGGTCGAAAAGCTTTTTTCCGGTATTATTATAGCTCATCCACAGCTCGCTCAAAAACTTCTTGATATATATAAAATGTCTAAAAAAGTTTTTTTGCATAGTATCCATGTGGCAATAATATCAAGTGTTATAGATCTTTATTTACAAGAAAAGCGAAAAATTCATAATGCACTAAGAAGTGAAGAGATGTTAACCGCTGCATTACTTCATGAAGTCGGTTTTTTAAATTTCGATAGTTCATTTGTCCAAAAAAAAAGATATGAATATACACCAGAAGATAAATCAAAATATTCTTCATACCCGTTAGAATCCAAATCTATTTGCGAGAAACTCGGTGGCAATATACGACAAAAAACTATTCAAATAATAGAACAACATCAAGAGAGACTTACCGGAACAGGATTTCCTAATAAACTAAAAGGCAGCGCAATAGATGAGATGTCACTTATTCTCGGACTTGCAGATGATTTTGAATTATTGGTAAGTCGCGATTCTGCCAATCATCAGAAACCGGTTTCTGAGATAATGAGCAGATTTTCAAGAATGGGCAGTACATTTGGCCCTGAGATAGTAGATGCTTTCTACAGTTCATTCAGATATCTTAATTAATGATCTCAAAAAGACTTGAAAGCGCATATGATTTATTTAGTAATGGCTTACTTAATAAGTTAGATAAACAAATATCTGGTCTAAGAATTATCATAAAATTTTTTGTTTCAGATAAACGGATAAAATCAATCTATTATTTTTTGAAGGGAGTTGTTTTTTATAATTATGGAAAACACAGTAAATCGATTGTTTTTTTAAAATCAGCATTGTTTTTTGCAGAGAATAATTGCAGGTTGCGATTAGAAATAATTTTATTCTTAATTAAGAATCTATCAGAATTAGATACTAAAAAGCATTTCAGTTTAGTTGAAAGAGAAATTGATAAGATAATTAAGGGGATCGATCTTAACTTCTATAAAAAAAACTATTTCTTTTATCTCTATCTAATTCTAATAGAACTAAAAGAAAGATTCAATTTGATTTTTGAGGAAACAAATAACTTTGATTTTATATTATCTGAACAAAAATCGATGGATAGTCTATCATACAATTTTTATTTTAAAAAATACGAGAAAATAACTATTACTATTGAGATATTAATTCAAGGTAACTACTATCAGCGGTTATACTATCTTAAAACACTATTCAGATTAAAAGAATTTGATACTATCATTGAATATTTTATTTCTTTATCTCATAATGATCTTTCAAATGATATTTTATTTATTATTGCTGCTTCTGTTTACAAAAAAGGTTTATTTACTCAAACCGAACAGATAATAAATTTATTGCATAAAAGAAGCCGATTCAGACATCACGAATTAACAATTAATAAAGCTAAAATCAGTTTGTCTAAAAACAATTTATTCCGTTCAATAAAAATTTTAAAATCCTGTAAAAATGATATAAGCTATAAAAAATTTTTATTTTCTGTTAATTACCATAAATTAGGTTTATTTTATGAAGCTGAGGAACAATATCTATCTATGGATAAAGATGATCGATTATATAAAAAAAACCTTTTCAATTTAGCAATATTATATTATGATATCAATAATATTAATGGATATAACAAATGTGTTAGGGAACTGGTTGATATTGAAGATAGTGAGATTTATATAAATAAATTAAATGAAAATTTTGCTATATCCAACACAGAAGAAAATATTAGCTCCGGTTTTGAAAGAAACCTTAAAGGAGTTTATTTTATATTATTTTTATTTATAACCGTCATTTTTGTTTTTGCATTAATTTATATTTATTTTAATGGTTTTTTTGATAGTTTTTCAACTTAAAGTGTTGTTTTTTGTTTTCAAAGATTTTAGGATAATAATATGTCTGTTATTATAAAAAAGATGATTGATTTTTTTAAAAAAAGAAATATTTCTAATGAATTTGATGGTCTTATTGTTTTAGATACAGATCAAGAATATTTTTACGGCGAGGATTTAATATAAATTTTTGAGGTTAATATGAAAAAATTTAGAAGCAGAATAACAACAGAAGGCAGAACAAGAGCCGGCGCAAGATCACTTTGGAGAGCCAACGGATTTACCGATGATGATTTTAAAAAACCAATTATTGCTATTGTAAACTCATTTACCCAGTTTGTACCCGGACATGTCCATTTACGGGAAATAGGTGCAATGGTAAAAGAGATGATAGATAGATCAGGTGGTGTCGGTGTTGAATTTAACACCATAGCAATTGATGATGGAATTGCTATGGGGCATAACGGAATGCTATACTCTCTGCCGTCGAGAGAGATAATTGCTGACAGCGTTGAGTATATGATTCAGGCGCATATGGCAGATGCAATGATATGTATTCCTAATTGTGATAAAATTGTTCCCGGTATGCTTATGGCTTCTATGAGATTAAATATTCCTACCATATTTGTTTCAGGCGGTCCGATGGAAGCAGGGGTATATAAAGGGACAAAATATGACCTAATAGATGTTATGAAAATGGGTGGAGATGATTCAGTCACACAGGATGAACTGGATAAAATAGAAAGATCCGCTTGTCCTACCTGTGGCAGTTGCAGCGGCATGTTTACGGCAAATTCAATGAACTGCTTAACTGAAGCTTTAGGTTTGGCTTTACCAGGTAATGGTACGGTTGTTGCAACACATACCTATAGAAAAAAAATATTTGAAGCTGCGTCTAAACGGATTGTTGAAATGGCTTACGAGTATTATGAGAAAAATAATGATTTAATACTACCAAAATCAATTGCAACAAAGAAGACATTTGAAAATGCTATGGCCTTAGATATCGCAATGGGTGGGTCTACTAACACCGTATTGCATATACTGGCGATAGCTTCGGAAGCCGGAGTTGACTTTACAATGAAAGATATTGACCGCTTATCGAGAATAATACCGAATATTTGTAAGGTTGCACCTTCTTCGCATTATCATATTGAAGATGTAAACAGAGCGGGCGGTATATACTCTATACTTGGTGAACTGGATAAAAAGAATTTAATCAATAAAGAAGCTATGACTGTAACCGGTAAAACAATCTATCAGATGATACAGGAAAATGATATAATTAATGAGAATAAAAAATATGTTGAAGAAGCAATAGTAAGATCCTTAGCAGCTCCCGGTGGTAAAGTAAACAGGGTAGGTATGTCTCAATCAACTAATTATAAAGAACCTGATGTTGATAGAGTGAATGGTTGCATTAGAAATATAGATACTCCTTTTAATAAAGAAGGGGGGCTTGCCGTATTATTCGGAAATATAGCAGTTAACGGCTGTATTGT
>CAZSQU010000001.1:87633-169663 GCA_964608985.1 uncultured Spirochaetales bacterium
GTAATAAAATAAAAAGATTGATAAATGAGCCTGATTATTATTATGATGGGTGGCGGTATGAAAAAATATTTAAATTTACCGGAAAATCAAAGGTTTTCGAATCACAAGATGATGCATGTCAAGCGATTTTAGAGAATAAGATCAATGCAGGTGATATTGTTATTATCAGATATGAAGGACCTAAAGGTGGTCCAGGGATGCAGGAGATGCTTTATCCGACTACATATCTTAAATCAAAAAAATTAGATAAAGATTGTGCATTATTAACAGATGGTAGATTCAGCGGCGGAACAGCCGGTTTAAGTATTGGGCATGTATCCCCTGAAGCTGCAGATGGAGGTGTTATAGGACTTGTCGAAAATGGTGATACAATACAGATAGATATTCCTGCAAGATCTATTAAACTAATGGTGTCTAGTGATATTATTGAACAAAGAAAACAACAAAAACTTAACAATGGCGGATTTGTTCCTAAAAGAGATAGGGTTGTTTCAAAATCATTGGCTTTATACGGCATGTTTGCTACAAGTGCAGATAAAGGTGCAGTAAGGGATTATAGCAAAATAAAATAAACGGTGTGAATATGAGCAAATGGAAACCTATTAAACAAACAGAAATCGATTCTTTTTTTACAGGCAGTAATGAAATTATTCTAAATTACCGGATTTACGGAAAAAACAATACAAAAACTATTGTGTTTTTTTATGGATTTGACGGAAGTATAGAAATGTGTCAATTACTGATGGATAAGTTATCAGAGAAATACAGAGTTCTTATAATTGACTACCCGGGACATTGTTATTCACCTGAAACTAAAAATAAATACTCTTTAGACGATCTTGTTACAACTATAAATGAACTGATAGTTCAACTGTCCATAAATAGGTTTATTCTTTGGGGATATAGTTTTGGCGGTGTAATAGCTTTACAGTTTTATAAAAAACACTCAAATAATATTGATTTTTTTATTTTTCATCATTCTACTTCCTGTTTTTCTCGTGGGCTTCTTAAGGTTTTTTATTTTTTCTATTTGATATTTCTAAGAATTTATTTTAGAATAACAATTAATTATTTGAGTATTCCATTATTACTTGATAAACACTTTAACAAGGACCTTGTTAAACTCGCAAGACAGATATCAATGTATAACAGTAAAAATGGAATCATTGAATTATTTAAAAAGATTATTTTTGGAAATTTTGATGGTATTATTAGAAGCATTAATATACCTGTTTTATTAATCGGAAGTAAAAGGGATATTTTAGTTCCTTTGTATGAAACAAAAAAGGTATTTAATTTATTGAATACCAAAAAAGAGATGGAAGTATTCGATGATATTGGGCATCTCTCAATAGTATCAGCACCTGAAAGGGTTTTTAATGTAATAGATAAATTCCTCCAGAAATCAGATAAAGGTGAATAATTATGAGCATAAAAGATATTTTTATCCCTACCAAAAAAAAACATTCCTATATTTCATTTGTACTGATTTCAATTCTAACTGTAATCATAGGGTTAGGTCTGGCAAATGCCGAAATGGACAATGATGTTTCAGTTCTGCTACCTGTTAATGCAGAAACAGAACATGAAAGAGATAAGATCAATAGACTTTCCTCTGAATTCCCCTCTGATCAGGTGTTGTTTATTGCAGTGAGCGGAGATATTAAAAACCCAGCAAAATTAAGATTACTCAAAGAGATGTCAGATAAGATTCAAGAGCTTCAAGTCGTAAAATCAGTATTATCACCTTTTAACAGTTTTTATTTTGATCGTTTAGGTGAATATTTCACATTTAACAATGTTTCAATAAATCCGCCTGCTAATAACGAAGAGATAGATGAGTTTTATAGAAGACTCAATTCTAACAGGTTCCTTGTGGGATCAGTAATTTCATACGACAATGAGTCTATCGGAATAGTTGTAAAAATGAATAATGATGCCCTCATGGGGAATGAAATTCCAAATAAAAATATTTTTATTAAGTTTATAGAATTTTTATTTGGTAAAGAGTTTGGACCTAAAAAAATTGACAGAACATATTTTTGTGAACAAATTGCAGGTGTAATCGATAACTATCAGGATGACTTTGATTTATATGTATCCGGCATACCATATTTTGAATATAAAAGCAAAGTGATGATGCAGAAGGATATTTTTATATTGTTAATTCCTGCTATGCTGCTTGTAGGTTTAGTATTATTCTTTAATTTTAAAACTAAAAGAGGGGTTGTTTTGCCGATGCTTTGTATTGGTTTATCACTTCTTTGGACAATGGGTCTTATGTGTTGGTTCAGATATAAATTAAACATATTAACAATGATTCTTCCGCCGATAATTATGACCATAAGCAGTTCCTATACACTCCATTATCTACAATCATATTATTATAATTCAAATAATTTTACTGATCCACGGGCATTAGTTATTAAATCATCAAAGGATATCTGGTCAACAATCTGGATGGCATCATTAACAACAATATTTGGATTTGCATCTTTCATAACTGCTGCGATTTTACCTGTAAAGTTCTTTGGCGTTTTTGTAATAATTAGTATTGTATTAACAGTGTTTTTTACATTCTTTCTTCTCGGGAGAATCCTATCAGTAATCCCTGTTTCATGTAACATTAAAGTAGAAAAAATTAAAAATGATATTTTTTCGAAAGTTCTCATGAGGGTAGAGAAAATCGTTATTCCTTACAGGTATATATTTATATCAATATTTTTTCTATCAATCATTCTTATGGTATATTTTTTTCCTAATATCAAGATTAACACAGACGCAACAAAATTATTTAAAAAAGGTGGATCAGTAAGAAATAATATTGTTTTTCTTCAAAAAAATTTTCATGGTTCTACTCATTATAATATAACCTTACGACATAAAAGCAATCAGAGAAACTATTTTAGAACAGTAGAAGGACTAAAAGCAGCAGAAAAAATTCAGGATTATTTTGATAAAAATGTTCAAATAGATGGCCATACAATGATAGGTTGGAATATTTCTGCCGTTACTTTAATTCAAGATCTAAATTTCATTATGAATGGTGTCCGTAGGGTCCCTGACGATGAAAGAACAATCAGAAGGTTTTTTAATCTCGTATCAAGAGATGAGGCAATAAAATCATTAATTAATAACGACTTCTCTGCAATTAATTTTCAAGTCAGAGGGCACACGAGTAACCCCGATGATGATTTTGTTATGACAGAAAGAGAATCAAATCTACTTGTCGAAAAAATGAACAAAGAAATCACTGATATTCTTCAAAAAGAAAACAGCGAGTTCTATATTGAAATTTGGGGCGAGGTACTGCTGTTAACCAATATCTCAAAATATTTGGTACGCGATCAAAAAATGAATCTGATAATTTCTACCTTACTGGTTTTTATTATTATTCTGATAGTATTCCGATCCTTTTATTTTGCGATTATTGGTATAATTCCAATGATTTTTGGGGTAGTTATGAATTTTTTGATTATGGCAATTTTTAACATCCCACTTGATGCGGCAACAGTGTTAATATCTGCAATTGCAATAGGTATAGGAATAGATGACTCAATACATTTTATATTAAATTACCGTAAAATTCTATTTATTAATAATGATGTTAAAGAATCAATAATAAAAACACTTGAACATACAGCAAGACCTATACTTTTTACTTCTTTAGCTTTAATCGTTGGTTTTATGGTATTCTTATTATCATCATTTAGACCAATATATAACTTTGGTCTATTGATTGCTGTTGCTATGGTTAATTGTACATTTGCAACATTATTCATATTACCTGCGATGTTTTATGTTACAGATAAACTTAGGATTAGCGGCAAACGGAGAAAGAAGTCATGAGAAATCAGATTATTGTTATTGTAAATCAAAAAGGCGGTGTAGGTAAAACTACAACAGCTATAAATCTTTCCTCAGCTATTGCTGATATGGGGAAGAAAATTCTTGTTGTTGATTTTGACCCTCAAGGGAATTGCAGTTCCGGATTTGGAGTAAAATCCAATGGATCAACAATCTATGAAGCCATGATGGGAAAAAAAACAATTGATGAATGTATATTTCCAACAAAAGTTGAGAATTGTTTTGTTGTACCGGCAGATGTCAATCTAACAGGTGCATCTATAGAATTAGTTGATATTGAAGGCAGAGACTATTTCTTAAAAAATGTATTAGAACCATTGAAAAGTAAATACGATTATATATTTATTGATTGTCCTCCTTCTTTGGGAATTTTAACGATTAACGGTCTTGCAGCATCAGATTCTGTATTAATACCTATACAGACAGAATTCTTTGCTCTTGAAGGATTGAGTCAACTTATCAATACTATAAATTTAGTCAAAAAAGGCATTAATAAGAATCTTAAGATTGAAGGTGTATTATTAACAATGCTTGATAAAAGAACTCATTTAACTGAAGATGTTACCAACAATGTAATCAGTTATTTTGGGAAGAGTGTATATAAAACAATGATACCAAGAAATGTAAGATTAGCAGAAGCACCATCATTTGGTATTCCTGTTACTATGCATGATAATAGTTGTGTAGGAGCTAAAGCGTATCTTCAACTTGCAGAGGAGTTTATTAATGGTAAAGAATAAGGGTTTAGGCAAAGGCTTGAATGCCCTTATGCAATTAAATATCCATGATGAAGATCAAGAGACACATAAAGATGAGGTGGTAGCAGGTTTTCTTGAAATGGATATATCCTTAATTAAGGCAAATCCAAGTCAACCAAGAAAATTATTTGATCAAACTGCAATAGAGAGTTTAGCACAATCAATAAAAACATATGGATTAATACAGCCTATAACAGTATCTAAAAAAGGTGATTTTTTTGAAATAATTGCCGGTGAACGAAGGTTTAGAGCATCTCAGATTGCAGGAATAAATAAAGTTCCTGTAATTATCAAAGATATATCTCATAGAGAAAAATTAGAAATATCGCTTGTAGAAAATATTCAAAGAGAAAATTTAAATACTATTGAAGAAGCACTTGCATATCAGAGTTTGATAGAAACATATAATTTGACTCAGGATCAACTTTCTGATAGAATTGGAAAAAGCAGGTCTGCAATAACTAATACATTAAGACTATTGAGTCTTGAAATAAAAATTCAAAAATATATAATAGATGGTGCAGTAACGCCGGGTCATGCCAGAGCAATTTTATCATTGGAAGACAAATCAGAACAAATTAACTTCTGTGATTATATTATTAAAAACGAGTTATCAGTTAGGGAATCTGAGAAAGCTGCCAAGAATTGGAAAGCTGAAAAAAGAAACTTAAAACAACAATCTGTTGTTAAATTTCCAATAGAACTAAAAAATGCACAGCAAAAAATTGAAGAAAAATTCCAAACAAAAGTAACAATAACCGGTAACGAGAATAAAGGTAAGATACAAATCGAATATTTTACTATAGAGGATTTAGAAAGAATATTAGAAATATTAGACTAAAAAAAGGGCTGTCTTTTTTAGACAGCTCATTTTTTAGTCATAATCATCATAATCCGGTTCATAGTCTTCTTCTTCATAGTCTTCGTCATCATCATCGTCAAAACTATCCTCTTCCTCTTCTTCTTCTTCTTCCTCAATATCTCCATCTTCTTCATCAAAATCTTCTTCATAAATATCATCTTCGAAATCATCATCAATAAAATCGTCGTCAACCTCTTCGTCGAAGTCGTCGTCGTCAAACTCCTCATCATCGTCGAAGTCGTCGTCGTCAAACTCCTCATCATCCTCATCGAAGTCGTCGTCGTCAAACTCCTCGTCCTCATCGAAATCGTCGTCGTCAAACTCCTCATCATCCTCATCATCATTCTTCAATAAAAAATTTCTGTCTTGCGAATTGGCATAATTTGATCTTGCCATAATCTCATATTCTACATTATCATTATATCTCATTAATATTTACCCCCTGCATAATTCCGACAATATTATAAAAATAATCTTGTGTCAAGTTTTAAATATTTTTTTTTTATATTTAATTATTTTATTTCGATAATACAATTAAATGAATTTAAAACAGAATTTAACAAATTATATATACTCAAATAATAGATTTAATTATATTATTAACTATCTTCAATATAATAAAATAGATTATAAAATAGACCAATACAGCTCATTAAAGAATATTATTATTGAGTTTAATGAAGGTTTTTATAAAAAAAAGCCACTTGTTTTAATGGCTCATTATGATATTTTAAACATTGAATCTCACTCTGCAAACGATAATAGTTCTTCTGTAATTGTATTATTGGAATTAGCTAGGAGCTTGAATAATAATAAATGCAAAAATAATATTGTTATTCTCTTGAATGATAATGAAGAAAAAATTGGTATATTTTATAATAAAGATATCAATATTGATATTAAGAATCGTTTTGTAAATGAAATCGGATCATTATTCTTTATTAACAAATATAAGTCCTTATATGACGAATTTATCATTCTAGAATTATGTGGCAGAGGGGATTCCCTTTACATATCAGATAAATCAGGGCAGTTTGAATCAGATAAAGATTTATTAAATTTATTAAATAATATTGCAAAAACAAATAATTTTCCATTTATAAATATAACGGTAGGAATTTCAGATCTTTTTTCTGTTGCTTCTTTTAATAAAAAAGGTTGTGTAATCGGTACAGTTAACGGAGATTATAAAGCCGCCGAAAATCCGTTAATTTGGAATAATATACATACTGCAGAGGATAGTATCGATAAAATTGAAGAAAATTCATTAAAACTTGTTTATAATTTTCTATTAAAAATTACTAATACAAGATTTAATTAACAAAATAAAGTTTAATTTTTGATATTAAAAAAATATTTTGTTGTAAACATTTAATAAAATGTATATAATGGTAAGTAACTATTATGTCGATTATTTTATTGATATTTTATTTTTAAGCAAAAAGTTCATATTATTTAAAGTTTTTACTAATGTAAAAAAAAAATTAGTTTTTGCTTAGTTAACTATAAATATGCTAAGAAATTATACTTAGCTGATTTATAAAAAACGAGGTGCCATTTGGGATCAGATTTACAATTAAATGTAGTAACATTTAAGAAAGATGCATATGTAATTGTAGAAGGCAAGAATTCAAATAACCTTTTTTTCATAATTAAAGCAGGGCAGGTATGTCTTGTGAAAGAAGGTAGTAATAATCGAGAGATGCTAAATCCCGGAGATTTCTTTGGGGTTATTGCTGCTATGTCGAATCATAACCACCTTGAGAGTGCAATTGCATTGACAGATATTATGTTAATTGTTGTACATAAGGACCAGTTTCCATTATTAATTCAAAAAAACAACCCCATAGCTATGAAAATAATCTTATCGTTCTCAAGAAGGCTTAGGGAGTTAGATACCTCCATGGCAGAGATTTCATTAAAATCAATTTCTACAGAGAATGTAGTGAACCTCTTTCATATAGGTGAGTTCTACCTAAAAAAGAACAGATACAACTTAGCTTTTTATGCATTTTTTAGATTTTTACAATATTGTCCTGATAATGAAGAATATGATCTTGCAAAGCAGATACTTGAGAAAATTAAACCATATTCAAAGGTACTATATCTTGACCCGGGAAAAGATGATTTTAAAAGAAACTATACAGATAATACTATGGTATGTTGTGAACACGAACCAGGGCATGAATTGTATATTATACAAGGCGGTCAGGTTAAAATTACAAAAGTAATGGATAATAAAGAAGTTTTATTAGCTGTACTAAAAGAAGGTGATATATTTGGCGAAATGGCTCTGTTAGAAAATAAACCACGATCTGCAACCGCAATAGCATACGGTTCCGCACAAATTATGGCAGTTAATAAAGAGAATTTCAAGAATATGATTTCAAGTCAACCTCAACTGGTTACAAGATTAATTTGTCTTCTTGCTGAAAGAACATGGGTTGTTTATAGACAACTGGAAAATCTAAAAATTACAAATAAAGTCGGTAGAACTTATGATACACTCCTTATTCATCTCGAGAAAAACAAAATTCAGATAAAACCCCATGGTACTTATTCATTCGATTTTGGACCAAATGAGCTGATTAATATGGTAGGTATGCAGCACGATGAAGGTATGATTATGATAAAAGAAGTATTTAATAATAAAAAAGTTCAAATTATTGATGATAGGATTTATTGTAGTGATATTGAAGAGATCAAGAAACAGGTTGATTATTATAAAAAAATGGAAATTCTTGACAAGAAACGAAAAGCATCTTCTACCTGATAATTATATAGATAGAATATCTTGACAAATAATCTTAATTAGTTTAATTATCTAATAAATTGTTTATTATTAACAGAATAATGAAATATTGATTTAACAGAATCAAATATTTTTACGGGGTTTTATATGCCAAGAGATGATTTTAGTAAAATAGATGAAGAATATTTTAATACTCTTCTTGATGAGGATTTTATATTTGAAGGCACAATTAAGCATGATGAATCCTTAGTAATTAAAGGATCAGTAAAAGGAAAAATTGAGTCAAAGGGTGATTTAGTTATTGGGCCAGATGCTGTAATTAATGCAGATATTTCTTCAAGAAATTTACAGTGTTTTGGAATAGTAAATGGAGATATCACAGTTACAACGGAAGCATTTTTGCATTCAAGTTCTAAAGTAAACGGCAATGTATCAGCTCCAATCATTAGCATAGAAAAAGGTTGTAAATTTAACGGCTCTATAAGTATGAATACTTAATATTCCAGAGGAATAATTATGAATAAATATATTTTTTTAATTTGTTTTTTTATATCATCAGTTTTTGCGGTCTATACACTAAATGACAATACAGGTGACCATTCTCAAAACCAAACAGCCCAACAAAATAGGCAAATGAATGGCTATGATTACTATATACGGGGTGATTATAACAGATCAGTACAAGCTCTTTTGCAGGAAAAACAACAGTTCCCTGATAGACCAAATATTTATGTAATACTCGCTTGGGATTATAGGGAATTAAAGAAATATAATGATATGGAAAATATATCTATCGAAGGATTAAAAATTGCTCCTTCAGATATTCGTATAGTTAGAAATCTTGCTGAAGCATATTTTTATCAGAATAAATTTCAATTAGCGCTCGATAAATTTTCAAATTACATTCAAATTAGAAGTATTCAAAATGACAACTATAATTCAAGTTTATATTACTACATGGGTGTATGTCACTATGAGCTTGGTAATTATAACAGAGCAGATATTGCATTATCAACATCATTATATTATCAAAGAGGGCATTATCCATCATTAATCTCTATTGCAATGACTAAAGAAAAACTTAATGAGATAGAAAGTTCTTTACAATACTACAATTTAGCTTTAACTGCAAGACCGGGTGACAGAACAGCATTAGAATCAATCAACCGACTTAAAAACATGTAGTTCTCAATGTATATCTATATATATACTTTAGGATGCCGCTTAAATCTTTATGAATCAGAAGCAATAACAGATCAATTAATAAAAAATGGTTATACTATAACAGAATTTCCCGATCAAGCTGATATAATAATTATTAATAGTTGTACTGTAACATCAAAAGCAGATTCAAAATCAAAATATGCAATTAGAAAACTGAAAAAGATGTCAAATAATGGATTTGTTGTTTTAACAGGTTGTATGGTTGATACAGATTTAAATGATATTATTAATACAATTCCTGAAGTTGATCTTTTTGTTAAAAATAAAGATAAAGACAGTATAATTGATATTATTACAAATATATCTGTGTGGAATAAAAAAAAAATATTTACAAGAACAGATGATCAAGATGGTTCTTTTAATTTTGATATCTTAGATCAGACAAAACACGCAAGAGCAATACTTAAAATACAAGACGGCTGTGATAATTACTGTTCATATTGTAAAATACCATTTGCAAGAGGAAATCCAAGAAGTAAAACAATCGAATCAATCTATTCAGATATTAATAAACTAAAAATTAATGGTTTTAACGAGATAGTTTTATCAGGTATAAATATCCTAAAATATGATTACAAAGGATTAAAGATAGGTGAATTAATTAAATCTTTAACAAGGGATTTTTCTGAACTAAGATTTAGATTAAGTTCAATAGAACCGCAATCCGTTGATGATAGTTTTTTAGAAGCTATTAGTAATAAATCAATTTGTCCTCATTTCCATTTAAGTCTTCAAAATGGTTCAGATACCATTCTTCTTAAGATGAATAGAAATTATACTACTGAAAGATATTTTGATATTGTTAATACTATCAGATCATTAAAAGATAATCCATTCATATCAACTGATGTAATAATCGGTTTCCCCGGAGAAACTGATCAAGATTTTAATAAAACTGTTAATTTTATCGAAAGAATTGGATTTGCTGATACCCATGTTTTTCCATATTCTATTAGAAAAGAAACTAAAGCAGCTTTGCTACCTTTTCACGTTGCCACCCGACAAATCAATGAAAGGGTTAAAATTTTAAAAAATATCGTTAATAAACTCAATAAAATATATATTGAAAGTACAATAAATAAAACTTATTGTTTTATTGTTGAAACTGCCCTTAAAGATAGAATTGAAGGGAGAAGTGAAAATTTCATTAAAGCAGAGTTTATAACAAATCAAATTATTCATAGAAAATCAGTATTTAAAGGGAAGATATCGAAATATAAAGACAATATTATTTACGGGGAGATTATATAAAAAGGCTGTCTTTTGACAGCCTTTGGGTTCTCTCGGACTTGAACCGAGGACCAGCGGGTTATGAGTCCGCTGCTCTAACCAACTGAGCTAAGAACCCTTTTAATAGATCGCTTTTTATAATATTTTTTCTTATTTGTCAATATTTTTTAATTTTTAATTTATCAGTGTTAAATATATTAAATTATGAATATTAACTTATTCTGTATCAATCCCGTTAAGCAAAAGTGAATATTCTTGCTCGTCTATATACTCTTCTTTTTTTAGTAAAACCTTTCTCTCATTTAGATTCTTTAATGAAATTAGAATATTATCAATTATTTCTTTTTTCTTATTTATATCAACTATATCTAAATTATATTTTAAGTATATTCTTTCTGTATTAATTATTTTCTCCAATAGTTTAGAATAACTTTTTATACACGAAAATATGGCTTTTAAATTAGTATCTGATGAAAACTTTCTGCTGAATGATTTATCAAAGTAGTAATCAGTCAAGATAGACTGATAGAATTTTATATCAGAATTTAGTTTATCACCAAATACTTTTTCATCAACATCAGATTCAATTAATTCATTAGTTGTTAAAAGAAATTTATTTAGTATGGCGATATTTGAAAGAATTTTCATATTTAACTCATTTGTTTATAAAGTATTATACTATATATCGGTTTAATTTGCTTATTGTTTATTATATGCAATCAATATTTTAATATTTTCGTTTATTATTATCAACTATAAAAAATGGAATAAAATATGAATAACCGTGTTAAGGGAAAGTTAGGTGAATTGATTGCAGCGAATTTTTTGAGTAAAAAAGGGATAAAAATAATTGAAAGAAATTATTTAAACAAATTAGGTGAAATTGATCTAATAGGAATTGAAAATGAGACGATAATCTTTATTGAGGTTAAGCTAAGATATTCAAATAGATACGGGAAACCTTTTGAAGCAGTAGATAAAAAAAAGTTAGATCGTATTAGAAACTGTGGACTATTTTACATTCTTAATCTTAAAAAAAAAAATATAAAAATAAGAATTGATGTTGTTTCAATTGAGTTCTATTTAAATGATTTATACAGAATTGAATGGATAAAAAATTATTATTAGTCTTGATTAATTTTAAATTTGAGGGTATATTGTTATGGTCAAAAAAGCAAAAGTTAGAAATCCTAAGAGAATAAGAGAACTAAGAATTCGGATAAATACTCAGGCCTATCTGCAACTGGCTATTTTAAGAATAGCTTTGCTACTAACAAAGGAGTTTATTACTAATTGAGCAGAAAGAACCAGAACAAAAAATACCGCCCACCTAATAAAATAAAGAAAAGTCCATATAAAGTTTTATCAACTAATATAGATAGTTCTAACAACAATACTGAGAACTCAGAAGCAAATATTAAAATTATTAAAAAAATTGAGATAACTAAAAAAAGTTTGAATACAATTAAATCATCAAATAATCGTGACAATCGTTTAAATGATCAAAGAAAAAACAAGAAAAATCCTTTAAATCTTAATCAAGATAAGAATAATGATAAAAATATTAAATCGTTAGTACAAAAAAAACAAAGAGATAAAACACAAAGATTGATAATACCATATACTGTTTCTGCTCCCACAAAAGAAACATGTTCGATTTGCAACAAAACAATATATCAGATGTCTCAAGCACTTTTTGATTCAGAAAAATCTTTTGTTGTACATTTTGATTGCGCTGTTGAATCGATAAAAAAAAGAGGTTTATTAAATCAAACTCAAAAAATTGTTTATTTAGGATCAAACAAATTTGCTGTAGTTGAGGATGTAAAAAACTCTGAAAATAGATCAGGGTTTAAAATTATAAAGACATACGAAACAGCAAATTTAATCAAACAATTATGAAAAAAGTATTTTTTGAAACATACGGTTGTCAAATGAACAAAGCTGACTCTGACAACCTCTCTTTAGAATTAACAAATAACGGTTATATAATCACATCCTCAAAAAACGATGCCGATATTATAATAATCAATACATGTAGCGTAAGAAAAAGTGCTGAAACTCGGATTTGGGGGCGATTGGGCTTTTATAAGGAATTATCCCGTAGAAAGGCATTTAAGTTAATTGTAATGGGTTGTATGGCAGAACGATTAAAAGAAGATCTGATAAAGTCAAAATTTCCTGTTGATATCGTCGTTGGAACTGCAAATAAAAAGAAATTAATTTCAATCTTAAAAAATGAAAATATTAACACAAAAACAGTATTAACCGGAGTAGATAATTTTAATGATTTTTTTAATTATTCTGCTCCTTCCACAGAGAATTCACTAAGGTCTTATGTAAATATTAGTCACGGCTGTAATAATTACTGTTCTTATTGTATTGTACCATTTTTAAGAGGTAGTGAAAAATCAAGACCTCACAATGAAATAATTGCAGATATAAATAATTTAACAGAAAAAGGTGTAAAAGAGGTTATCTTACTAGGACAAAATGTTAATTCTTATGGTCTTGATATTAATGATATAAATTTTCCTAAGCTACTTAGATTAATATCAAAAGAAACTTCTATAGAAAATATAAAATATATATCAAGTCATCCTAAGGATTTTACAGATGAATTAATAGATGAGATTATAACAAACAATAGAGTTTCAAAATGGGTACATCTTGCATTACAATCCGGATCAGATCAAATACTTGAAAAAATGAATAGAAAATACACATCAGATACATATAAGAAAATTGTTTATAAACTAAAGAAGAATGTTCCGGACTTATTTTTGACTACAGATATAATAGTAGGATTTTGCGGTGAAACAAATGCTGATTATCAATTAACAAAGGATTTAATGATTGACATAAGATTTGACGATGCATATATGTATAAATATAATGTCAGAGAGGGAACAACAGCTGCAAAAAATATGATCGACGATATTCCTGATAATATTAAAATTGATAGATTAACAGAGATAATAAATATACAGAATAACATAGGGTATGAAAATAAACAAAAAAGGATAGGAGATGTTTATTTATCTATACCAGAGAATAATACAACCAGAAAAAAAGGGCAGATTCATTCTATGTCATTTAATAACATACCTATTGTATTTGACGGAGATATTGAAAATGACACGAAAAAACCTTTAAAACTTAGAATCATAGATATATCCGGTTCAACCATGATAGGGGAAAAAGGTGAAAAATAAAATATTAATTCTATTTTTTATGATTTTAAATAATTTTCTTTTTTCTACAATAAATGATGATATAAGATCAGCTGAATTACTTTTTAAAGTTAACAACTATAATGGCGGTATTACTATATTAAAAAATTTAATTAGGAATAATCCGACCTATATTGAAAATGATAAGATACAATTATTAATCGCAAGAAATACTCGAGTATTAAACGAGTCAATTTCAGAATATAATAAATTTCTAACTGAATATTCTAATTCAAGGTTTCAATTTATAGCGAGATATGAATTGGCAATATTATTATTTCAAAATAGTAAATATGATGAGTCTTATAGTGAATTCTTTAGACTTTCACAATTATCAAGAGGCACTCCTTATTGGCAAAAATCTTTATTATACCTTGGAATTATTGAATTAAGAAACAATAGGTTTATTAATGCATTATCCATATATTATCGCTTACTTGAGAATCTGGATGACTATGATGACTTTTGTAAAACCTATTTCTATATAGGTTATCTTTATTTTGTACAAAATCAGTATGATGATGCTGAACACTTTTTTTTAATATCTGCGGGATCATTTCCTTCGGGGTCTATGGCAATATCATCTTTGTTTTATTTATTAAAAATATACAGTATTCAAAATAGAAAACTAAGTTTTAATAAGATTTATTCTATTCTTACACAGTCTTACCCGGGTTCCAGAGAAGCAATAGATGCTATTCAAATAAAAAATACATTTAATAATGCTTTATCGACAGAACAAACCGCCGCTGATCTTATTATTTTAGTTGATTATAAAGACATCAGAAATCAAGCAATGGCAAGACTAATAAGCGATATTGATCTTTCTCTTTTTAAATTTGAGGATCAGATAGAACAACAGGCAAGGTATTTCTTACAATTAGGTTTCTATTCAGATAAGAATAATGCCGAAAGATTTATTAATCAAATACGCTCATCTATAGAGATAAATCCTCTAATTATTACAGTTCAAAACAATAACAGAACTTTTTACAGAGTTTTAATTGGTCCGTATCAAACAAGAGAGATAGCAAACAACAATCTTATTCAACTAAAAGAAAAGAATATCGAATCAATAATTCTTGAAATGGATTAAAACTGATGATTGATCTTAAAATAACTCCAATGATGCAGCAATTTAATGATTTTAAAAAGCAGCAACCTGATGCATTTTTATTTTTCAGATGTGGTGATTTTTATGAACTTTTTGGTAATGATGCTTTAAAAGCCTCACAAATAATGGATATTACACTTACTAAAAGGCAAGATATTCCTATGTGTGGAGTTCCTTATCATTCTGTTGATTTCTATTTAAATAAAATGATTAAAGCAGGAAAAAAAGTAGCAATTTGCGAACAGATAGAAGATCCAAAATTAGCTAAAGGTATTGTAAAACGAGCTATTACACAAATTGTTACACCGGGTAATATTATTGATGAAAAATTGATTAATTCATTCATCAATAACTATCTTGCATCGATCAATAAACACGGCATATTTTATGAGTTATCATACATTGATATATCAACAGGTGAATTCTATTATCAAGAGTTTAAATCAACAGATATAAACTCTCTTTTTTCGGAATTGTTAAAAATAACCCCCAGAGAAATAATTATTTCAGATCTATTATATAATGACAACTCAACAATTTATAATTTTTTAAATACCTTTAATGAATTATTGATAAACCATATACCTGAATGGATATTTAATGATGAAAATACCCATTTAATTCTAAAAAATCATTTCAATGTTGATAATATTAATTTAATATTTGATCAACCAATTAATACTCAATTATCTACGCCGGCTGTTTTACTAAAATACCTAAAAGAATACAATAAATCAGATATAAGTCATATAAATAAAATTATTTTTTCCGGTTTTAATGAAACAATGTATCTTGATATCAGTACAATAAAAAATCTTGAATTATTAAAAAATAATAATGATCACACAACAGAGAATTCATTATTTATGCTTCTTGATAGAACAAATACTAACATGGGAAAAAGACTATTAAAAAGATGGATAATTGAACCGCTTATAGTCATGGAAAAAATCAATAAAAGAAACTCAATTGTTGAGATGTTTTTTAGGAATTCAAAACTTCTGAGAGCTACATCAAAACTTCTTTCAAACATTAATGATCTAGAAAGATTAATTACCAGAGTGATGATGAATAGAGCAACTCCAAAAGATCTAATTTCAATAAAATGCTCTCTAAATTCAATATCTGAACTCAAATCATTATTTGTTAATTATCAGGCAATATATAATATTTTTATTAATCTAAATAATACCAATGATCTGACTAAGTTAATTGAGTTAAATATAAGAGAAGATGCCCCGACTTCTGTAAATGAAGGCGGAATAATCAAAGAAAATATTAACCCCGAACTTGATAAACTCCATAAGCTTACCGGAGATATAAAAGGTTACATAAACGAATTAGAAGTATCAGAACGAAAAAAACTTGGTTTACCAACTTTAAAGATTAAATATAATAGAATTCTTGGTTACTTTTTTGAGGTTTCCAGACTTCAATCTGAGCATATCGGTTCTGAATATATACTGAAACAATCTTTGGTTAATGTATCGAGGTTTACAACAAAAGAACTCTCAGAAATTGACTCAAGAATTGTCGAGGCACGGGAAAGAATTAACGATATCGAGTTTGATTTATTTAACTCGATTATTGAAGCAGTTAAACTTAGAAGTAATGATATTCAAAAACAAGCTGTAGTTGTTGCTGAAACTGATGTACTTGTTTCATTTGCTGAAATTGCAGTAGAAAATGGTTATATTAAACCTAATTTATCTGAAAACTCAATACTCAAGATTAAAAACGGAAGACACCCTATTGTTGAAACAAAAATTGATACAGATAAGTTTGTCCCTAACGATCTTGATATGAATATTGACAATGTATATATTAATATAATTACCGGGCCTAACATGTCAGGAAAATCAACATTTTTAAGACAAAATGCATTAATAGTTCTTATGGCACAGATAGGATCTTTCGTTCCGGCAGAAGAAGCAAATATCGGTATAGTAGATAGAATTTTTTCAAGAATCGGATCTGGAGATAATCTTGCGAGGGGAGAATCTACATTTTTTGTAGAGATGTCTGAAGCTGCCGGAATTATTAAGAATGCAACAAATAGAAGTTTTATTATACTTGATGAAATAGGGCGAGGCACAAGTACATACGACGGTTTATCTATTGCTCAATCAGTAATCGAATATATTGCCGATAGATCCAAAATCGGTGCTAAGACTCTTTTTGCTACGCATTATCATGAAATTACGAAGCTTTCAGAAAACTGCAATTCAATTATTAATAAATCAGTAAGCGTAATTGAGGAAAACGGGAAAGTTATATTTTTGCACAAAATTGTTGATGGACCTGCGGAAAAAAGCTATGGAATATTCGTTGCAAAGCTCGCAGGGATGCCTGAAGATATTATAAGTAAAGCAAAAACAATTCTTGATTCATTAGAAAAAGAAACAAATAGTAATACAAAAAAAACAGTTAATAATTCAAGTAGTAATGATTTTTTGTTTGATACTACGGACACAATACACTACATATCAAAAGATGAACAGGCAGTCATAGAAAAAATTAAAAAAATAGATATAAATAATATGACGCCCATCCAATCCTTAAATATATTAAATGACCTAATGAAAAAATTAAAATAACAAATTATTTTTTTTTAGATTATTTATCTTTTAGGTCACGAATTTCTCTATTTGCTTCGATTAGTTGTTTTTCTATCTCTTTAATCCGCTCTAATCTATTTATACTTATCATAGATTCTTTTTCAAGATTAGTTTCAAGTTGTTCAATCATATTTTCAAAATCAGACATAATCTTAAACATATCCTCCATAGCTTCTGTATAAAGTTCTTTAGCTTTCTTGGGGTCCTTTTTATTCAATTCTTTAAGATTATAAAAAGCTATTTTGGTTCCATCTTCATTTGCAATTACATTGGCTGTTCTTGATTGATTTGTAAGAAGAGCGGCAGCACCAAAACTATCACCGACATTATAAATATGACCTTTGTTTGTATCAACAAAAACTGATCCTCTTACAACTTCGCAAATCGAAGAAGCCACATCGCCTTTTTTGATTACTATTTCATCTTTTTTAAACTCAACAAATTTAACTGCTTCATTTTGATTTAATAAAGAAGATCTTGTTGATCCTATCTGTTCATATACACCGGAAACCTTTTTAATAACCGGTTTTGTTAAATTGTGACTTCTTCCATGAATAGAATCGTGTTTAATATTAGCCATGTCCTTGGCAATTTTGACCGCTTCACTTTCTACATCAGCTTCAGTCATACCCATAATATTTTGGTTTACGACAATATCAACATTAAAAGAACACCCCGGATGTGAACAAGAAACCCTAAAAACACCTTTACTTAGTTTAAATCCCATAATAAACCTCTTAATAATTAACTTTAATATAATAAATAACGAACAAACTATTCGTCATAATTGATATTTTTTAAAAATGATTCAACATTTAAAAATGCTTCAACAACCTTCGGATCAAATTGTTTTCCGGACTCGCTCCTAATTATATCAACAGCCTCAGAATGTGGTCTATTTTTATCATATGATCTTGTTGCTCTTATTGCATCGTATGTGTCTGCTACTGAAACAATTCGTGCCGGAATAGGGATATCATTTCCTGCAAGTTTACTGGGGTAACCTGTTCCATTCCATTTTTCATGATGATATAAACATATCTGATATGGTATTTGCAAAAAATCAATATAAGATATGAAACCATGCATTGTAGAAAAGGAATTCATTATTTTACGGATGTATTCACTGCCTATTATTGTATGATTCTTAATAACCCTTAACTCATCATCGGTAAGTTTAGTGTTTTTTGATAGTATATCTTTTGGAATAGCCATTTTTCCTATATCGTGAAGAACCGATGTATAATTAATATCTTTAATGTATTCTTCAAGATCGTAATTTTCAATCTCGATGTAATTGAGTCTTTTACATTCTGTAGATATATATGTTGTTATCTCTCTAATTCTTTGCAGATGGATTGAGGTTTCATGATTGTACTCCTCAACTAAAGAACATGTTAGAGAAATAAGCATTTGTTTATGCATCTCAATAGTTTTTTTTGCTCGCATCAGATTAAAGTTCGTAACTGATAGGGTTGTAATCAAGGAATCGGTTTTTTGAAAATATGCAAGTTCAACATTCGCTGAGCAATTTTCAAAATTCAATTGGTAAATAAATCTGTTAATCTGTTTATTATAATGTAATACGCCGGTTATTTTAAAATAAAGATATGGATGAATATGATCTTCTTCAATTTTGAAGTTCTTGATCATTATTGGAAAAATAATATCATCAATTTTAATTTCTACACCTTCTTCGGTATTTAATGGAAGATACTTTTCAAATAAAATATCAATATAAAAAGAATCCTGAAATTCTTCCTTCGTCATTTCTATCTCTTTTAATAGATCGTCTGATATTTTAATTATCTTTCTGTGTTGATCTATTAATAATTGAAATTTATCCATACTCAGTTTTTCAATAATTTTTTTTACCTGAGAATTACTATTTTTAATCAGATAGGTATATCTTTTTTTTAATAGTATGTAGTTCATTAATAATCTTTTAAATGCAATCTTATTTTTTTTTAGTGAAGCTAAAGCAATCTTATATTTTTTCTCAATATTTGAGTTTTCTTTGGTTTTATTTTGTAAACTATCTTTTTTTATAATATTCATATTATCTGATTTTTAACCTGCTTAAAAAATATACAATTGTTTCCAACGGATCCTTATTTACTCTTACCGATATTGTTTCTCTCTCGGTTATACCATATTCTGAAAGTTCATAGAAATTTGCTGGTTCATACTTTTTTCTGCCACCTTCAAATAATTCAGGTCTTTCAACTATCATAAACTCAACAGAATAGTAAGGGTCTCCTGTAACCCGTAATTCTCCGAAGGATTTATTATATGCAGTATAATATTTTATTGTTCCAATACTAAACTCAGTATTCGTCGAAACACCATCAATATTTACACTAAAAACAGATATTGCAGATAAATTCCCTGAACCATCTATTGCTTGAATTTCATAATCTCCTGTTAACACTGAAGAATTGTTATTATATTCAATGAAAGAATATCCGTAATAGACGCTGTTTTGATATATCTGGCTATTAAGTGAATTATACGGGACTACCCATTTATATTGTGAATCAATATGTCTTATATAGACCTCACTAATATCTTCTAAGCCGTCATCATCACTGAGTTTAAAATACACGGAAAGAAATACCATATCATTATTTATATTAGGAAATGAGTTAGTTTGATATATAATAATATTATAAAAAGGATAACTTAACGAAGGAGGTTCATTACCGCAGGATACTAAAAAAACTATTATTAAAATAATTATCAAAATATATATATACTTAAACATTTCAAGATTATAAAAAAAAAAGAATTAAATGTCTATCGTAAAAATAATAAAAAATGATAATTATTATTTTGACATTTTTCATATCTTAATATATAAGAATGAAATTGAATAGAACTTTTAAGTATTTAAAGGATATTAATGGTTAAGTATCACCGATTTCTAATTATTTCAGTTATATTTTTTTCTATAATTACAGTTTCATGTTCAGATAAAAAAACAATAAAAATACTTACAAATGATTTATTGCTTCTCGAAACAAGAGCTCAGTTTATAAATAGTTCTAATATAACTGTTGTTATTGATTATGTTGATGTGCCTTGTATATACCGCTTTTATTATGATAGGGGATTTTATGACTATGATATAATCGCCGGTTATAAAAATTATTTTACCCCCTTTGAATCGAATTTGAAGGAAATTGATAGAAATGATTATGTAGTAACATCTGAGAATAAATACATAAAAGCTTTTGAAGAGTATTCTTTAAAAAATAGTGTTTCGATACTATATGGGATAGATACGCCTGTTTTTATTGAATATTTGCGTACTGGTAATAATAGTATATTCACAGAAAAATCGTTGAGTTATAATGAATTCCATTTTAAAGTAATGGAATTTTCAAAAAAATTATATGAAGACTATTATGAATATGCATATATACCGGCAGCTACAAGTTTTTCTTTTCTTGAGTTTCTATATATTTTAGCTGTTAAACCATTAAAAATTGATAATAAATTAAGAGTTGATTTTTTTCAGGCTCAAAATCTACCGAATTATTATTTTAACCCGTATAATATCGATCAATCAAGATTATCTCTGTATGAGAATACATCGATTTTAACTTCTCAAAAAAGGGCAACAGAATACTCCGGTACTGCATTACATTTTAATATTGATTCTCTTTCTTCAAATTTTAAAATTCAATCAATTGAAAAAAGACAAATATATATTCAAGATAATCCTTATATTGGCGGTAGAATAAAATTACTTTCAATAATTGATAATAAAAACCAATATATTAATAATTATATTTCTTATATTTTGAGCCCTAATGTACAAGAAATAATGAGCAATGCATCTTTAAACTATTCAATACATGATAAAGTTCATCTTCCGGTTACCGACAGCTCTTACAAGATTTTTCAGAATGATGATCTTTATAACTATATTTCCAATCTTTCAGCTGATAACTATGAGGATACTAATCTTCATAATAAAATAGTTGAGGCATATAATCTGACAGTGGAACAGTATAATAACTCACTTTTCCCTGAAAGCGGATTTTTAAGCAATTTCGAGACTAATCTTAATAAATAATATGGAGAAATTTTTGAATCAAACAAATCACAAATCAGGAATATATATTGCTGTGCTTTTAGGACTTTCTTATGTTTTTAATATGATTGATTATGAGACTTTCTATAGTCTGTTTGTTCTAAAATCAAATACTTGGGGTAAGTTTGATTTTTGGCAATTTTTAACCTATACATTCTTTATTGGAGAATCAAATATTTTTTTTGCTTTTATTAATGTAATATTCTTTTTCTGGATATCCAGCTCACTTGAACAGGTTTGGGGAACATATAAATTTCTTTTATTTATACTGTTAACGGTTTTATTAAAGAGCATAACAGCTTTTATTTTTGGTGTATTACCTATGATTAGCGGATATCATTTAATGCAAACTCTTTTAATAGCGTATGCTTTTAATTTTTCAGAAAGAACAATATATGTATTCTTTTTTATACCTATTAAGGTCAAATATATAGGGTATATAACCTTGGCAACCTCAATTATTGCTGTAATTACAGGTTTTTTCTTCCAATATACCAATATTCCGTTTGTTCGATATATATCTATATGTCCATCAGCTCTTGCCGGGTTCTTAACAACTTTTGCAGGTTATTTACCTTTACTTATTTTTTTTAAAGATGTTTTTGCCATAAATAAACCAATTATTGTAATAAGAAACACTAAGCTAAAAAAAATTGCAAATGAGATCAAAAAAAATAATCCGTTTATTGAAAATAATAATATAACAAAAAATAAATTAGATATTATTATTACAGATAAAGAGATTAAGCTTTGTCCACCGATAGATTTTGAGCAAGAATCAAACTATTGTAAAAATTGTGAAGCATATTCTAAATGCCTGGATAGGTCAAAAGGGCAAACTTTATAATTGATTACTCAAATAAGTATTTAACCTCTTAAAAGAATCAATATTCGTATCCCACTTTAATAGTTTAACAGCGTCTTCGTATTCAAGCCAAACATAGTTTGAGTGTTCACCTCTTTGCAGGTTAATCTCCTTGTTGAATGCTTCAAAAGCAAAAACATGCTCGGTAATTATTTTATTATTTGCCATATATTTAAATGAGTATTTAAGATCATATATGTTTTTTACCTTGTCAATGCCGGATTCCTCAAAAACCTCTCTTCTTGCAGCAAAAAGAAGTGATTCACCTTCTTCTACACCTCCGGTAACCGGCTGCCAAAATCCGCCTCTATTTTTATTCCGTTTTAATAATAGATACTCTATCATCCCTTCGTTAAAATAAAAAATTATTACATCGACCTGAACAAGAAGTTTGCCCATAGTTATTACTCCGTAAATTTAATAGGTTGACCAGTCGTCTCAAGAACAGATAGCCATAGTTCACTTTCCGGATCTATGGTTTGTCTTTTTGAGACTGCAACAGATATTGGTATATGTATAAACTCATTACGATAGTATCCGACAACAATTCCGGTTTTACCCGACATCCCTGCATGGACAGCCCTTTGAGCTAATTGAAAACAGAATATTGAATCATTGGCAGTTGTACTTGTTGATCTAATTATATAACTCGGATCAATGTATTTGATTGTTATCGGAATATTTTCTTTTTTAAAATATGTTTTAATCTCATTTTGTAAAAATAACCCAATATCAAATAATTTTTTATTACCTGAGGCATCAAATGAGGACTCTGTACTCTCCACAAGATCTTGACCGGCCCCCTCAGCAACAAGTATTACAGCATGTTTATTGTGATTAAGTCTTTTTTTCAAAGCATTCAGAAATCCATTTTCACCGTGTAATTTAAAAGGTATCTCTGGAATAAGAAAAAAATTTACGTCATTTGTAGCTAAAGTTGCTTTTGCAGCAATAAAGCCGGAATGGCGACCCATGACTTTAACCAGTCCTACACCGTTATATGAACCTCTTGCCTCTGTATGTGCCGAAAAGATTGAATCGCATGCCTTACTAAAAGCTGTTTCGGTTCCAAAAGACTTATTTATAAAGGAGATATCATTATCGATTGTTTTGGGTATTCCGATTATCGCTATCTTAAGATTCCTCTTTTTTATCTCATTTGATATATCTAATGCACCTCTTAGAGTACCGTCACCGCCGATAGTATATAATACACTAACATTGAGTTCGACAAGTTTATCTACGATTTTGCCAACATCCTGAGGGCCTCTCGATGAACCGAGAATCGTTCCACCTATCTTATTTATATCGAGTACTGTTCTTGGTGTAAGATTGAGTATTTCGTGATGATATTCGTCAATAAACCCCTCATAACCGTATTTGAAGCCATAAGTAACCTTATTACCATATCTGTAATAATTCATAATAACAAGCGATCTGATAACATCGTTTAGACCGGGGCACAAACCTCCGCAAGTTACTATTGCAGATATAGTTTCGCCAGGTTTAAAAAACAACTTCGATCTTGGTCCGGCTTTTTCAAATGAAGGTATTTTAATATTATTCTTAATACAGTAATCCAACTGTTCTTCTGTGTTTATAGAAAGGATTCTTTCATTATCAGGAACAAAATTAACTATGCTGTCCCCATATTTTTCTGAAAGGTTTAAAGGTGAATTATAATCTGTTTTGCCTAAAGTTTGCACCGTAAGATCATAATTTAATAGATATTCAAAATCATTGCCCATCATAATAATCCACCTTATTTAATCAAAAATATACTGCATCTTATCTATTTCAATTGAAATTGCGTCTAAATAATCAATATCTTTATGTTCAAGATGAGCATAGTTTATCTTTGAAGATGAATTGATAAAAATCTTATGCATGGGGTAGTTCATCTTTATCAAAGCATTAATTATTGTATTAAAATCTCCCCCTTGTGAACCAACTCCTGGGATCAGTAAAGGAACAGCACCGTTCTGATAAAAAAAATAAGATATTTCATTGAATTCAGATTGTGTTGCGCCTACAACAGCTCCGATATTTTCAGAGTATTTCGAGTTCCAAATAGAAATGCGTGATCCGACTTCATAGAAGAAATAATTGCCATTATCAATTTTTAATAACTGAAAATCGGAAGAACCTTTATTACTTGTTCTTGTCAGAATAAAAAAACCTTTTTCCTTGTATTCAAAAAACGGCAATAATGAATCTTCTCCAAGATATGGAGATAATGTTATTGCATCTGCTTTTAATTCATTAAAAGCGGCAATGGCGTACGCTTGAGATGTATTACCGATATCTCCTCTTTTAGCATCGAGTATAACCGGCAATTCAAATTTATGTGCATAATCAATAATTGTACCAAGTGCTTTAAATCCGGCTATGCCATATTGTTCGTAAAAAGCGATATTAGGTTTTATACAAAATATTTTTTTATGAAAGTTGTCAATAATTGATGAATAAAAATCAACTATTGTTTTTTCGATGTCAGATTTATCCTTTAAAGGAATTTTATCAATAATTGGGTCCATGCCGACACATAAAACTGTTTTATATTTGTTAAATCTCTCAAGACAAATATTATTAAAATTAGCCATCATTAATACACCCCTCCTTTAATAAAATCTTGCCATTAATTATTACCATATCAATCTTATATGAAAAATCTGTTCCTTCAAATGGCGAGAAATCCGCTTTTGTTTCCCTTTCAGCTAGATTATATCTGAAATTTTCTTTTTTAATAATTGTAAGATCTGCTATGTTGCCTTTTTTAATCTTTCCTCTTTTTTTTATATTAAAGATTTTATAGCCATTTGTCAATGATTTAAAAATATTTTCAATTCTGAGAATACCCATTTCATATAAAGATAATAAAGATATAACCGAAGTTTCAAGACCGGGTAATCCTGAAGGTGGATTATCAGATTGTTTTTCTATTAATAGATGCGGTGCGTGATCTGTACCGATAACAGATATCTTGCCTTTGTTAAACATCTTTCTAATATATAGGTTATCATTATAATCTCTTATCGGCGGATTAACCTTAAATATATTTGAATCAGTTATATTATCTGTGCAAAAAAACAGATGATGAGGTGTGACTTCTGTTAATACTTTCTTATTGTTACCTTTTATAATTGATTTAATACCGTTTTTGGTGCTTATATGACAGATGTATCCCTTACTGTTTTTAATTTGTTTAATGATTTTGCAAATAATTTTTATTGCTGAGACTTCTGCCTCAGGTGGTCTTTTTATATTGTGATCAGCAACAGATTTATATATAATATCTTCATGTGCTTTAATTAAAGTTTCATTTTCAGCATGAAATAGATTAATAATTCCTGTTTTTAATGACTTTTCTATTGTTTTAGTTGAGTTAACTAATAATTGACCGGTTGATGAACCAAAGAATACTTTAATTCCATATAGCGGAATACTATTTTTTTTTGCTTTATTAAATATCTTAGAAAGCGATCCTACATTATCTTCAGTTAACCCGAGATGAAACCCAAAATTTATTATTGAGGCGGATTTTGCAATAAGATACTTATTT
This sequence comes from uncultured Spirochaetales bacterium, assembly GCA_964608985.1. Taxonomy (GTDB): domain Bacteria; phylum Spirochaetota; class GWE2-31-10; order GWE2-31-10; family CAYYKD01; genus CAYYKD01. The sequence goes on from CAZSQU010000001.1 coordinate 113,818, forward strand.
AGTAATGAAGTCCAATCAACTGTTGGTGGATTGGTATTAGGCATATCAATAACAAATGTATATCCGCCTTTTAAAGCTGATCTTGAGCCGGTTTTCCAGTCCTCTTTATGTTCCATACCCGGAGATCTAAAGTGAACATGCGGATCAATAAATCCGTATGAAATAAGCTTATCGCTGCAATCAATTATTTTATATTCTTTAGGTATTATACAATCAGAATCAAATTTAACTTTTTCTATTAAATTTTTCTTTATAAGAATTATACCTTTTTTAAATTTTATTCCATTAAAAATATTACCGTTTATCAAAGCAATACGATTATCTATACTCAATTACCCCTCCGCTGTCCCTATGATAATTTCCAAATTCCGGGGTTTTTATCAATGAATCAATATTAAAAACCGGTCCCTCTGTACATACCCTGTCACCTGTTCCATCAATGGCGCAAGACCCGCATATACCAATACCACACTTCATATACCGTTCCATAGAAACTTCAATACTCTTATTTTTATCTTTAATTTTATTATATACTGCAACCATCATTTTTTCCGGACCACATATGTAAATCTTATGATAAATGCCGGACAAACTCTTACTATCGGTAACAAACCCCTTACTACCGTATGTACCATCATCAGTAAAATACTCAATTGATTTGTTATTAATAATTGCAAAATTTATCAGATCAATATTTCTTGAGCCAAATACTACATCTGATTTAATACCGTTCATTCTAAGCTGTTTATATAGATATAAAAGAGGGGCAATTCCTATACCGCCACCGACTATTAAGGCACTACCACTTTTTTGGGTATTAAATCCGTTTCCTAATGGACCGATTAACCCGAAGATGTCATTAATCTGTGCATCGAGTATTTTTTGAGTTCCGCAACCGCGGTTTTGAATAATAAAGCTGATTCGTCCGGAAGTATAATCAGCAACAGATATTGGTTTCTGAGTACCATTATATCGTATCATATAAAATTGACCGGGGATAACATCAGCTTCACCGATATCAAAAACTAATTTTTTTATCGACGAATTACCGCTTATATCTGATAATCTATATGACTTTTCAATTATATTGTCTTTCATACTTTATGTGCCATCCCTATAAGATCATTATAAGAGATAGATTTATCTTTTATAAAACTATCTATGCCTTGATTAATTATATCAAATATCTCAAGCCCGTTATAGACAATCCCTGTTCCTACACCGTAGAGTGTTGCCCCTGCAATAATCATTTGTAATGCATCTTCCGTTGAATTTATGCCGCCCATACCGATTATTGGGATTTTAACACTCTTAAATATATCATAAACAGATCTTACAGCGACAGGAAGTATTGCAGGTCCGCTTATTCCACCTGATTTATTTGATAGCTTTGGTTGAAAGGTTTCAATATCAATAAGCATTCCCGGTCCTACGGTATTGATTGCAGTAATACCATCTGCACCCGCATCTTCACAGGCTTTAGCAATTTTACCGATCAATGGAAAATTGGGAGAAAGTTTAACAAACATAGGAATAGTTGTTGATTTTCTAACAGCTTTTACCAGTGAACCGGCAGTTTCCGGTGAACTCGCAAATGGCAATCCGAATTCATCATGAACATTTGGGCACGAAATATTCAACTCAATAATATCAACAAATGCTTTATCCAAAGCCGATATCGTATCAATAAATTCTTCTTGTGTACCGCCGAATACAGAAGCTATTATTACAACATCTGAATTATTCCTAACATATTTCAACTCTTTATTTGTGTTTTCCACACCGGTTGAAGACAAACCGACTGCATTTAATAATCCATGAGAATAGGCTTGAACAACCGGAGTAGGGTGGCCTTTTCTTGAATTAAATGAGATTGATTTGCAGGTAACAGCGCCTGCACCCGAATCTGCCGCCTTTACCATCGAACTTCCTGTAACACCCATTATACCGGAAGCAAGAACACCATTTTTTTTAAAAATAATTTCACCGATCTTTATATTATTGTTCATAATCTAAACAAACATCTCCGGAAAAACTGTTGTTTCCCTTTCACAATAGAAGCATTTTACAACTGTGGTTTTGTCCTTACTATCCATTATTGAGAATTTTGTAGAACAATCGTGATAATTGTTCGTCACACATTTCGGGTTTGGACACTTAATCAAAGATTCGACTGTTTCAGGCAACCCAAGTCTTCTTTTTTCTACAACTTTACCATCTTTAATAATGTTGATTGTAGCATTCGGAGCTAATAAAGCTATTATATCAGAATGATTTTTATGAAGATATATATTCTCAATTTTAATAATATCTTTTCTGCCTGTTAATCTGCTTGGAAAATTCATTCCTATAGAAATAATCCCCCCTTGATTCTTTATACCCAGAATGTCAATTATCTTTAATGCCATTGGTGACAATATATGATCGATTACTGTACCATTATCGATTTTAAAAACCCTAAATGTTCTTTCACTGTTCATTTTATAGCTCCTGTTACTAGTCCTAATAATGCTTGTCTTACCGGTATTCCATTGTGAGCTTGTTTAAAATATAAATCATTCGGAGTGCCATCAACATCTATACTTATTTCATCGACCCTGGGCAGAGGATGCATAATTGAAATATCGTTATTAATTTTCTCAATTATTTCACGATTAATTACATATGACCCTGCAACACTCTCATATTCCTGAGCGTCTCCAAACCGCTCTCTTTGAATTCTTGTAACATAAAGAATATCAAGGTCTTTACCTACATCCAGCAGATTCCCGGTTTCAACAAATTTAATACCGGATTTTCTCATATAATCTGTATAGTGTTCCGGCATTCTTAGAAGATCCGGGGATATTAAATAGATATTGACATTATAGTAGCATAGGGCCATAGATAGAGAATGAACAGTTCTGCCATACTTCAGATCACCTATCAAACCGATATTCAGGTTGTCTATATGACCATATTTTTCTTTAATCGTAAACAGATCTAATAAAGTTTGTGTCGGATGTTGATTAGAACCATCTCCCGCATTGATTATTGGTACGGTTGAAACCTCACTTGCCGCTCTTGCAGCTCCCTCAATATTATGACGCATCACAATAGCGTGGCAATAACCTGTTACTGTTTTTATTGTATCTTTTAGAGTTTCGCCTTTCTGAACACTTGAGGAACCGGGATTTGCAAAACCAAAATATTTGCCGCCTAAAAGTGATACTGCCGATTCAAACGAAAGTCTGGTTCTTGTAGATGGCTCAAAAAATAGACTTGCAATGACAACATTCTTAAAAACATCAGGATACTTACCTTCCTTTAAATCAAAAGATGTTTTCAGAATATATTCAATATCATCCTTACTAAGATCTTTGATGGATATTATATCTCTACCTTTAAAATTCATCTTATCACCTTTATTGAGTATTTTAATTACCTTTCAATTAATCAGTACTAAAAAAAAATGCCTATTTAATAGGCATTTTTTCTATGTTATTGGGGCAATTAATGTATGGTAACTAATTTGTTTCATTTTCATAAAACAACTTTTATTTAATTTTTTAATAATAGTCAAGTAAGAATTTAATATTTTTTTTTTACTTTCATTATAGTTTGAATTTTCAACTTAAGCTGTTATTTATTTCTTTAAATTGACATATTAACATAATTGGTTTAAGAATTAATAATTGGTTACGATTTGTATTTACATGAAAGGGAATCAAATGGATCTTAAAAACTATCTTTTTTTATTTGATATAGACGGTACATTGATAAATTCTACAGGTACCGGTAAAAAGGCCTTTATTGATGCTATCGATTATATTTTTGGAATATCAAGTGACCGGTCAATCTCATTTTTAGGAGGGATAGATAACCTTTTTTTTAAATATTTTTTTGATAAACATAAGGGTTATGAATATTATAGAGAATATGAAGACTATTGGAAAAGATTTAAAATATATTACATTGAATTACTAAAATCTTATACAGCAGAAGAAGATTCGATACTGATCTATCCTGATGTAATTGAAACAGTGGATTATCTATCAAGAATTTCAAATATTGCTCTTGTTACCGGTAATATTTATGAGGGGGCAATGATTAAACTTAAAAAATTCGGACTTGATGTCAATTTTAAAATGGGCGGTTATGGAGAAACAGCATCAATAAGACATGAAATTGTAAATGAAGCAATTATCAATTCATCAAAAATACTGAATAAACAATTTGCAAATAACAACATTATATTATTCGGCGATACACAAAAAGATGTTGAAAGTGCTTTATATCATAGCATTATTCCGGTTCTGATAGATCATGATGATGAGTTGAGGGCAGAAGCAACTAAATGGGGAGCATTATTTCACGGAACTTTTAAAAATATTAATACATTGCTCAATCAGATAGAAAATAATAATTTTATCAAAAAAAACACATATTACTATTAATATAAAAAAATAAATTCAATAATAAACAAAATTATGTTGACTTTTTGCATAGTTTAAAATAAATAGATTAAATCATAATAATATAAAGAGAAATAACAATGCCGCAAAAAAAGAAGAAGCCCACAGAAAAATCAATACTTGTAATAGTTGAGTCACCCGCTAAAGCAAAAACTATAAACAAATACCTTGGAAAAAACTACAAGGTTAAAGCTTCTATGGGGCATATCATAGATCTTCCAAAATCAAGAATAGGTGTAAATGTTGATGAAAATTTCAAACCTGACTATATTACCGTAAGAGGGAAGGGCTCTATTCTTAATGAACTCAAAAAATTAGCATCTAACTCGGAAAAAATCTTAATTGCTAGTGATAATGATAGAGAAGGTGAAGCTATCGCCTACCATATAAAAGATGCATTAAGAATTAAAAATCCGAATAAAGAAATAAAACGGATAGTATTCAATGAAATAACCAAAACTGCGATAAGCGAATCGGTAAAGATGCCAAGAGACATTGATGATAAAATGGTTGAAGCTCAGAAAACCAGAAGAATTCTTGATAGATTAGTCGGGTATAATATATCACCTATATTGTGGGCTAAGGTAAAAGGCGGATTATCTGCAGGGCGGGTGCAATCTGTAACACTAAAAGCTATATGTGAAAGAGAAAGTGAGATTGATAAATTCATTCCAAGTGAATACTGGACAATAGATGGTAAATTTTTAAAAGATAAAAAAATATTTAAAGCTGCATTAACAAAAATTAATGGTAACAAAGCCGAGATCGCAAGTAAGTCACAAGTTGATAAACTTATAGCTAAGTTATCAAGCGGTGAATTTAAAGTCAGCGCAATAATAGAATCAGTAAAATCTATCAGACCGACTGCGCCATTCACAACATCAAAACTACAACAAACAGCAGCAGGTAGATTGGGGTTTACAAGTGCAAAAACTATGCAAATAGCTCAACAGCTATATGAAGGGATAACAATAGGGAGAGAAACATTCGGATTAATAACTTATATGAGAACAGACTCAACGAGGGTCTCAGAAAACGCTATAAAAGAATCTCGTGATTATATAACAGCAAATTATAGTGAATTTCTTCCGGAGAAACCCAATTATTATTCCTCATCACAAAATGCTCAGGATGCTCATGAGGCGATCAGGCCAACCTCTGTTTATAGAGAACCGGCTTCAATAAAGAATTATCTTACTCCCGATCAATTCAAAATTTATTCAATAATTTGGGAGAGGTTTGTATCCTCACAAATGACAAATTCAGAATATACTAACAAATCAATTTTGATAGATAACTCGGGAGTAGAATTCAAAATATCAAACTCTAAAAGGGTTGTTGAAGGTTTTAATGCTGTTCTAAATATTCTTAAAACAAAAGATGAAGATTCCGGATTTGCTCTTCCTGATCTTAAAGAACAGGAGATAGTTACATTAAAAGAATTTTTACCCGAACAGCATTTTACACAGCCACCGCCCAGATACACAGATGCCTCCATTGTGAAATTTCTTGAAGAAAATGGTATCGGCAGACCATCAACCTATGCACCTACAATTTCAACAATAATTAACAGATACTATGTAGTTAGAAAATCAAAACAATTGCAGCCGACGGTTTTAGGAAAACTTGTTAATAGTATAATAGTAAGTTCGTTTCCGGAAATAGTTAATATTGAGTTTACTGCTAAAATGGAAGAAAACCTTGATAATATCGCAACGGGAGTTACAGAAAGCGTTAAAATATTATCAGACTTTTATTATCCATTTAAAAGTCTTGTAGATATTGCTATGGAAAATTTAAAAGACCATAAAAAAGAATTTGATGAGGAAACAAACGAAATCTGTGAAAAATGCGGAAATAAAATGGTAAAAAAACTCGGCAAGTTTGGTTTTTTTCTTGCCTGTTCAAATTTTCCCGAGTGTAGAAATTCCAAAGCTATACCTTTAGCAGATTGCCCGATTGATGGCTGCAACGGTAAAATTATTGCTAAAAGAAAAACCGGCAAGAAAAAAGAGTTTTATGGGTGTACTAACTTTCCTGAGTGTTCTTTTGTTTCATGGTATAGACCTACAGAGTTTATTTGCCCTAAATGCGATAAATACCTTATCGAGAAACAGGATAAAACACTGGGAAATTATAAACAGTGTGTTGATGAAAAATGCGGTTTTAAAATGCTTAAAGAAAATGAATAGTAACAAATATGTATCTTGATAGAAATGATATTGAAAAATTTATTGATTATCTTGCAAGTCAAAAGGGCCTAAGCGATAATACGGTAAAAGGATATACAAAAGACCTTAATGCTTTTTTTGATTACTTTATTGATAAAAAAATAGAAAGCGATCTGCGAAGAGATGATTTTAGGGGTTTTATTTCTGATTTGATTACAAAAGGAAATTCTAATTCATCTATAAATAGGATATTGGCTGCATTAAAAGGGTTTACAAAATACAAACTGAGATCCGGTGATAAAACCTTCTCTGTTATACTCGATGTTGACTCATTAAAACAAAAAAAACATCTTCCAAATTTTTTGTTTGATAGAGAAGTTGATATCTTACTGGATTTTGAATGCCTATCAGTGTTTGATTATAGAGATAAAGCTATTATAGAATTACTTTTTTCTACAGGATTAAGATGCTCAGAAGCATTAAGTCTTAGAATTTCTGATATTAAAAAAAATAATTTTAATTTAAGAATAAAAGGAAAAGGATCAAAAGAAAGAATTGTTATTTATAATAAATATTCTCAGGATATAATTTTTCAATATCTAACTTTAAGAAAAGAAACTGAACTTTCAAAAAACATCAATAGTTCACCTGAAAGCCCATTATTTATAAATTCAAAATTTAAGCCGCTTGGAGACAGGTCAGTACGAAAAATAATCGAACAAAGGATAGAACAAAGTGCCTTAGTGAAAAACATCTCACCGCATTCATTAAGACACTCTTTTGCAACATCATTACTTAGAAACGGAGCAGACATCAGAACTGTCCAAATGTTATTAGGTCATTCAAAGATATCATCAACGCAAATATACACCCATCTTACAACCGATCAACTAAAAGATATGCATTATAAATACCATCCGCACGGTAAATAGAATAGATCTACAATGATTTTTGAACCCTCTCAAATATGTAATCGAAAACCTTATTTTTTGTTTCTTCATTTTTATGTACAAATATTAGAATAAATGTTTTAGGGTTTTCTTGAAGAAATCCCTTAACAATCATATCACAGGTTAGCAGAACACCTTTGAGTTTAATAACGCATCGTCTTAAAATTTGATTAGGGGTAAAACAACTCTCATTAAATTCAGCTAAGAGACAATAAACACTGATATCTTTAATTATCCCTTTTACTTCGGTATTTTCAAGCGGTGTCTGAATATAAGTATTCAAATCATTTTGTAGCGGGGATACCCTAATAAACTTTCTTTTACCGCGGGCTTCAAGGGCATTTAACACTTTTATTATTGAATCTATGCTTTTCTTGTAACTTGTAAAAACATTAATAAAACCGGCAGTTATACCTACATCCATCAGATATTTATTCATTAGCTCATCGTTAAGATTGGTATTATAAACACATATACCGATATTTATATTACTCAATGACTCATCTGCAATAAGACCTCTAATATAATGTTCCCATTTCTGTTCATCCATAATCTCATAAATATTGATATATACTATACTCCCCGGATATTTTTGAAGTAATGGATGAAGTTTCTCATGATCGTCTATCTGATGCGTTTCAAAACCGTTCTTTATCAAATCTTTTGATATATCTTTTACTACCCCTACCGGATATAGAAAAAAAACTTTCTTTGAAAAACCTACGGGATTTTCTGAATCAGACATATTTTATCTATATTTTATATTACCTTAAAAGAATATCATTAGAAGCATCACTGCTGAAGTCAACAATTGTTCGATAATCTGCAATCTCAGTGTTCTCAATATCTTGATTTGTAATAATTGCACTTCCCTCTGTTTTTGAAATATAAACAGCTGTACCAAGTATTAACAAAACAAATAATGTAAACGCAATCGCAGTAAATTTCTGTAAAAAAGAGCCGGAACTCGCACCAAAAAACGACTGCGATGAACCGCCGATAATACCCATACCACCGCCTGATTTGTCATCCTGTAATAAAACAGCGGCAATAATTAGGAAACTTAATACAGAAATCAAAACAATTAATAATATTAACATAAATCCACCTTTTTTAATTCTATTATTTATTTAAATCTTACTATTCTCTCAAAAGATTCAAGTTGTAAAGACGCGCCGCCGACTAACGCACCATTAATATCAGGCATAGCCATAAGTTCATCAACATTGTTATCCTTTACTGATCCGCCATATTGAATAATCAGGTTATCTGAAACAGATTTACCGTAAAGACTTTCAACTTTTTTTCTAATAAAAGAATGTACCTGTTGTGCAATCTCAGGAGTTGCCGTTTTTCCTGTACCGATTGCCCAAACCGGTTCATATGCAATAACGAGTTTAGCCATATTCTCAGGTGTTACATCTTTTAAACCGTTTGTTATCTGTGTATCAATAACTAATTCTACTTTGTTTGCTTCCCTTTCTGAAATAGTTTCGCCAACACATAGAATAGGAAACAAATCATTTTTTAGAGAAAATAATATTTTTTTGTTAATCAAACTATCATCTTCACCGTAGATATGTCTTCTTTCGGAGTGTCCGATTATTACATAACTAACCCCGCAATTTTTTAACATATCCGCAGATATTTCCCCGGTATATGCACCTGAAGAGTTATCATTAATATTTTGAGCTCCGAGAATAATCTCTGACCCTTTTATTAAATTACTTATAGTATATAAGGAAGTAAAGGGTGGTGCAATCATAACTGTTCTGTTTTTCTCTATTTTTTTTAAAGCAGAAATAAGTTTTCGAGTAAACTCAATAGACTGATCAACCGTTAAATTCATCTTCCAGTTACCCGCTATCAAATATTTTTTCATATATTAACCCTTTGATTATTAATTATCATCAATATATATCAATAATATTAAAAAAAATCAACACTTTTATATCTTGTTTTTTAATAATAAAAAAGACACTAATCAATAGTGTCTTTTTTTAATAATGATTTTTTAAATCAAATTATTTTCTTTTTACCATAACAGCAAAAGTACCATAATAAGCTGCTTCATTTTTATATAAAGCAACATATACTATTGACCTTGCGTTTTCAGGTTTGAATTCAGCAACAGGACCTGATCTTTCAGGAGTAACACCACCCCAAGTATTACTTGCAGTGTCTCTTTCTCTCTCTCTGTACGCTCTTCTGTCTCTGTAGCAAGATGCAAAATCTGTTCCGTTTCTTAGTTGAAACCAAAGAGCTCTACCGGCAGTTGCAACATTTGCAGTCATTTCGGCAGCTTGAAATCTCGAATTGTAAGAATCTACCATAAAAGCCTGATAAGTTACCGTAGTATCAAGAGTATAGACAAAATCGATATCCGGTGTAGTTGCATTTAATTCAAAAACATACACTTCTCCCAGATTAGCCTCAATTACTCTTCTCTCTTGAGCATTAGACATTGTAAGACCAAAAACTATCATGATTCCTACAATCAATAATTTAGAAAACTTCATAAAAAACTCCTTTCATTTTTATCTTGATTTCATTATGCCATATAAAATAATAATCAGAGACATTATTACATTATTTTTACACGCAAACCTCAATAATTTCATAACGAGTATATCTCTTTATCACTTAAAACTATTATGCTGTTTTTGATTAACACTTCTTCCAAACCGCTATTATTGTCGCCTTCAAGAATTATTGCCGCTCCTTTATTATATGCGATAGAAACACCATAACAGTCATCAATATTTATTTCATTTGAAGATAGAATTGTAAGTAAGTCATGAAGAGCACCCGGCCTGTCATCAATTCTTACGGCAACTATCTTTCTTAAAGATACAGTTACATTGTTATTTAACAACATCTTAACGGCTTCCTCGGGATTATCAACCACTATTTTAACTATACCGAATTCTCCGGCATTTGCCATAGAAATTCCTCTTACATTAAATCTGTTTTTTGCCAGTAGATTTGTGATTTTTTCCAGCTTACCCGGTTTGTTTTCAATAAAAATTGATAGTTGAAATGCCATTATTCCCCCTTATTTCTATGATCAATAACCCTCTGAGCTTTACCTTCAGTTGAAGGCAGTGTACCGGACTCATGTATTTTTACTATCGGCGTAACAAGAAGTTCGGTTTTTAGTTTATCGATCAATTTTTTTTGTAATTGTTCAACCTCATATAATGTACCTCCGAAATGTTTACTATTAATCTCTACATTAACAATAATTTTATCCATGTGGTTCTCTTTAATAACCTCAATCAAATAATTAGTTCCAATCGAAAGCTCACTCATCAAAGACTTCTCAATCTGAATAGGGAAAAGATTTACCCCATTAATTATCAACATATCGTCACTTCTGCCCTTGATCCGTTCTATTCTTCTATGCTCTCTGCCACACTTGCACTTACCGGGTATAATTCTCGTCAAATCACGGGTTCTATATCTGAATATCGGCATTGCCTCTTTCCTAAGTGTTGTTAAAACAAGCTCACCTTCTTCTCCATCATCAAGAACCCTCTCTGTAACAGGATCGATGATCTCAGGATAGAAATAATCTTCCCAAATATGCATTCCATTCTGATGTTCACACTCAAAAGCAACCCCGGGGCCACACATTTCTGATAAGCCGTAGGAGTTGTATGCTTTGATGCCATAGATTTCTTCAATTTTTTTCCGTATTTCAGCACTATGCGGCTCAGCACCAATATATGCCATTCTCAGGTTTAAATCTTTCTTTATGTCAACACCGGCTTCCTTAATGTGATCAGATAATCTTAAAGCATAACTTGGCAGGATATGTATGATTGTCGTTTTAAACTGTTGCATAAACCATATCTGCCTCTGTGAATTGCCCGGTCCGGAAGGTATTGTCAGCATTCCGACTGATTCAGCACCATAATGAAATCCGATTCCACCCGTAAAAAGTCCATAACCCATCATATTCTGAAAAACATCAGATTTTCTTCCGCCAACCATATACATATTTCTTGCTACCAGATCTGACCATAAATTAAGGTCATTACGATTGAGATAGACAACTGTCGGAACACCGGTAGTACCCGATGAAGAATGGAGTCTAACCACATCATCGAGATCTACTGCCAACATACCGTATGGGAACCCCCCTCTTAAATCATCTTTTGTTGTAAATGGAATATTTTTGATATCATCGATACTGTTAAAACCTTTAAAGTTTATTTTATTAAAAAGCGATTTGTAATAAGGAGTCTTCAGAGAATATTCGAGTGTTTTATTCAATCTTTCTAATTGATATATTTCGATCTGTTTTTTATCCATCATTTCGTGCTTAATATCCCAATACATTGAATAAACTCCGTAATTTTTAAATGTCAGTAAGATTAACAAAAAAAACAGTTTTAATAAAGAGTTTTTAGATGAAAAATGTTTACAAAAAAACAATTTTTGAATAGTATGTGGAATTATTAAAATTCTAAAAAATAATTACGGAGAGATATACTATATGAAAATACTTGTTATAGGTAACGGGGGCAGGGAAAGCGCTATTATTAAAAAGATTGCAGAAAGTAAGCAGTTAACAAAACTCTATTGTGCGCCGGGTAATCCTGGGATTGAATTGTCAGCCGAGTGTCTGAAAATTGATATAAATAGTAATAAAGAAATTATTGATTTTTCGAAAAATAATAAAATCGATCTTATTGTTTGCGGACCGGAAATTCCTCTGGTTAACGGGCTCGGTGATGAAGCAAGACAAAACGATATTTTATTTTTCGGGCCGCTAAAGAGATCGGCTATGCTTGAAGGCAGTAAATATTTTGCCAAATCTTTTATGGAAAAATATAACATTCCCACTGCCGAATTCAGGTATTTTACCGATTACAATGCCGCAGTTGATTATATTAACAATATTGTTACATTCCCTGTTGTTATCAAAGCAGACGGACTTGCCGCAGGAAAAGGAGTAAAAATCCCCACAAATAAAAATGACGCACTTCTGGTATTAAAGGAATTTATGGTTGATAGAATTCACGGAACATCAGGAGAATCTGTTGTAATTGAAGAGTGTATGACAGGCGAAGAGATGAGTGCTCTTTTTATCACAGACGGCGAGAATTTTATTGAGCTGATTGCCGCAAAAGATTATAAAAGAGCGTATGACAATAATAAAGGGGAGAATACAGGCGGAATGGGTGCTTATGCTCCCCACACCTCTGTTACAGATCAGTTAAAAAAACAAATTCGTTCAGAGATAATTGACAGAGTCAGACAAGGGTTTTCTAAGGAAGGATATGATTACCGCGGTGTCCTTTATGTTGGGCTTATGCTTACACAAGATGGCCCAAAAGTTGTTGAATTCAACTGTAGATTCGGAGATCCGGAAACCCAGGTTATTCTTCCGTTGATAGATAGTGATTTTATTGAACTTTTAACAAAGACTGCAGAAGGGTATCTTAATGGATATGAAATTAAATGGAAAAAAGATTTCTCTGCTTGTGTTGTTATCGCTTCCGGAGGATATCCGGCGAAGTATAAATCGGGGATTAAAGTTGATTTTAAAATACCTGTTGATTCAATTCTACACGCCGGAACAAAGAAAGATCCGTTGACAGGCAGTATTCTAACTAACGGTGGACGGGTTTTTAATGCTGTCGCTGTCGGCAAAACTAAGCAAGAAGCTTTAAAATCTGCTTATAAAATTGCAGAAGCAGTATCGTTTGAAGGATCATTTTATAGAAAAGACATCGGTTCGTGAGATAAACAAATGAACGATTATGCAATTTTTATAGATCAAACCTTATTGAATCCCCATCTGAGTGATAAAGAAACAGTAGATTTTATTGATAGATCATCGAAGTATAATTTTGCTTCGATTTGTGTGTATCCGGATAATATCAGTCTTGTAAAACAAATCGCTCCTTTAATGAAAACTACAACTGTGATAGGATTTCCGAGCGGAATTGTTTCAAATAAAGTAAAAATATATGAATCACAGTATGTTTATGATCTGGGGGTAGATGAATACGATATGGTTATCAATCTCAATGCTTTCAGATCGGGTAAATACAGTTTTATTATCAATGAGATCAATTCAATAAAACAAATTATCGGTAATCGTGTTCTAAAGGTGATTGTTGAAGCCGGAGTTTTATCAGACAAAGAAAAAAAAGAGATTTGCAGGATTGTGGCAGACTCTGATGCCGATTTCATAAAAACTTCTACGGGTTTTTTCGGACATGGAGCAGAAGTAAAGGATATTGAATTGTTTTATGATATTCTCAAAGGTAGAAAGAGAATAAAAGCATCAGGCGGAATTAAAACATTAGAAAAAATGAAGTTATTGATAAACGCAGGCGCAGATAGAATCGGTACTTCTTCAGGAATAGAAATAATCAATGAAGTGGAGGGTGATATTGGAAACTCTTATTGAAACAGGAACCCCGGAAGAGCAGCTTATTGATGTTTTTAATCAACATGGTGAGGTGTCATTTAAAGTCTTCGAATTAGACAACAATGAGATAGCTTATATAGAAGAAGCTTTGTTAATTTGTTTAAGAGAGATCGAAAAGGAATATCTCCACAAATATATAAGTTATAATCTGAAAGAGATTGTTATAAACGCTAAAAAAGCGAATATAAAGCGCGTTTTTTTTAGAATGAACGGACTTGACATCAACAATAATGCACAATATAACAAAGGTATGAAGGGCTTTAAAGAGAAAATAATGCCGCATTTGGAAGACTATACAAATACACTTGTAAAAGAAAACCTTTGGATAGTAGTCAGATATAAAGTAGTTAGAGATCATCTTTTCCTCGAGGTTCTAAATAACACCCCGATACTGAAAGATGAGCTGTTTAATGCCAGAAATAAGATTAAACAAGCTATGATCTTTAACTCATTAGATGAGGCATTTTCTGTGGTTGATGACAATCTTGAAGGCGCCGGTCTCGGCATGATAATTCTAATTTTATCGTTAAAAAAAATGGGTTTATCAGAAAAAAACTTTTATATCGGATTAACAGATAACAATGAAACCTATGTCCGTCTTAAGATTCCATTATCTCTTGTAACAGAAGAACATGGAGATATAATTAATGAGCTGATACTGAAGGAAATCGATACAATACCGCAATTTCCCGATAAAATAATCAAACTTCAAAAAATGATCAAAGATAATGATGCAGATTTGCGTAAAATCTCATTTGTTATTTCAAGTGATCCCGGATTATCTGCCGATTTACTGAAATTCTCCAATTCATCTTTTTATATGTTTCCTAAAAAGATCACAACAATTATGGAAGCAATAAAGATACTTGGTACCCGCGGGTTAAACAATATTCTATATACTTATGGGATAACAAAGGTTCTTGAGAAAAAATTTAGGGTTTCCGAAATGAAACAATTATGGGAACATTCATTCAAAGTCGGTTACTACTCATTAATTCTTGCAAGGAAATACCTCGACCAGTCTCTTATAGAAGACACATATAACGGAGGAATTCTTCACGATTTAGGTAAAATATTAATACTTGGTATTAATCCTGATTTTGAAAAAAAAATAAATGAAATATGTCATTTAAAAGATATACCGGTAAAAGTAATCGAAGATCTTATGAAAGGCTATAATCACTCAGTAATCGGAGCTATGATGGGCAGAAAGTGGAATTTTCCTGATACACTGGTAGATGTTATCCAGTTTCACCATGATCCTCAACGGGCATCGGGGACTATTCAACCGGTTGTTAACTGTATATACCTTGCCAATACAATCGCGCAAGATACTTATATTAATAATCTTGAAAAATTTACTTCGATTGATTATTCGGTTCTCGACTTTTTTAAGATAAAGGATTTTTCTGAATTTAATTTTATTTCAGAGAAACTTGAATTAATGTATAACAAAGAAGTTAAAAAGGCTGAAAAATGAGATGTCCATTCTGCGGTTATAATCTAAATGAAAAACTCATCTATCTTGTTAAATCTCAGATTTCAGATAAAGCCGTTAGATATGGAGTTTGTTCGAAATGCAGGTCCTTATTGCAACTTGATAAACCGGATTTTGATGAAATTACTGCCTATTACGAAAACTATTTAAGTATTAAAGAGAAGATGAATCCCGGTTATTTAAATCAAAAAGATACGGCACCCTTTTTTAAAGAACGGGATAAAACCCTCTCAGAAATAAATTTTGACATGAACAGAATTATAGATGGTCGATCAGTTGAAGTCGGTTGTGCCAACGGAGATTTCTTGAATTACCTTTATTATAAAGGCGGCAGGAATATTACCGGTATAGATGTTTCACATTCATTAACCAAGTCAATTGATAATAATAAATTTAGGGTTATTTGCGGAGATCTTTCTCAGATTGAATCAAATTCTATTGATAATCTGTTTGCTTTTAACCTTATTGAACATCTGTCGGATCCCGATATTTTTGTTGAGCATGTTTCAAGAGTTCTCGTTAAAAAAGGCGTTTTTGTTATTGAAATACCATTGTCCGGGATTATTTCAAGTTTTTTTGGAAGTAAATGGAGATTTCTTATGCCGGATGAACATCTTTCTATACCCTCGGTTAAAGCAATTACTTATTTGTTAAAAACAAAAGGTTTTGAAAAAAAAGGATCAACAAGATTCGGAAGCGGTTTTACAACCGGCATGATCAATAATAGTCTAAAAAGGATATTTGATAAGTATGCAAAACTATTTAAATTTGGTGATAGGGGGGCCTATTTATTTATAAAAAAATAAATAAATAAGTAAACAATGGAAGATACTAATTTAATAATCGAAGAAATTGAAAAACTCATATCTGAGATAAATAGAGCCGATGAAGCTTATTATAAGCGATCTGCTCCGATAATAAGTGATGATCAATATGATAAACTCCTTATCAGATTAGAGGAGTTAGAAAAAACATTTCCGTTACTTAAAAGAGCTGACTCACCGACTTTAAGAGTCGGTTCTGATATTAGTAATCAACTGCCTGAAGTTGAACATCTAATACCGGTTCTCTCTTTAGAAAAAGCCTACAATCTGTCAGAGTTAAATAACTGGATAAACAGATCAACAAAAAAAATCGTTAACAATCTTGATATAATTGTTGAACCCAAAATCGACGGTGCAGGGGTAGTTCTTTATTATGAGTCAGGTCAATTGGTAAGGGCTTTGACAAGGGGAGACGGGCATCAAGGAAATGATATTACGGAAAATATTAAAACAATCAGGAATGTTCCGTTAAATATTGAATATAAAGGAAATCTCGCTGTAAGGGGGGAAGTTTATATAGAAAATGCAAAGTTTAATGATTACAATGAAGAATACTGCGGAGAAAGGTATGCAAATCCCAGAAATCTTGCAAGCGGAACAATAAGAAGACTGAAATCATCTGAAGCGGCATCTGTTCCGCTTGATATTTTTGTTTATGAAGGTTTCTTCATTGATGATAAAGACTATACCGCAACACATTTTGAGAATCTCTGTTTTCTAAAACAAAACGGTTTTAGAATCACTGATAAAATCGGAATATTTACAGATAATCAAGATAAATACTCCGGTTCTGTTATAAGTAGTTCAATTATTGTGTCAGGTAAAAATTTAATAGCTAATTATATTGAACTTTTTAGAACAGAAAGAACCAATCTTAAATATGACATTGATGGTCTTGTATTAAAAATTGACTCTGTTTTACAAAGAGAAGAATTAGGATATACCAGACACCACCCCCGGTGGGCTATTGCATATAAATTCGGGTCAATATCAGCAGAGACAAACCTTTTAGACATTGAGATACAAATAGGCAGGGGCGGCAGGATTACACCTGTGGCCATACTGGAACCTGTTGAACTCATGGGCTCGGTAATAAGCAGAGCAACCCTACACAATCAGGAGTATATTAAAAATCTTAATATAAATATTGGAGATAGAGTTCTGATCTCAAAAAGAGGAGATGTTATACCTGCAGTTGAATCTGTAATAAAAAAAACCTCATCTGATGCCGGATATTTTCATATGCCGGATCAATGTCCCTCTTGCTGTTCAAAACTACTCGAAGACGGAGCCCATCTTTTTTGCGTAAATACGAATTGTGACAAGAAACTACTTGGTACATTACAGTTTTTTGTCGGAAGAAAACAGATGGATATAGAAACACTCGGAGATAAAACCTTGGAATTTCTTTTTGAAAAGGGTTTTGTTAGAAAAATTCCGGATATATATAATTTTGATTACAAGAAGCTTATTGATTTTGAGGGATTTAAGGACAAGAAGATTCAAAATATTATCAGATCGGTTAATAATTCAAAACAAAAAGATTTTAAAATAACTTTAGCTTCATTAGGATTAAAGGATATCGGTTTTAAGGTTTCAGATTTACTTGTAAAATATTTTAAAACTATTGATAACATAATAAAAGAATCAAATAAAAGAAATCCGGCTATATTTTATTCGATAGATGGTATAGGAGAAACATTAGCTGATGTAATAATTAATACATTTACAGATCAGAATGTTGTTCAAACAATAAATTCATTAAAAATAATCGGACTTAATTTTGCTGATTCAAATACAGAAACAGAAATTGACGGCATATTCAAAGATACAAAGTGGGTTATAACCGGAAGTTTTGTAAACTACAAACCGCGTGATCTTGCCGCAATCGAAATACAAAAAAGGGGCGGCTCAATACTTTCTACCGTTTCAACAAAAACAGATTTTTTACTTTGCGGTTCTGATGCGGGGTCAAAACTTGATAAAGCTAAAGAACTGGGCATAAAGATTGTATATGAAAATGATTTTATTCATATGATCAATCAATGAGTAATAGGACACATAGCCTGTTAAGAAAATGTATTTAGGACACTTCTAATTACCTGCTTTGGATTGAAACCGAAGACATTATTTGCATTGACAAGAAGCTAATACCACAGTATAACCTGGTTATATTGAGGATTTTAGCGACGAAGTATCTGCAAAAAAGATCAAGGTTTACACACCGAATGAGGTAATTAGAAGTGTCCTTTACTTACTAAAACTCCGTTTTCAAGTTTGTAGCTGTCATTAGCCATAGAAGCAATCATCTGTGAGTGTGTAATAATAACTAATGAGTGTCTGAACTGTCTATTTATATCCATCAATAGTTCCATTACAATATTTGAATTCCTTTCGTCAAGGTTACCTGTCGGTTCATCAGCAAGTATTATATCCGGGTTGTTAATAAATGCTCTTGCTATAGCAATGCGCTGTTTTTCCCCGCCTGAAAGTTTAGATGGGTAATAATCAGCTCTTTGAGACAAACCAACTTTGTCAATCAGATCTTTTGCAAGTGATTGTGCACTTTTTTTATTAAATCGTTTAATTAGAAAGGGTATCATAACATTCTCAATAGCCGTAAACTCATCAAGAAGATAATGGGCTTGAAATATAAACCCGATTCTTGTGTTTCTTATTAGTGTAAGTTCTTTTTCGTCCATCAATGATATATCATCGCCTTTTAATAACATTTGACCGCTTGTTATCTCTTCAAGACCACCAATACAGTTTAATAAAGTTGATTTTCCGGAACCGCTCTCACCGGTTATCGAAACTGTTTCAAATTCCTTAAGAGTCAAATTGACACCTTTTAGAATTGCCAACTCCTCAGCTTCATTTCTATAGATTTTCCGGAGATCTTGAACATCCAAAACAATATTTTCAGCCATTTCTTATCACCTCATTAGGTTTTACAGCCCCGGCACTCATGGCGGGAGCTACAGAAGATATTATTGAAAAAAAAGTTGTTATCAATAAAATAAATACTATTTCGCTAAATGAAACAACCGAATAAATTTTATCGAGATAGAAATCCTTTGAAAATATATCAATTACTGCCGGCTCATATACTCGTTTATCAAACAATCGAGAAATATTGTAAGAAAAATAATTAAATCCGTTAATTATAAATGAAAAAAAGTCAATAATACTATCAAGATTAAAAGAAACTGCCAATCCGAGTATAACTCCCGCCAAACCGCTAATCAATCCGATATATATCCCCTTAAGAAGATAAGTTACCAATATTTTGCTTGATGAATAACCCATCGTTTTTAATATACCTATCTCCCGTTTTTTTTCATTAACCGCCATAAATACTGTCGTAATAATATTTACCACAGCCATAATAACTACAAGCGTAACAATAAAACCGATAATATTTCTATTGAAACTATTTGCCGTAATATCGCTGCTGTTGATCTCTTTCCATGTACTGACAAAATAAAAACCGGCATTTCGAATATTTTCTGCAATATCATTAACCTTATCCGGATTATCAACCTTAATTGCAATATTCAAAGGTATATTTTGAAGAATCGTATTCATACTGCTGATACCTGTAAAAATCAATGCCTCATCAAGCTCAACATAACCGGTAGTAAAAATGCCTGAAACAGTAAATCTTTTAAATGTTACCTCGGCACCGGCTTCCGATAACATTCCTACAAAAAACACAACATCACCTACATCTATGCGAAGATCCGATGAGGTTTTTCGTGAGATCATTATTTTCCCGTTCGAAAGATCTTTAGTTCCTGAGAGTATTTTAACGGTTCTATCAAGTCCTGTATCGTTAATAAAAGCAGATTCATCTATCGCTCTGAACATAGGAATTCCAATATTGATTGAATTCGCCGTGATAAGACCTTTAACCTCTTTATATGTGTAAATGGACCGAATCCCATCTATATCCATTAATCTTTGTATATCAGATTCGTTGAATTCAGAAAAATTATTATAAAAATCATTATAGACTATATGTGAACTCTTAACCTCCCGATTAATCTCGAGAAGTCCATAAATATAACCGTTCATTACACCTATTGATGATATATATATTGAAATAGCAATAGCTGTAACTATAATAACAGATATTGTAGCCCTTGATACCTCTTTATTGCCGGATCCACTTATAAGATACCTGAATGATATATAATTCTCAAATTTCATATCTATTTATCCCTTATTATAGAATTTGGTTTTAATTTTGAAGCAGAATAGATCGGAAACAATGCTGCAAATACAGTAATAAAGAATACAAATCCTGCCATAATAAGGACCTCAACACAACTTATTTTTACCGGTATAGCAGATTGATAATAGATTGTACTATCATAGATTTTAATACTGAAAGGATCAAAAGGGTATCCGCCTATCAATCTCTCAAACACAAAAAATATAAATGCAAAAAACCTCTGCAGAAACCATTCTATTACCTTAAAAATAGATTCAATGTTGTAAGCAAGGAATATTCCTGAGACGACACCTATAAGAGAAGCGGTAAAACCAATAGTAACGCTTTGTAGTATAAATACAAATAATAGATCAGATTCTCCTGCACCAAGGGCTTTTAATATACCGATTGATTGCTTTTTTGACATAATACTAAATCTTACTGCACCTAGAGTGTTAATTGATATCATAATAAAAATCAAACCAAAAATAAGCGACATAATACCTTTTTCAATTCTTAAAGCATTAAAAAAACCTGAATTCATATCTTCTGCGGTATAAATAATATATTCATCGTTATATTTAGAATTTATTAAATCAATAACAGATTTTACTTTTGAATAATCATACAACTTTATTCCTATCCTGTCATAATAAACCCTTGATATTGCAGAAAGGGATTCTAAAGAAATATACGCCCAATATCTGTCATAATCATAACTTCCCGTAGAAAATATATTGGTTATACGAAACGGAATCCCTTCATTTTTTATCGAAGACAATGATATGTCCGGCGTAAGAAGAATATACCTGTTGATGCCGGCATTTATTTTTCCTGCAAGCTCTGAGCCAATGATTACATCATAACCGTCTAGAATGAAACTACTGTCATAACGCCTTAAATATCTCATAAAAACTTGATCTTTTGCCATCTCTTGCGGATCAAATGCTCTTAATTTTATAACATTAGGTTCTAAATATGGTCTTTCATAAGACTTTATAATAATCTGTTTATCGATAAACGGGGTTACTGCAGTGACATTCTCATTTTTATATAATTCATTTTTAACAGCTTCAATATCCTCATCTGTTAAATAGCCGTTTCTTCTTTGCATGGAAATATGAAAAGAACCGATCTCAATTCTCCTCGATATATGACTCTCTTGAAAACCGTTCATAACACCTATTACTACTATTAAAACCGCTAAACCGATTGTTAATCCCCATAAAATAGAATTAAAGATTATTATTGTTTTTTTGTCTCTGCCTCTTATAGAGACAAACCGTTTATTTAAAAAGAGTATTAAGGATATTTTTTCGATCAATTTATTTATCATTATAAACATAAGATGAAGATTATATATAAATAAATAGATATTGAAAACAAATATTTTATATTTGATATTTTATAGGGTGCAGATTTAATTTTTGGCAAATACCTTAGTGCAAAATAGAATTTTTAAACAAAACAAAAAAATGCGGTACGCATTTTAACCTCTTTAAAGCTCTCTCAGTGCAGAATATAGTTTTTGACCTTAAAGCGAGTTAAAAAAGGAAAACGCCTGTGATTCTCAGAACCGAAGTTTTACTTTTTATAACTCGCTTTATTATAAACCTGCCAAAAATTAAATTCGCACCCTATTTTATATTTTATGAGCGCATTTTTATTTTCTTTTCAATCAACTAGTTAATCATTTATATAAGCATTTACTTTTTAATATTTAAAGCAGTTGATTTTTTTATTTTATTTTTTTATAGTTTTATGAAAATCAGTATAATGATCAAAAAATATGTTCTTTAAATAAATAATATCAGAGATTATAGAGATATGGGAATAAAAAAATGAAACGAGAAATGATTTGTATAGTTTGTCCCGCGGGTTGCAGATTAACTGTTAATTATAGTAACGATAATGAACCGATAATAACAGGAAACGGATGCAACAGGGGAATTACTTATGCCACAAATGAGATAACCGATCCTCGAAGAACTGTTACAACAACAATAGCCGTAAAGAACCGTGGAATCAGATGCCCCGTGAAATCTGATAAGCCTGTTCCAAAGAAAGATATTGATGTTTTATTATCAATGTTGCATAAAATAAACATGGATCCCCCCGTAAAATCGGGTGATATCATTATTTCAAATTTTGATAATACCGGTATCAACATATTATCCACCTCTTCAATAGAATAAATTATCATTTTAAATTACATTAATTGAAAAAAGTTCTTTGAAAAAATGATTTTATAATGTATAAGATTTATTAAAATATTTATTCAATTTTAAGGAGGATACAATTGAATCCTAAACAGACACAAACAAGTTCATCTGTAAGAGAGTTACCCGATGACTTTTATAAAATTCTTGATGATTATATCAAAGAACTGAATATTTTGAGGAACGATAATAGAAGAAGAGGTTACCTGATCCAAGTTTTGCATAAAGCACAATCAATATTCGGTTATCTCCCGGAAGAGGTTCAGAGATTTGTTGCAGAAAAACTTTATCTTCACCATTCAGATGTTTCCGGTGTTATAAGTTTTTATAACTTTTTTACAATAACCCCTAAGGGTAAATACAACATAAGCATATGTATGGGAACTGCATGCTTTGTAAAAGGTGCAGAAAAGATAGTAACTGAATTTGAAAGAATTCTAAATATCAAGTGCGGCGGTGTTACTGAAGACAAAAAATATTCTATTGATGTTTTGAGATGTCTCGGAACTTGCGGTTTAGCACCGGTTGTAATGGTTAACAATAAAATATATGGAAATGTTACAACAAAGAAAGTAGGCGATATTATTGCAGACTGTAAAAAGATGGAGGGTTA
Source organism: uncultured Spirochaetales bacterium (assembly GCA_964608985.1). Lineage (GTDB taxonomy): Bacteria > Spirochaetota > GWE2-31-10 > GWE2-31-10 > CAYYKD01 > CAYYKD01. The sequence goes on from CAZSQU010000001.1 coordinate 137,211, forward strand.
ATTTTTATGCTAAAGAATAAAGATGATTTTTTCAGCTATATGCAAAAAGCTATCGATACCAAAAAATCAAACAAAAAAATTAAATTATGTATCGGTACTGGAACTTGTGGAAACGCTGCAGGTGCTAAAGAGGTACTAAATAGTCTTGAGGATATAATTAGAAAAAAAGGACTTTCCGACTGCGAAATAAAGAAGGTTGGTTGTGTAGGTTTTTGTGAAGCTGAGCCGACTATAGAAGTTTTTTTTCCTGACGGAAATTCTATACTTTTGGGTTACTTAAAACCTGACAATATTGATAGTGTTGTTGAAATGCATATAATCAACAAAAGTACAAGCGGTAAACATGTGTTAAATAAGAATTTTGACGAGTCAATTTGGGGGTAGGTAAATGGCAAAACAAGTAAGAATAGCACTAAAGAATTGTGGTCGTATAGATCCGGATAATATAGCAGATTATATTGGGAATAGAGGTTACGAAGCCCTTGCGAAAGCAATTACCGAAAAAAAACCTGAAGATGTTGTTCAAACTATCCTTGATTCAGGTCTTAGAGGTAGAGGCGGCGGCGGATTTCCGACCGGTTTAAAATGGAAGATAGCGGCTCAAAATAAATCAGATGAAAAATTTGTCATCTGTAATGCAGATGAAGGTGACCCCGGTGCTTTTATGGATCGAGCAATAATTGAAGGAGATCCCCATTCTGTTCTTGAAGCAATGGCTATAGCAGGATATGCAATAGGTGCAAATAAAGGGGTTATCTATATTCGAGCAGAGTATCCGCTTGCAGTTCAAAGATTATTTACTGCAATAAAAGCTGCTACTGATATGGGTTTACTTGGAAAAAACATTCTCGGAACAAGTTTTTCTTTTGAAATAAATGTGAAGCTTGGAGCAGGGGCATTTGTTTGCGGCGAAGAAACTTCATTAATTCATTCTATTGAAGGAAACAGAGGTGAGCCGACAGTAAAACCTCCATTTCCTGCTGAAAAAGGATTGTGGGGAAAACCTACAATAGTAAATAATGTTGAAACCTATGCAAACATAACTTCAATAATTATAATGGGACCGGATTGGTTTAAAAAAATCGGTAAGGATAAATCGCCCGGTACAAAAGTATTCGCACTAGCCGGTAAAGTAAATAAGGTTGGCCTTGTTGAGGTTCCAATGGGAACAACTATCAGAGAAGTTATCTATGATATAGGCGGCGGTATAACAAACAATAAACAATTCAAATCTGTTCAAACCGGCGGTCCATCCGGCGGTTGTATAACAAAAGAAAATTTGGATACGCCAATTACCTATGAAAATCTGCTTGCCATTGATTCTATGATGGGCTCCGGCGGTATGATTGTAATGGATGAAGATGATTGTATGGTTAATGTTGCGAAATTCTATCTTGAATTCATAATTGATGAAAGTTGCGGTAAGTGTACTCCTTGTAGAGTCGGAAATAAGAGACTTCATGAGATGCTTACTCAGATTACATCCGGAAAAATCGATGATTTAGCTATACTTGATAAAATCAAACACCTTTGTTATGTAATTAAAAAAGGTTCATTATGCGGGCTGGGACAAACATCTCCAAACCCGGTTTTGTCAACCATAAGATTTTTTGAAGATGAATACAGAGGACACATTCTTGATAAAAAATGTAAAGCCGGTGTTTGCCGAAGTCTTTTAAACTATGAAATTATTAAAGATAAATGTATCGGTTGTACTTTATGCGCAAGAAACTGTCCGGTTAATTGTATTTCGGGCAAGATTAAAGAGGTTCATGTTATAGACAGTTCAAAATGTATTAAATGCGGTGTATGTTATGAACAATGTAAGTTCGGCGCAATCAAATTTTCGTAATAGGTAGGGGGATAAATAATGCCAAAAATAAAAATCAATGACATTGAGCTTGAAGTAGATAATAATTCTACAATTCTTCAAGCTGCTTCTAAATTAAATATTGAGATACCTACACTCTGTCATCTTGATCTTGAGTGTTTCCATGTCGATCATAAAACCGGATCATGCCGTGTTTGTCTTGTTGATGTTGAGATGCAGGGCAGAACTAAGATGATGCCGGCTTGCTGTACACCGGTTTCAGAAGGTATGAATATAAAAACTAACACACCTGAAGTAATAACTACAAGGAGAACTATTCTTGAGTTGTTATTATCTGATCACCCCTTTGAATGTTTGACTTGTGCAAAGAGCTTAGACTGTGAACTTCAGGCACTGGCAAAAAAATTCTGTATTCATGACATTACTTACAGCGGAGCAAAATCAGAATATCCTTTGGATATTTCAGGAAAAGCAATAAGAAGAGACCTCAACAAATGTATTATGTGCAGAAGATGTGAAACAGCATGTAATGTTATACAAACAGTTGGTGTCTTAACAGGGTACGGAAGAGGCTTTGAAGCTGTTGTAGCACCTGCTGAAATGAAGCCGCTTGCAGAAACTGAATGTGTTTTTTGCGGACAGTGTGTAAATGTATGTCCGACAGCTGCGCTTACAGAAATCAACTATATTGAAGAGGTTTGGAGAGCAATTAATGATCCTAATAAATTCGTTGTAGTTCAAACTGCTCCGGCTGTAAGAGCTGGTATAGGTCAGGAATTCGGAATGCCTGCGGATAAGGTAGCAACAGGTCAAATGGTTGCAGGTCTTAAAAGACTGGGATTTGATAAAGTATTTGATACAGATTTTTCTGCCGATCTTACAATTATGGAAGAGGGTACAGAAATAATTCAGAGAGTAAAAGAAAATAAAAACCTCCCGATCTTAACTTCATGCTGCCCGGGATGGATTAATTTCTTAGAATATCAATTCCCTGAATTTGTTGATATACCTTCAACTGCAAAATCACCACAACAGATGTTTGGTTCTATTGCAAAATCATATTTTGCAGAAAAAGCAGGAATCGACCCGAAAAAGATGATTGTTGTATCCGTAATGCCGTGTCTTGCCAAGAAATATGAAGCGGGAAGACCGGAATTTGAAAGAAACGGCATCAGAGATGTTGATTATGTTCTTTCTACAAGAGAACTTGCAAAGATGTTCAAAGAAGCCGGGATAGATATTTCTAAGCTTAACAAAGAAGATTTTGATAATCCGCTTGGAGAATCAACCGGTGCAGCTGTAATTTTTGGTGTATCAGGCGGTGTACTTGAAGCTGCTCTAAGATCTTGTTATGAGTTAATTACAAAAAAAGAATTAAAAAATATCGAATTTAAAGCAGTAAGAGGTCTTGAAGGAATTAAGGAAGCTACTGTCGATATTGACGGTTTGAAACTAAATGTTGCAGTAACATCAGGACTTGGTAATGCAAGAAAGATACTTGAAAAAGTACGATCCGGTGAAGCTAAATATCACGCAATAGAGATCATGGCTTGTCCGGGCGGATGTATTAACGGGGGAGGTCAGCCTTATATCCATGGCGATACTCATATTCTTGAAGAACGGATGAAAGCATTATATACTGAAGATGAACAGAAGGTCATCAGAAAATCTCATGAGAATCCTTATATTAAAAAACTATATGAGGAATACCTTGGAGAACCTTGCGGTAAGAAATCGCATGAATTACTTCATACGCACTACCATAAGAAAACTGTATAGTTTTGATTAAAAGGGGCTGTCAAAAATGGGCAGCCCTTTTTTATTAACTTTATGGCAGCAAACCGTTATCGGGTTTGAATATTTGTTTGTATCTTTCAATAACTAATTTTAATTGTTGATGCTCTTGTATATCGTGAACTCTAATTATACTTGCACCATTCAAAGCTGCGACCGTATTTAATGCGATAGAACCGCCCAATCTATTTTCAGGGTTTGTACCGGTAACAGATCCGATCATCGATTTTCGTGATATACCGGCGAGTATCGGATATCCTAACTCTTTAAATAATGATAAATTCAACAATATTTGATAATTGTCATCCACACTTTTTCCAAAACCGAATCCGGGGTCAATAACTATTCTTTTTAAGCCGTTATTTGTTAACAATAAAGCTTTATTTCTTAAATCTGTAATAACTTCAGCTATTATATCGTCGTATATTGGTAATTCCTGCATATTTTGCGGAGTACCTTTAATATGCATAATTATTGATATGGCATCATAATCCTTTGCAACATTTATCATATTATTATCAAAGGTAAACCCGCTTATATCATTAATTATCTGAACCCCTTTCTTAACAGACTCTAATGCCACTTCTGATTTTGTTGTATCAATAGAGACAGTAACATCAAAATTACTGATAATTTTTTCTATTACAGGAATTACACGATCCAGCTCCTCTTGAACTTCCACCTGTTTACTATAAGGTCTTGTTGATTCCCCTCCAACATCAATTATCTCGGCACCGTTTTTTATCATTGATTCACAATGGGAAAGTGCTTTATCTAAGTTATTGTATTTATTACCATCACTGAATGAATCCGGAGTGATATTGAGAATTCCCATTATGGTTATAATCTGAGGATTTGAAATTTTTTTATAAATTGAGTTTATATCTGTTTTTTTCATAGAATGAACTTAACATTAATCGATTATAAGTGTCAAATCTTTTAAATAAAAAACAAGAATTATCTTGATTTTAAAACCCATTAATTGTTATAATAACTTCGTAATAATCTTCGTTTTTACAAATTATTTATCATAGGAGCATTTATGGATTTCTCAGAGATAAAACCAATATCACTCAAAGCTGATTCTGATATAGGTGTACTTGTCAGTCATGGATATTCAAGCACGCCTTTATCAATGCAATACTACTGTAAGGCTCTTAATGAAGCAGGGTTTCATGTTGAATGTCCTATTCTTGCAGGCCATGCGGATAACTGGCAGAAAATGGATAGATACAAATGGACTGATTGGTTAAATGATCTTGAGAATGCTTTATCAATACTTGAAAAAAGAGCAAAAACCATATTTGTTTCAGGTTTGTCTATGGGCGGCGCGCTCGTTCTATTGCTTTCTCAAAAGTATCAGGACAGATTCAAAGGTGTGATTGTAATAAACAATTCCGGTTTATATGATGATATTAGACTTAAAATGATATCATTTCTAAAGTATTTCATAAAAACCGGAGACGGGGTTTGTTCGGATATCAAAAACCCCGATGAGATTGAAATCGGCTATGCAAAATTGATGACAAAATCGGTAGAACAATTTATAATTCTTAATAATACAATGATAAAAGGTCTACCTTTAGTAAAAATACCTGCTCTCATCTTTAAGTCATTGGAAGACCATGTTGTACCGGTTCGATCATCTAAAGCAGTATATGACAAAATAAGCTCAATAGATAAAGAGATTATATATCTTACAAACTCATATCATGTTGCAACACAAGACTTCGATAAGGATATAATATTTGAAAAAGCAATTGATTTTATCAAAAAAAGATTATAGGAGTCTCTGATGGATATTAAAACAAAATCACTTCGGTTTTTTGATCATAATAATAATGTCAGATTTTTCTTTGCACCCGGTAGAGTAAATATCATTGGTGAGCACATTGATTATAACGGTGGGAGTGTTTTACCATGCAGTCTTTCAATCGGTATTTACGCCGCAGTTTTACCTGATAATTCCGATGAGATTAAACTCCAATCTGATGATCAGGATAAAAGTATTATTGTAAAAATATCTGAACAAATAGATAAAAATGAAATTGATGGTTGGGGAAACTATCCGAAAGGTGTTATTAAGTATCTGTTAGAATCAGGTTTTAGTATTAAAGGCTGTAGTATATTCTATTGTTCAACATTGCCTGCAAGCTCAGGTTTATCATCTTCTGCGGCTCTCGAATTAGTTACAGCTTATTCTTTATTATCTGTAAGCGGATATACAAATAGTGAAATTAACAGGATAGAACTGGCAAAGTTATGTAAAAAAGTCGAAAACGACTTTATTGGTGTTAAATCAGGAATTATGGATCAATTTGCTGTTGCTATGGGTAAAAAGGACAATGCAATTTTACTTAACTGCAATACACTTGAGTATTCATATGTACCTTTGAATCTAAAAAACTATTCACTTGTAATTATGAATACGGGTAAAAAAAGAAATTTAACAGATTCTCAATTTAACAAAAGGGTTGAAGAATCAGCAAAAGCCCTAAGTATTCTTCAATCAAAAATCGGCATTGAGTCCTTAGCTGATATTGATTCCACTGAAAATATTGATACAATGATAAAAGACCCGCCGCTTATAAAAAGGGTTGTTCATGTATTCAGTGAGATTGAAAGAGTGAAAAACTGCTGTGATCTATTAAAAGAAAATAAACTTCTTCAATTTGGTCAAAAGCTGAATGAGTCGCATCTTTCTTTAAAATTTAATTATGAAGCTAGCTGTTTTGAGTTGGATACAATGGTTGATGAAGCCCTAAAAACAGACGGGGTAATAGGAGCAAGGATGACCGGGGCAGGTTGGGGCGGTTGTGCTATTGCAATAGTTGATAAGGATTTTGAATCAGAATTTATTCATAATTTATCAAGAATTTATAAGAAAAAGACCGGTATAACAGGGGTTTTTCACTCAACAACGATAGATGATGGTGTGAGAGAAATATAGAAAATAAACAAATCAATAATAACGACATCAGGACCGGAGTACCCATGAAAAAATATAAGATCGGATTAAAACTATGGTCAATAAATAAAAATTACAATCAAGATATAGTTGATCTTTATAAAAATAATTATTTCGACTATATCGAACTCTATATAAAACCGGGGACCTATGATGAGTTTGTTAAATTCTGGCAAACGCATAAAATACCATATACAATACATGCTCCCCATTATGGTGATGGGGTTAACCTTTCTGAAAGATCAAAAATAATTTATAATCAAGCGTGTTATAATGAAAGTGCAAGATTTGCTGATCAACTAAATGCTGATTATATAATCTTTCATCCGGGAGTTAACGGTAAGCTTGAAGAAACCGTCAGACAATTAGTTATTTTAAATGATAAAAGAATTATTATTGAGAATAAACCAAGATATGGTTTAAACAATGAAAACTGCATCGGTTATTCACCGGAAGAAATTTCTTTAATTAAAAAAGAGACCGGATATAATTGCTGTCTTGATTTTGGTCACGCCATCTGTGCCGCAAAAAGTCTTTCTGTAAACCATATTGATTATATTAAGTCCTTTATTAAACTGCAACCGGTTGTTTTTCATCTGACAGACGGTGATATAAACTCATCTAAAGATATTCATGAACATTACGGCAAAGGAAATTTCCCCATTGCAGAGATTGTATCATTAATTCCATCGGACTCAAAAATCACTAATGAAGCCAAAAAAAACAGCAATTCAGATCTGAATTGTTTTAGGGATGATATTGAATACCTGTGCAAATTATTTTAAAAGTGCCCTTTAGGGAATCTTATTTTACACAAAAACAACTATCCAAAAGATTTTTAAAAATCATCTGTGGTCTTGTAAGTTTTTCATATACGGAGAAATAGTTAGAAATAGTTTCTTGATCAATTTCTTCTATTTGTACTGCTTTAAACTGATTAATAATAAAATTTTTATATAATCTATTATTTTTAAAAAAAGTATTCTTGAGCACAAAATGTATAATGGTAGTTGCAATAATCAAAATAAAAACAATAAGCTTGAATAAAGTACCCGAAATGAGCGAATACGGGTTTGCCCTTATATAAAAAGCAAATCCTATGAAAGGTAAGTAAACAAGAAAAATCAAATAAAGATATTTTCTTTCAATCCCGGTTCTATACTCTAGAAACTTTTCCTGTACCATATCTATTGTTTTTATTATACTATTATCCATTTTGCATATCCATCCTCACATTTCTCTGATCAATTTAACAAAATCAGAGTATTTTACACCGAAACACTTTTCCCACTCGCTGTCATATATCCCTTTCTGTTTAGCATAAGTGATATATTTAATTAATATTGAAGCCAGAACTTCATTATCCCTTCTTACGGCCCAATGAGCCCAATTTGCATCTGTTGAGGATACAGGGATAGTGATTTTGATATTGTCATATTTTTTGAGTTCCATAACAGCCGGAATACCACCGATACAAGTAATATCTGCATTACCGGTTGATACTGCTTCTACAAGATCAGCTGTATCAGGCACCTCAATATAGTTAAAATCAGCCATTATCAATGATTCAATTCTTCTTAAGGTAGTAGTGTAGCTCGCAGCAGGTACAATAGCGATCCTGTACCCGGATAAATCCTCAATAGCATTAATATTGATATCGTTACGAGCAAGTATCATATCTTTATCAGGTGTTGTCTTAATAAATAACAGTATTTTAGTCCGCCATCTTTGTGCACTGAGACCGTCAACAATAATATCTACCCTATCAATGATGTCAGGATTATAAGGTGATATAATGCCGTTATTCAAACCATCCTCGAGTTCTTGTCCTAACTGAATTCCTGATTTTGCAAAGTACTCTGAAATGTTGTTAACAACAGTTATATCCAAATTGACACCGATATAATCAGCAAAAGACTTTGCGATCCTATACTCAACACCGCCATGATCATCTTTACCATATTTATCTGGTTCAAATACAGTAGCCCTGTTTCTTGTCGCTATCCTCAAATATCCCCGTTCTTTTATTCTACTGATATAATCAAGCTCTGTATTACTGAAGATAATATCATATTTTGCAACATTATTATTATCACTATTATTAATGATAATTGTTTTATTCTTTCTGCATCCGGAAACAGATAAAATAATTAAAAATATAATAATCAAATTAAAAATCTTAATATTAATTAATCTCATGCCCCTCCGCCTTGTGAATTAATAATTGTATGCAATTTATTATTTAATTCCGTAATCGAGAATGGTTTTTGAATAAAATGTATCTTATCATTATTTATGCCGTTTGTTGCAATAATGTTAGCTGTATAACCGGACATAAATAAAACTCTTACTTCCGGTTTCATCGATAATATTTTTTGAGAAAGTTCAAACCCATTCATTTCCGGCATTACAACATCGGAGAGCAGAATATCAATATTTCCGTTATACTCCGATACCAATTTTAATGCCTCTAACGGTCTATTGGAAGTAACAACACTATAACCTGATCCTGTTAACATCTTCTTAGTTATATTTAAAATACTGTCTTCATCTTCAACAAGCAGAATAGTGCCGGTTGCTTTTTTTGATATATTTTTTTCGTGTTTAATAATTTCTGTTTCCTTAGTTTTATCACATAATGGGAAAAATAAATTAAATGTAGTCCCTTTATCCGGAGTTGAATCAGCAGTTATATAACCGGAGTTTTGTTTTACTATTCCATATACTGTTGATAACCCCAATCCTGTACCTTTTCCAAGTGCCTTTGTTGTATAGAAGGGTTCAAAAAGATGCTTCAAGGTTTCTTCATCAATCCCATTACCATTGTCTTTTATAATAAGATGAGCAAAATCACCTTGAGAAACATCAAGGTTGCATAAATTATTTATTGATTTATAATCCGTTATAACAGTTTCAATTGTTATAACCCCGTTTGATGCAATTGCATCTTTTGCATTGAGACACATATTTGTAAGAATCTGATCGATCTGGACAGCATCAATTTTTATATAGATAGGTAAGTCAGATGGTTTCCACTTTAATTCAATGTTCTCTCCGATAATCCGTTTTATCATACTCAGACTACCTACGATTGCATTATTGAGATCAATGATCCTTGGAGCAATTGTTTGTTTTCTAGCAAACGACAACAATTGTTTGGTTAATTCAGCCGATCTGATTGCAGCTTTCTTTATCTCATTCAGATAGTTTGTCGGATCTGAATCCCTTTTTAACAAAGCTAAATCAACATTAGCAATTATAACTGTTAACATATTATTAAAATCATGTGCGACACCACCTGCAAGTCTTCCGATAGACTCCAGTTTCTGGGATTGCATAAGCTGATTGTTCAGTTTATCTTTTTCAATTTCTGAATTTTTTTGTAATGAGATATCCTCAATAGAAAAAACAAGAATCCCCGAATTATTTTGCTTGTTATAAGAAAGCGGAAAAATTTGAATTCTAATCCATCTGTTTGATTCGGCAATATTGTTCTTCATTATTTTGGGATACAAAAGCTCAGGCAAAGAGATCACCTGTCCCATTTTAAGCCGTTCAATAATCTCCGAACCGTTATCATTAAACAGGTGCTTATCCTCAAAAACAAGGTATTCATTATTAATAAAATCACCAAAAAAATCAACGAAACAACTATTATATTTGATTACTTTACCATTAAAATCGGTAATTAAGAAAGCATTCGGATTATTTTCAAATAATCTATCCAAAAGTAATTTGTTGTTGTTGATCTCAATCAACTGATTACTGACAACATCCTTTAATCGGAAGTTCCTGACAGATGCTATTATCCACAATAAAATCATAAAAAGAATAAATCCGCCGAATAACACCATATATTTAATATATTTAGTTTCAGTCTTATAGTAATCTGTATAAACTGAACCGATTAGATTAGCATTAGCCGGAATTATACCCAATTCTTTATAAATAAATGAAATTTTTTCAATACGAGATCGACTTATATACCCCAATTCAATCATGTCAGAATTTATCAAACGAACAATCTCATTTGCCTCATATCTGAGTTTTTCTTTTGTTACACCTCTTTCCTTAACACCGGGCAAGTTTATTATATACTCGATCATCTCTTCGATGTTGTTCAAAGCATATTCCCACCCCTTGATAGTTGCTTCTCTGACTTTTAATACTCTTTCAGGATTATCAATGAGCTCTCTTTCCGATGTAAAAAGTGTATCTGCATAAAAGTCAATGCCATAATCAATTGGTCTGATAACTCTTGGAGTAACACCTTTTAACATCATCTGATAGGGTTCATTAGTGATATAATCAACTGATCCTGCAACATCTCCGTTAATAACAGAATCTATAGACCATGTATGCGGCACAAAATCAATAAAATTTTCGTTTATGTTCTCATGGATAAACATTGCTTTAATCTCAATAATATCATCTTGGTTTGCCATTATTTTGTGCCCGGTATAATCAGAAAGTGAACTAAGCCCCATATCATCTCTTGACAAAAGAACGATAGGGGAATGTTGAAAAATCGGCGCAACAATTACTATCGGGTTACCGTTATATCTTTCTACAAGAATATCAGAGGCGGAAACACCATATTGTGATATTCCTGACACAACAGATTCAACCGGAAAAATATTATTCTCAGGAGTTGTCAATGTAACTTCAAGATCAAGATCATTATAATATCCTTTGATAACCGCAGCATAATAACCTGCGAATTGAAATTGGTGATACCATTTAAGAGAAATTGTGATGTTATCTTTATTTCTTTGCGAGAAACCTTGACTCAATACCAATAAAAAAAACGATAATAATATATATTTAAGTAGTAACCTTGTATTAATCAGATATTTTAATCTCATTATTAATGACGGATACTGATCCTTTGATAGTTTCACGGAGTTCATTCTTTTCAACATTAAGTCCTTAAACTACAAATTATGAATGCTCTAATATCAGCGTCTTAGTAGTAAGATCACAAAGTTCTTTATCACCGTAGTATTGAATAGGTCCCGGATATAGATAACAGGTTTCAACGGCCCATTTATTTCGTCCATTTACAAAAGTCTTAAATGGTTTACCGTTAAGATCAACAAGGGCTTTTTTAATAACCGGCTTTAACTTGCCGTGTCTTGACTCCATCGTCATCATCATTACAATGGGAACACCGCCGGCAAGCCATTTGTCAGATTTTTCATATAGGTTTGAAACGGATGCCATATAACCGGTAATCCCGTTTGAAATTAATAGAAAAGCAGTAAATCCCAAAGTATAACAATAATCAGTATCAAAGTTAGATGGGAAAGCACATCTTCCTTCATATCCGAAGAAATGATGAAGCGGGGAAAAACTACCGTTATATTTACCTTCGATCTTTAATTCGGATAATTTTGCCTCTACAAGCTCAATTAGTAGTTTTTCTGTTTCTATTCTTGATACCTGAACATTACCATGCGGATCTCTATCCATCAACAGTTGCCTCTGAATACTGTTAGGCAGGGATGAAAATGTGTATGATGCATCTCTTGTAAGTTTTTTATTTATCCATTCGGATTGATCTTCAAATGTTTTTAAAGTATCAAAATACTGCTTGTGATTAGCTAAAAGTGAATTAATCTCCTTGATAAGCACATTAATCTCAGGTATATACTCAATCAATCCTTCAGGTACGAGAACAACGCCAAAATCCTTTTTATTTTCGGCTCTTATTATTACCGTTTGTACAATCTCATCAACAATATCATTTATTGAGCGCTGTTTATCAGCAACCTCTTCAGATATAAGGGCAATATTCGGCTGTGTTTGAAGAGCACATTCAAGAGCGATATGGGAAGCCGACCTCCCCATTAACTTAATAAAATGCCAATACTTTCTTGCAGACCTCGCATCTCTGCAAATATTTCCGATTAATTCTGAATATAATTTGGTCGCTGTATCAAAACCGAATGATATCTCAATATGCTTATTCTTAAGATCACCATCAATCGTTTTTGGAACACCGATAACCCTAATATCTGCATCTTTTTTGATAAAATACTCAGCTAGAAGTGCAGCATTTGTATTTGAATCATCACCGCCTATAATAACAATCGCATCTATAGATTTCTCTTTACAAACTTTAATGCACACATCAAATTGATCCTCTTTTTCTAACTTTGTTCTACCGGAACCGATCATATCAAAACCGCCGGTATTTCTATACTCATCAATAAAATCCTTTGTTATCTCAATCATTTTACCTTCAATTATCCCTGAAGGACCTCTTAAAAAACCAAATAGTTTAGAGTCTTTATTAGCTGATTTAATTGAATCAAATAGACCGGAAATAACATTATGCCCACCCGGTGCCTGCCCACCCGAGAGAACTACACCGATATTTATTTTTTTTGAGACATTTTTATTTTCACCATTTACAAATTTTGCTAACGGCTTACCATAGGTATGAGGGAAACTCTCTTTCAGTTCTTTTCTGTAATCAATTGATTCCGTAGAATCACCGAATTCAACTTTTATGTTTCCGATATCTCCGGAGATGACAGAGGAGAGTCTTGGTTTATATTTATACCTTTCATTTTGAAGTATTGAAAAATCAGACATATATTTCTCCATTTGTAATATTTTCTTAAACAATATCAAAATAGTAAAAAATAGTCAAGCAAATACTATTGACAAAAAAAATGGAATAACAATAATTTTTTTTTTGTTGAAATAATTAAATCTTTAGTTTAATATAAATATATGGCATCCCGCCTGTAATATTATTATAACAACGGAGTTGATCTTATGAATTTATTATTCATTGTAATGGGTATTATCGAAATTCTTTTTGCCATTTTTCTGTCATTTCTTACATTTATTATCGGTTTTAAATTCCTTAGCATTTTTACGGTAAATTATAACGACGAACAAGAAATTAAATCAAAAAATACTGCTGTCGGCATCCTTTCTGCAACTTTTCTTATCTGCATAGGATTATTATTAAAAGAAGCGGCAATACCAACAGTATCAATTATCAAAAACACCGTACTGTTATCTGCCGGTTTTGTTTCGGTTATGATTTCACTGGGGTATATTGCCATCCATTTGGTATTAACACTAACAATATCAATACTTTCACTTTTTTTATCAATAATTCTTGTAACAAAGCTATCTCCCTTTAAAAACCTTGATCCAGTTAAGAATAATAACATAGCTTTTACCCTCGTACTTGCTGCGACTATGCTTGTTACGGCAATGTTTATAGCTGAACCGCTTGTTACATTTTTATCAGGAATTATTCCGCAAGGGATAGACCATATACCGGCACCAACCGGATTGTTAAAATAGTATAATTTTAAAAACAGTATCTGAATAGCGGAAGGTACAATAATGAAATATTTAAGAATATCTTTTTTCGTTGCTTTTTATGTTACATTCTCGGTTATAACAGTATTTTCAGATAATATTGCCAGATTTGATGAAATAAAGAACAGGTTTGGAGTTGAAGTATTAACTGATTTCAATAGAATGGTTCCGGAATCATGGAGAACAGGCTCAATAAACGGCAGATCAACTCCACTAAATCCATCATTATATAATAAGGCGGCCGATATTATCATTGAAGCTTTATCGGCATATCCGAAAGAATTTCTTGTAAATCACTTAAAAGGTATAGGAATTGTTGATTCATTATCTTTTTATAATGTTCAGTATGGCGGAACTGCCGCATACGCAAATAAAGTTGTAGTAATTGTAGTAAAAAGTTACTCCTATGAGCATACTGTAAGTACAATACACCATGAATTCAACCATCTGCTTGTTTACCATAATGAGTTTCCTGAAGCTCAATGGAGCGCATTAAACCGTTCCGGATTCAGTTATTCGGGAGGCGGTGTTCAAGCAATACAAAACGGGCAATCCGATATGAATTTCACTGATGCGATGATTCAACAGGGATTTGCCTGCCAATACGGTCAGAGCGCATTAATAGAAGATGTTGCGACATTTGTAGAATTTGCTTTTATGCGCAGATCAGAATTTATCAGAAGGATTAGCACAAATTCGATTGCACTATCAAAATTTAATATTCTCAAAAGATTCTATTATAATCTTAACAACAGCTTTGATGATAATTTTTGGTCAGGCAATTCTAATATTACGAATAAAAACAATCAGACAGTAATTAACAAAACCCAAAACGAAACAAGTGTTAACAAATATTCATACAGTAACGGCTATTTTCAACTAACAGATAACCGATGGAATGAAGTAAATCAATCGGTAAACAGAACATTTACACAGTACAATCAGGATGCAAACTACATTTATATATCAACTGCCGATTCGAGAGTTAAAATTGCTTTACCTGTAGGTCATAATCAAGCATATATTCTTGTAAACAATCAATGGCAGCCGTACCAAACCGTCACGGCAGAAAACTCTGTTAATACAGCTGAAAATAGTGCGGCTGTTCAGATGAGATATAGCGGAAGCAACGGTTTGCAGATAGTTTCTATCGATGGCAACAGATGGTACGAAATAACCTCAACGGGAAGCAGGGTGGACTTCATACAAAACCGGTCCGATGAAAATTATTACTATATTAATAATAGTTCACTTGAGAAATATCTCGCCATACCTGTTTCACATTCTCAAGCATATATATGGCGTAACGGTAAATGGGAGACTTATGCGGAGATACATCTGAATTAATTATGTTAAAATCATATAAGTTTTATTGCATTTTTTGATAAAAAATTATATTGATTTATTAATAAATTATTTCAAAATTGTTAGTTTTTCACAATATTGTTATTAAATAAAATTTTCAGGAGTTAATATGAATGATTCAGCAGGAAACAGATTTTTGAAGATCGTAATTAATGGTAAAGAGATCAATGCGCTACCGGGTAACACAATTCTTCAAACACTATTGACAGAGGGTATAGATATACCTCATCTATGTCATGACACCAGATTATCAAAACCAAATGCAAACTGTGGCCTTTGTGTTGTTGAACTTGAAGAAGATGATAGATTTGTAAAAGCGTGCGAAACTCCTGTACTTGAAGGAATGAAAATTCGTACTACAAATGAAAGACTTGAGGCTTATAGAAGAGTTAGATTTGAACAGATACTAAGTGATCATAATGCAGACTGTGTAGCACCATGTGTTCAGACTTGTCCTGCCAACATTGATATTCAGGCATACCTGAGGCAGGTAGCAAGCGGCAACTTTAAAACAGCTTTAAGAATTATTAAAGACAAAAATCCGTTCCCGATGGGATGCGGTAGAGTTTGCCCCCACCCGTGTGAATCTGAATGCAGAAGATCGCTTGTTGATGAACCTGTAGCTATCAACTATTTAAAGAGATTTGTTGCTGACTGGGACATGAGTCATGGAGAGCCATATTTACCTAAAAAAAGACCATCTACCGGTAAAAAAATTGCTATTGTCGGAGCAGGACCGGCAGGTTTATCAGCCGCATATTACAGTGCAATATTTGGTCACAATGTTACTGTTTTTGAACAACAACCCTCTTCAGGCGGCATGATGAGATATGGAATACCCGAATACAGATATCCGAAAAAAGTCCTTGAACAAGAGATTGATGTAATAAAAAAACTCGGAGTTGATATACAGAATGGAAAAAAACTCGGAACACATATAAGACTTGAAGAACTAAACAAAAATTATGATGCTGTAATGCTTGCAGTCGGTTCATGGCAAGCTAATGCAATGAGAGTTGAAGGCGAAAGAGCAAAAGGTGTATGGCTCGGTATTGAATTCCTTGAATCGGTTGCAAAAAATGAAAAAATTGATCTTGGTAAAGAGGTTATTGTAATTGGTGGCGGTAACACAGCTATAGACTGTTCAAGAACCGCAAAGAGATTAGGGGCTAATGTTAAGCTTCTATACAGAAGAACCAGAGATGAAATGCCTGCAGAAGCCTTTGAAATCCACGAAGCGGATGAAGAAGGTATTGAGATGATATTCCTCGCCGCACCGACTAAGGTTATAGCCGGAGAAAATGGAAGTGTAAAAAGTGTTGAATTCATAAAAATGCAACTTGGTGATCCCGATCTTTCCGGCAGGAGAAAGGTAACCCCGATAGAAAACAGCGAATTTCAGATTAACTGCAGCTGTGTAATCAGTGCTATCGGACAAAGTACAGATGTTTCATTTCTATTCAACGATTCACCTGTAAAACTAAACAGATGGGGTGATATCGAGATAAATGGTAAAACAATGCAGACCTCGATTGCAAAGGTATTCTCAGCCGGTGATTGTGTAACAGGTCCTGCAACTGTTGTTCAAGCTGTCGGTGCAGGAAGATCTACTGCAGAAGCTATGGATCAGTTTATTATGTCGGGTGAAGTAAGCCCCAAAAAAA
This sequence comes from uncultured Spirochaetales bacterium, assembly GCA_964608985.1. Taxonomy (GTDB): domain Bacteria; phylum Spirochaetota; class GWE2-31-10; order GWE2-31-10; family CAYYKD01; genus CAYYKD01. The sequence goes on from CAZSQU010000001.1 coordinate 154,180, forward strand.
CGGATTATTCATGTTCGAGGGGAACTCTCGAGGATCTTCCGAAATTTGAATTTGAAATATTACCAAAGCTATCAAGATCAAAGATGAATTCTATACCTGTTAAATCAAGAATAACAAATTTTAATGAGGTAGAAACCGGTCTTACAGACAAACAAGTCGTAGAAGAAGCATTGAGATGTCTAAGATGCGGTTGTAATGAAAGATATGACTGCGATCTTAAACAATCAGCAGGAAACCATGGTACAACACATAAAAAACATCTTCATGATCTTAACTATATTCCTATCGTAACGGATCACCCGTATATTGTAAGAGATCATAATAAATGTATCTTATGCGGAAGATGTATAGCCGTTTGTAAAGACCTTGAGGGACCGGGTGTATTGGACTTCTATATGAAGGACGGTAAACTAAGAGTTGGTACAAGATCAGGAGCACCACTCGAAAAAACAAATTGTGTTAACTGCGGTCAGTGTGTAGCAACATGTCCATGCGGTGCATTACATATCAAATCAGACATTGATAAGGTATTTAAAGCTATCAACGATCCTGATACAGTTGTTGTAGGATTTATGGCTCCGGCGGTAAGAACTGTTATAGCAGATAGATTTAATCTGCCTTCAGATAAAGCAACAGCATTTACAGGCGGTATGTTAAAAGCTCTTGGAGTAGATAAGGTCTTTGATGTAAACTTTACTGCAGACCTAACAATTCTGGAAGAAGCAACAGAATTTATTGGACGACTTACAAATAAGGGAGTTTTACCTCAATTCACCTCATGTTGTCCGGGTTGGGTAACACTTATTGAGAAAAAATATCCTGAATTTATACCGAATTTATCTTCTTGCAAATCGCCGCAACAGATGTTGGGCGCACTTATGAAAAGTCATTATCCGGAGTGGTCAAAAATCGACAAAAAAAAGATATTCTCTGTATCGGTAATGCCTTGTATAGCAAAGAAGTTTGAAGCTGACAGACCTGAATTTACTATTGACGGGATCAAAGATATTGATGCGGTAATTACAACCACAGAACTTATTGAAATGATCAAAATATGTAAATTCGAGGATAAAATAGTACCTATAGAGTTTGATAAACCGTATGAACATGCATCTGGTGCTGCATGCCTGTTTGGAGTTACAGGCGGTGTTTGTGAAGCGGCATTAAGAATGGCTGCAGATGTTGTCACTGGCAAAAAGATTGCTAATCTTGACTATCAAGATGTTCGGGGGCTTGAGGGCATAAAAGAAGCTGAGGTTAATCTCAACGGTACCGTAATCAAAATAGCGGTTGTAAACAGTCTAAAAAATGCAGAACCAATTCTTGAGGCAATGAAAAAAGGTGTTGATCTGGGATATCATTTGATTGAGGTCATGGCTTGTCCAGGCGGATGTATAGATGGTGCAGGTCAACCGATTCCTACCGAATCAAGAGAGCTTACAAGAAGAAAGGACTTGATATTTGACATTGATAAAAACCTTGAACTTAGAAAATCTCAAGAAAACCCTGATATTGTTAATTTATATGATACATATTTTGGTAAACCAAACTCTGATTTAGCACATAAACTACTTCACACCCATTACCACGCTGTAGCTACTAAAGATCTATGTATAGACAGAGAAGATTCAGCATACCATGTAAAACAAATTTGTGTATGTATTGATAAACATTGTAGTTCTAAGGGGTCTTATGCAATACTTCAAGAGATAATCTCTAAGGTCAAATCAAATAAACTTGAGAACTTTATATCGGTAAAACCACAGCTTTGTAAGGGACATTGTAAAGAGCATGGTGTATTTGTATCAGTAGATAACAAAAAAGTGGATGAGAGTGAACTAAAAGATATTGATGGTTTTATAAAAAAACTTGTTAGGAAAAAATAGTAATATCAATTATCTTCTTCAAATTCCTGTATAATTTATTTATACAGGAATTTTTTATTATACTCATTATTTAAGGAAGCTGTATGTCATTAGAAACACCGAACATTGATCAAATGGTCAGTATTAAGAAAAAGTCAAATCTCATTATACCTATACTATGGCTTATATTATTTGCAGCACTTTTTTTTATATCTGCTTTTTTATATCTGCTTTTTCAATTATTATACACAAAAATTATCTATCCTTCACCGACTATGTTTGATTATATTGAGATTAATTCACTTATTAAAGAGATATCATACAGTCCTACACACAATGCTTTTATCTACCTGATTCAAACATTAACCATAATACCGTTTGTATTACTTGCATCAAACTCAGGTGATAAATGGTACAATACGCTTGCAATCAAAAAATTCTCCATCTATAAAATGGTTTTGTTCTTCGGAATATTCTTATTTTATCTTGTATTGGAGATGTTTATAAGTTCATATTTAAAATTAGATATGGGTAGATTCTTAGAATCGTTTTACGGTTCAAAAAACCTGCCGTTTCTTTTAAGCACATTTATACTTGCTCCCATACTTGAGGAAAGTATTTTTAGAGGTTATATATTTAGTCTGTTGCGTAAGTCAATAATCGGAAGATGGGGGACAATAGTTGTTATTACAGTTCTTTTTGCATTGATACATTCGGGACAATACCCTGTTATAGTACTGTTTATTCTAGTAGTTTTAAGTTTTATTATAACCGTAACAAGGGAATTTACAGGATCATTATTACCTTGTATTATTATTCATGCAGTGAACAATCTTATTGCAAGTGTTTATGTTTTATTTATATGTCAACCGACTTTATAGTCTTCGTTAATTTCCCAAAAGAGACTCTCATCGAGAAAAAAACATTCACGCTATAATTGAAATGATTTAATATGAAATTGAAAGTTATTATATTTAGACTATTGCTATTTTAATAATTTTTTATTATAAGATTAACAATATAAGTTTAAGGAGCATTAAATTGCTGAAATTAGTAAAATTACAAATCTTTTTAATAATAATTGTTATGTTTATTTTATCAAGCTGCTCATCTGACAATAGAGTTCTTGCTACTTATAATAATGACAAAATTACTTTCAGTGAATTTAATAGATATTTTAATGTACTTGATGAAGATACACAGGCAACTTATAATAACAATTATGATTCTTATTACAATCTTCTATTGAAACTCGGAGTACAAAAAATCCTTACCCATATGGCTGAAGCAGAAAAAATTACCGAAGAAACAGAACTTCAGAACCAGCTCAAAGAGATCGGACAACAAATAGCTTACGGTCTTCTTCAAAAACGGAATATTACCGATAAAATCAACATCTCCCAATCAGACTTTAATGTGTATAGAAAACAATACATACTATATCAAATAGTAAAAAGAACAGATACATTAAACCAAAACCTAATTGATACCAACAAAAATCTACTCAATAGAATTAGAACTCAAATTTCTACCTTAGATGATTTTAAAAGATTGGCAAGAGAACACTCGGATGATATAACTGCAACTAATGGTGGCTTTATAGGGAGGGTAAGACCGGGAGAGATGGAAGATTCCATTGATCAAGTTCTTAAAAATCTGCAGATTGGAGAATGCAGTAATATCATTGAATCTCAAGTAGGCCTTCATCTGATATTTATTGCGGACACCGTGGATATCCCTATTGATGAATTAAAAGATGACCCGGAGCTAAACGAGATAATATATAACACTAAATTTATTGAAGCAGAAGAAACCTGGTACAGATCACTTTTAAACACAAACAATATAACAATTTATCAAGATAATATTTTTCAAAGGCTAAGGGATAATGCTCCCGCAATTAAATATAAAGACACAATAATTGATAGAAAAACATTTTTTGAAACAGCTGATAATTTAACAAGAAACCTTTCGATAAACCCGACAAACAATGAATTGCTATCACTTGCGAACAATATGGGATTGGAGCTAATACTATCTAATTTAACATCAAATGAATCGATACAAAATTCCGGAGCATATAAAAAAATCATGGAATTTACTTACTATGATATTGTATCAAAGTATTATACTGAAAAAATGATCACAATAGAAGAACCGACAGAAGATGATCTAAAAAGATTTTATAACGAAAATATTGATAATATGTTTACATTCGAACTTCAAGGCGGAACAATATTTGTTCAACCTTATAGTGAAGTAGTTGAATTAATCACATTACGCGTTAAAGAAACAAACAGAACAGAGATGCGAAACAGATTTTTATTATCAGTAATCAACGACAACAACTTTGAGATTAATGAAAACAACCTAAAGAGATTTATCACAGAAACAACAGGCAAGTAATATGGACTACATACTCTTTATAGATTCAGGTATCGGCGGAATATCAATACTAAAAAAATTTAAAGAGATGTCAACCGGCGTAAATACACTTTATTATGCGGATACAGCAAATTTTCCCTACGGAAATAAACCACACGATTACCTTACACGCTTATTAACAAATATATACAATAGCTTATCAAATGAATATAAGATAATAATGGTAGTTATTGCATGTAATACTGCCAGCGTTACTGCTCTTGAGCAATTAAGACAACGGGTTTCTATACCGGTTATTGGAACAGTTCCGGCAATTAAAAAAGCATCTGAACTATCAAAAACAGGAAAAATAGGGGTTATTGCCACAGAAAATACAATTAAACAAGACTATATATATAATCTTATAAAGCAGTTTGCAGCCGATAAAGATGTTACCGTAAAGGCATGTCCCGAATTGGTTACTTTTATAGAAAAAAATACATTAACAAACACCAAAGACCTGCAAGCAATATTTGAGAAAGAATTATCTGTCTTAAAAAACGGAGAAATCGATTATCTTGTTTTGGGGTGTACGCACTATAGTTTTCTAATCGATCAGATAAGTGATTACCTTGGAAATAAAGTCAATATAATTGATTCAAGTGAAGGGGTATCAAAAAGAATACTATCTCTACTTAATAATAAAACAACAATAAATGGAAATCCTTCGGAATCAATATGCATAATCAGTAAAACAGATAAAGAAATACTCGATAAATATATTGATATCGCTATAAACTATAATTCTTTTGATCTTATTAAGAATGGAAACGGAGAAACAATTTGGCAAAAGGTCTGATTCTATGGGGTGTCAAATCAATATACTATGTTTCAAATCTTGATGAGAAAGACAAAAAAACATACGAATGCAGGATAAAAGGTAAAATAATCGATATTAAAACACAGATTAAAAACAGAAAGGATATATCACCTCTTGTAACCGGCGACATTGTAGATTTTAATATTGTTGACGAAAACTCAGGTGTTATAGTTTCAAGACACGAAAGAAAAAATGAAATTTTACGATTAAAAAACAATGGTAGAGAGATACAAACACTCGCTGCAAATACCGACCGGCTTATTATAGTTGATTCGGTTGTCAGTCCTCCGGTCAGACCTTTTTTTATTGACAGATGTATATTCTCAGCCGAAACTATGTCAATTCCAGTAACAATAGTCCTAAATAAATCAGATCTTATAGAAAAAGGATCTGATGAGTACACTCTAACGAAAAGAATTATTGATGCTTATTCAAAGATCGGCATCGAAACCATTATTACTTCAGTTTCTAATGGAAATGGAATTGACAGATTGTATAATGTATTACAAAATAAAATATCAAATATGATCGGTAGATCCGGCGTAGGTAAGAGTTCGATAATCAAAAAACTTTCAAATGACCGGATCGACCCCCGTATAGGAGCGGTAAGCTCGAAATTTAATCGAGGCACACACACAACTAATTTCTCTCAAATATACAGTTTTGATAATATAAGAATTATTGATACACCGGGGATAAGGGAATTCTCAATCTATATTGACCAACCATCACTTGTTGAGCAATATTTCAGAGACTTTGACGGATATAGAGATAATTGCAAGTATCCTAATTGTCAGCATATATCTGAACCCGGTTGTAAAGTCCTTGAAGCTCTCAATGATGGATTGATTTACGACTTCAGATATGAAAGCTATATACGCATAAGAGATACAATAGATAAATTAAAAGATTCTAAAATTTAAGATTGACATTTTATTATAAAATGTTATTATCGTTATGAAAACTTTAATCTCAGGGGAGAAAGAGTCTTTAAGGACTCTTTTTTTGTTATTTAAATGAATTTTAAAACAAAAACAAAATTTGAACAAAATGTTGAGAATGCAATAAAACCGGCTATTGAAGACTTAGGGTATAAAATTGTTGACATAGAGACTTCATTAATTGATGGTATGGAAGTACTTTCAATATATGTTTACAATCCCGATAGAAGTGATATTGAAGGAATTGTAATAATCAATCGTAAAATTTCTGAAATATTGGATAAGATAGGGGTTTCAGAAAAATATAACATTGAGATATCAACCCCCGGTATTTCAAGAAAATTGAAATATGCTGATGAATTTCTTGTTTTTGAGGGAAAAGAGGTTAATATTCTCGATTCATTAGAAAATTGTAATATTACCGGTATAATCGAAAACTTAACCGAAGATAGCGTAGAAATATCAGTTGATAATAAAAAGCACCTAATTAAGATAACAAATATAAAAAAAGCACAATTAAACAGTTAGTTGGAGGATTTATGATAGCAAATTTAACCCAGACAATAAAAGAGTTACAACAAGAAAAAGGAATAAATCCCGATTTAATTCTAAAAATTGTCGAAAAGTCTATGACTAAGGCTTATGAAAAGTATTACGGAACAACAGAAAACCTGGTTATAAGACATGAGGATGATTACATATTATCAATTATGTCAAAAAAAGAAGTCGTAGAAGAGATTGAAGATGATCTTTTTGAAATAGATCTGGTAAGTGCAAAAAAAATTAACAAGGATGCTGAAATTGGCGATGATATGCTTGTTCCTTGTAATCCTGAAGAGTTCGGAAGAATAGCAGTTCATACAGCAAAACAAGTGTTTTTTCAAGCAATAAAAGAGATCGAAAAAAACTCACAATACTCAGAATTTAAAGAAAAAGAGGGCGAACTTGTTATCGGTTATATCCAAAGAATTAAGAATGACTCAATATTTGTAAATCTGGGTGATTATGAAGGTGTTATCCTTAAAAGAGGGCAAGCACCACATGAGAATTATCAAGTTGGTGACCGTATTAAAGCATATGTCGAAGAGGTCGCTCAGAATAAAAAAGGTTTTCTATCAATAATACTCTCAAGATCAAGTGAAGATTTTGTAAAAAAATTATTGGAACTTGAGATACCTGAAATACTCGACCAAACGGTAAATATTTATAAGATTGTCAGAGAACCCGGTTATAGAACAAAAATTGCCGTTTATTCCAATAAGGAAGAGATAGATCCTGTCGGATCATGCGTCGGTAAAAAAGGTGATAGAATACTTGTAATTATCAAAGAACTCGAAGGTGAAAAAATAGATGTCTTAAAGTGGACGATTGACATCAGAAAGTTTATTGAAAATGCCATGATACCAGCGAGAGTTGAGGATGTAGTAATCATCGATGAACCAAATAGAAAAGCTATCGTTGTTGTTGACGAATCTCAATTTTCTTTTGCAGTAGGTAAAAAAGGTACAAATATTAAACTTGTAAATAAACTAACAGGTTGGAATATTGAAGTCAAAACCATTGAACAAGCCAAAGAAATGAATATTATTACAGACCATGTTAAAAGAGCCGAAGAGTTGTTTAAGAATAATATTGATAACGAATTTGAGGACCTTGAGATACCTTCTAACATAAAAAATATACTTTTTCAAAATAACATTTATGCAATTCAAGATATTATTGAGATGTCAGTTGAAGAACTTAAGAAAATTCAAGGTATGTCAGATGATATGGCTGAATATTTAAAAGGATTTATGGACGAGAACTTCGAGCTTATTGTTGAAGAGGATAATGAAACAGAAGCATATGAAGAAGATGGTGAAGAGCACGATGGCGTTGTATATTTTGAATGTCCAAATTGTGGTAGCAATATAACTGAGGATGCAACATCTTGTCCAAATTGTGGTGTAGAAATTGCATTTGAAGAAGAGGAAGAAACCGATTGAAAAATCAATTAAATTTGATATAATTTACAAGCTTTTATAAAATTAAAAGTTTTGGAATAGTTTTTATTTGAAAACCCGTTAAACGGGAGTGTTGATGAATGGAATCAAAAATAGGTGGAAGGTATGTCAGAAGAAAACAAAGGTGAATTGATCAAAAACGAATCTAAAAAAAAGGTTGTAGTAATTAAAAAAGCTAAACCGAAAAAGGTTATAATCAAGAAACTGGCTCATAGTAAAGATGAAACGGTTGAAGATAATAAACCGGAAATTTTAATTAATGAGTCAATAACGCAGGATATTAATACTGAAAAAGACACCAACACCCAAAATCAAGAACAACAACACAAAATTCAAACAACTACCGGTCCATCTGATATTTCCACGGGCGACAAGCCCAGACAACCTAAAATAATCAAAACAAGCAGTTATCAACAACAGCAGCAACAAAGAACACAATTCGGCAACAACCCTAACTATACCCAACGACCAAGAACGGGGTTTAACAATCCTGCAGGAGGCAGTAGCGTAGGTGGGGGATATCAAGGTAATAGATTCAATAAAGATCAAAAACCCGGCGAAGGTTATCAACCAAGAGGCATTAGACCCGGCGGTATGGCCGGAGGTCAAAACAAACAAGCACCTTCAACACCGATAGTTCAGCAAGATAAAGAGCGTTCAAGAAAAAAAATAGTTCATAAAAAAACAAATGATTACGGTATAAAAAAAGAAACCGGTGAAAGAGAGATAAAAAAAGCCTTTAAATTCAAAAAGAAAGATACCGCTAAAGAAACAACCGTACCATCTCAAATAGACATAATGGATGTTGTATCAATAAGTGACCTTTCAAAAAAAATGAACCTAAAAGTTGGAACCATTATATCAAAATTAATGCAGCTTGGTATGATGGTAACTATTAATGATACCATTGAAGCTTCAACAGCTGAGATAGTCGCTTCAGAATTTAATTGTAAGGTTAATATCGTATCTCTCTATGATCAAACGGTTATCGAAGATGAAACAGTAGATGATTCTGAGGTTGTTCACAAAACACCGGTTGTTACAGTAATGGGGCATGTTGACCACGGTAAAACTAAACTCCTCGACGCAATAAGATCAACAAATGTAATATCAGGAGAATCGGGTGGTATAACCCAACATATCGGAGCTTATTCAGTTCTTCTTGAAAATGGAAAACATATAACTTTTATTGATACACCCGGACACGAAGCTTTTACTATGATGAGAGCAAGAGGTGCTCAAATAACTGATATAGTTGTTCTTGTGGTTGCAGCAGATGATGGAATTAAGCCACAAACAATCGAAGCGATCAACCATGCGAAAGAAGCCGGCGTTCCGATTGTAGTAGCCATCAATAAAATAGATAAAGAAACTGCTAACCCTGAAAAAGTTAAACAACAATTAACTGAATACGGATTATTACCGGAAGAATGGGGTGGACAAACGCTGTATTGCGAAGTTTCAGCACTTAATAAATTAGGAATTGAAGAACTACTCGACACAATACTTTTACAAGCCGAAATGATGGAGTTAACAACATCCGAAAAAGTTAAGCCTACCGGTTTTGTATTGGAAGCAAAAATTGATCCGGGTAGAGGTGTCGTTATAACTATTATCACTAAAAACGGAATTCTAAAAGTTGGGGATTTCTTTGTTGCAGGTATCTATTACGGAAAAATCAGAGCAATTTATAACGATCACGGCGATAAAATAAAATCAGTAAAACCATCTATTCCTGTTGAGATAACCGGTATTGAAAATGTTCCTAAAGCGGGCGATCCTTTTAATGTCACTGCTAATGAAAAAGAAGCAAAAATTTATTCATCAAAGAGACAAGAACTTAATAGAATGGAAGATGCTAAATCCGTTAAGAAAGTAACATTGAACGATCTTCTTGCTCAAAAGAAAGATGGAGAGGTTCAAGAGCTTAAGGTTATCATTAAAGCAGATGTTCAAGGGTCAAGTGAAGCTATTAAACACAGCCTTGAGAAACTTTCAAACAAAGAAATTCACATAAAGACTGTAAGCTCAAGTGTTGGTGCTATCAACGAAAGTGATGTTATGTTAGCTGTAGCAAGTGAGGCAATAATCATAGGATTCCATGTGAGACCTAATCCGAAGGCAAGCGAACTTGCCGATAAAGAAAAGGTAGTCATTAAAAGATACAATATCATCTATGATGTAATTGAAGATATTAAAGCTTCTATGGAAGGTATGATTAAACCTGATCTTCTTGAAGAGATGATAGGTACATGTGATGTTAAACAGACATTTAAGATATCTAAAGTTGGTACTATTGCCGGATGTATAGTTTCTTCAGGTAAGGTTAGAAGAAAATCACTTGTAAGAGTAATAAGAGATGATGTAGAAGTATATTCAGGAAAGATTGCTTCACTTAAAAGATTCAAAGACGAGGTTAGTGAGGTTAACGAAGGAACCGAATGTGGTATTGCTCTTGAAGGATATAAAGACATTAAAGATAATGATATTCTCGAGATATATGAAATAAAAGAGATAACAAGAACTCTTAAAGATATTGATGCTCTGCCAACATTGGAACCGGAAGTTAAAGAATCAGGAACGGTTATATAGTACATGAAATACAAACTTGAAAGAATTCAGAGTTTATTAAAAAGAGAGATACTCACCCTTCTATCAAAAAAAGTAGTAAATGACCCTAGAGTACCGTTATCTATAAACATCTCTAAGATAACCGTAAGCCGTGATCTTCATTACGCCCATATCTATTTTACCGTAATAGGAAATGACCAGTATAAGAAAGACGCGATTGCAGGTTTAAACCATTCTGCAGGGTTTATTCAGAAAAATATCGGGGTTGACTTAGAATTGAAATATACCCCTAAAATTGAATTCAGATACGATGAACTCTATGAAAAAGCTGAACAGGTAGATACACTAATAAATTCGATAAATGAGGCACAAAGTTAATTTATATGACAAAAGGTCTCATTTTAATCGATAAATCTAAAAATATAACATCTTTTAAAGAAATATCTAAAATTAGAGCTAAAACCGGCATTAAAAGAGTTGGTCATACAGGAACACTTGATCCTTTTGCAACCGGTTTACTGATTGTAGCATTTGGCAAAGCAACAAAACTATTAAAATACTCAGTCAACGATTATAAAGAATATGAAGCTGTAATGAAACTTGGGGCTTCTACAGATACATTTGATTGCGAAGGCAATATTTCAGAAAAAAATGATCATTTTACCTTTGATAAAAATTTATTTGAAAAAGTACTTTTAAATTATCGCGGAATAATAAAGCAAAGACCTCCGATCTACTCTGCAATTAAAATTAATGGAAAGAAGGCATATGATCTGGCGAGAAATAATGTGTGTTTTGAACTTCCGGAAAGAGAAATAAACATAACAAAATTAGAAATCATATCTATTGATCTGCCATATATCAAATTCACAGTAGGCTGCTCCAGCGGTACATATATAAGGTCTATAACGGATAGTATAGGTCGTGATACAGGCTATTTTGCGCATCTTACCGACTTAAGGAGAACTGCTTGCGGTGATTTTTCAATAAAAGATAGCATACCGGTTGATTGTTACGACCCAATCAACGACACAAAAAATGAATTAGAGTTGATAAAAGCTTTCCCTGAGTTAAAAATAAAAACAAACAATATTAAAAACATTAGAAACGGAATAATACCTGATGAAAATTGGTTTGATGACTACAATATTCTTAATAAAAACGGTTTATATAAAATAATCGATAACGAAAGTGAACTTATAGCTGTAATAAATTATGATAGTCAACTAAAAACAATTACTTACGATATGGTGTATTGATATGAAAATATTTAATTCTTTAGATGAAGATTTTAACCCTACAATTCCCGGAATACTGTCAGTCGGTTTTTTTGAAACTCTTCATATAGGGCATAAAAAAATAATTGAATCATTAATATCTTATTCTAAGTCACTCAATTTAAAAAATTACATATTGACTTTTGTTTCACATCCGCCAAAAAAATCATTTTCTAAAATTATGTTTACTCCGGAAGACAGGATAATTTTCTTCAGAAACTCAGGGATTGACAATCTTATTCTTCTAAACTGTACAACAGATCTATTCCAAATGAAGGCTGATGATTTTATCAATCTTATAAAAACTAATCTTAATATAACACATATAATATCATCGAAAGATTTTAAAATAGGGTGCGATCAAAAGCCTGCCGGTGATCTTGTAAAAACAAATGATATTAGTATCATTAATATTGATCCGGTAATTATTGAAGATATGCCTGTCTCAACTACCGCGATCAAAGAATACCTTCAAAAAGGTGATATAAGCAAAATTAATAAACTTCTTGATAAAACATATTTCATTAATGGTATTGTAAGAAAAGGTAAACAACTCGGAAGAAAGATTGGTTTTCCTACAATGAATATCTATATTGATAACATGATTCTACCTGCAAACGGAGTATATATTACCAAAACAATAATCAATAATGATGAATTCTACTCAATGACATATGTTAATGATACGATCGTAGAAACAAACTTAATTGGTTATAATTATTTTCATTATAATTTTAAAATAAAGATTGATTTTTTCGAAAAAATAAGAGATAATACGATTTGCGAAAATCTTGATGATTTAACGGCGTTAATTTCAAAAGATTTGATTAAAGTTAAACAATATTTTAATATTACAGAATAAAAAGGAGAGGTTAATGATTACTAAGGAAAAAAAGACAGAGCTGGTCAGAAGCTATGGCAAAACAGAAAAAGACACCGGAGCGCCAGAGGTTCAGATTGCTCTATTAACCGAAAGAATCAGATACTTAACTGAGCACTTCAAAGACCACCCAAAGGATCATCATTCCAGAAGAGGTCTTTTAATGCTCGTTGGTAAAAGAAGAAGATTTCTTGATTACCTAAAAGGTAAAAGTCTTGATTCATACAGAAATCTGATTCAGGAATTAAACATCAGAAAATAATTATTTTTCTTATTGCATAATAAATTTACGCAAAACATCACTATTATAAAGGTAGTGATGTTTTGTATTTTTTGGTACAATATATGGATATATCTCTTTTAGTAAAAAAACTTTGCAACAATGCGTATCTCCCTGAGAAAGCAACAAACGGTTCTGCAGGTTACGACCTCAGATCAATAGATGATACAGTTATAAACCCCGGTGAATATAAAGCTATTTCTACAGGCATAGCAATAGAAATGCCCTTAGACATCGAAGCTCAAATCAGACCAAGAAGCGGACTTGCATTTAAACACGGCATTACTGTATTAAATTCCCCCGGAACTATTGATTCTGACTACAGAGGCGAAATTAAAATTGCTTTAATCAATCACTCAAATGAAACTTTCAACATTACATCCGGCATGAAAATAGCACAAATGATATTTTCTAAGGTGATATCTGTAAGTATTAGCACAAGAGATGAACTTACTCAGTCAGATAGAGGCGAGGGTGGTTTTGGTTCAACAGGTTATTAATAATTCAATTTTTAGTACAACTAAAGTAAATATTGAGCCGCCGCCATTTACTATAGATCATCATGAAAGCATATTTACAATAGGATCATGTTTTGCAAGTGAAATATCAAACCAGCTTCAAAAATCTTTTATTTCTGTATCATCTAATCCTTTTGGAACTATTTATAATATTAAATCAATATTTGATAATCTCAAGAGAATAATTGATTCTAAAGAATTTACCGACTTAGATATTGAATATTATAATGGTAAATATTTATCATACGAAACAACAACAGAATTTGATTCAAATAATAAAAAAAACACCTTAGATCTACTTAATAAAAGGTTAAGTGAGGCATCACTACAACTAAAGGAAGCAAAAACAATAATAATAACCCCCGGCACATCTGTTATCTATAGCTATAACAATAACATTGTTGCTAATTGCCATAAAGTACCCTTGACCAATTTTATCAAATCGATACTTACTGTTGATAGAACTACTAAAATCTTATCAGATATTGTTAGAATTTTACAAGACTTTAACAAAAATATCAATATCATTCTAACTCTATCACCTGTCAGACACACACTATCTAATCTCACAGAAAACCAATACAGTAAATCAGTTATCAGATGTGCAATAGAAGAGACTATCCTTTCAAACAACAGTAAGCATATATACTATTTCCCGTCTTACGAAATAGTTATGGATGAACTTCGAAATTACGAGGTATATTGCGATGATGGTGCACATATAAAAGAAAAGTATATACAATATATAACTGATCTATTTATGAAAGAATGTTTTGTAAAGTCATTTATAAAACAATTAACTGATTTACGCTATTTAATCGGACTTTTAAATCATAATCAGAAAGATATAAATCACAATCTAACCATAGAAAATAATAATAAAATCGAGAAAGAACTTCAAGAAATTAGAAAAAAAGACCATCAACTATACAATAATATATGTAATTATTATAAAATTAAAAATCATCCTTTTTTTATTTGAGAGCAATGCTAAAAGCTAAATTCCCCTTCTAATAATCAATCAGAGATTTTTCTAAAACAAGCGATAAAAAACCCTTCCATTCTTTCTGAGGGGACAAACTTTAATGTTTTTTTATATACTTGAGGATTTATCATTATACCTTGATAACTCTTTAGCGGTTCAACAAACTCATTTAATCTAAAAAATGAAGCAGGTGGTGGGACAATTTCAATTTTTCCGGCATTTTCACTGATTAGATTATCAACAACTAACTCATTTTCAATCGGATTTAGAGTACATGTTGAATACACCATTAAACCACCGGTTTTAAGTAAACCAAAACAATTTCTAAGTATTTTTTTTTGTAGATTAGAAAGCTTGTTTATTTGACTTAAACTCCAATTAATATAAGAACTCCTGTCATAAATATTAAATCGCCCTTCACCTGAGCATGGAAGATCGGCAAGTATTCTGTCATACTTCTTTTGTGGATTAAATTTCTCACCATACGATTTAAAAAAATTAATATTATTACAACCTAACACAGACATATTTTTCTTTAATCGTTCCATCCTTATAAAATCGGGTTCTACTGCATCAATAAACGCTTTATTAGCGGATAAAGCCGCCATTTGAGAGGTCTTACTTCCCGGACTTGCCGCAATATCAAGAATATTTTCATCAAGTAAAGGTGATAGTATAACAGGGGGAATCATGCTTGATACCGACTGTATATATATAAGTCCTTCTTTAACAAAATCTTTATTTATGATACTTTTATCACAATTTTTCTCAAACTGATAACAGTTCTTCAAAATATCAACAGGCTTAAATCTATTTGTTTTCATTAATTGATTTAAAATTGCTTGTTCATTATTTACCCTAAGTGTATTGATTCGAAAAGTAGTCGATCTTTGTAATCTTATAATATGTTTTATTGACTC
>CAZSQU010000001.1:169673-178987 GCA_964608985.1 uncultured Spirochaetales bacterium
AACAGAGCTGTAAGGTAAAAATGTTAAAAGATGATCAAAATAGTCATCAGGAAGTATATATAAAGTATCTGATATTGAACGCATAAAAACTCTTTATAATAATTGAAATTAATTGTATTGTTATCAAATAATATTTATATCTCACATTGTCAATACATATTTATTGCCGGCAAAAGGTTAATCAAATGAAAATATTTCTATTAACAGCAATGATTGTTTTTAATTCCATAATATTAGTTTATTCATTTGAAACTAACAATAAACCGGTTGGTATTTTACCGATTCATTTAATTGCAGAAAATATGATTAATCCTGAACAAAGAGAGCTTTTACAATCAAGATTAATTGATTCGATTTATAGAAATTCCGAAATCGATATTGTTTTTGTTCCACTTGACTGCGATTCAGAAACAATTATACGAACAATCGAGAATAGACAAATAAGTGATTCAAATGAGATGATAAATCAAAGTTCCTGCAACTATATTCTTCATTTTGAATTGATAAGACTATACTACATTGAAGACATAGGTTTTTCCGGTAATATTTATAACGATTTTTACATAACCTTAAAAATATCAATCCTGTCAATTGATAAATCAAGCCTAATATACCAGGAAACATACAATAAAAACATTAAGATAGATGTAACCAACAACTCTGATCAACCGAACTTTGCTAATACATTCTTAAGGATTGGAGATGAAGTCTCAGAGATAATCAATAGAACCGGTTTCCTACAAAATCATTTTGTTCATGCCTCAAATAATAATATTATTGTACATTTCAACGATATAAACAACATCCCAAGACACAATGAAATGCTGAATATATTTGATGCGAGAAATAATTCCATAATAGGCGCAGTTAAGATGTTTTATTCTGACGGAATAAACGGATACGGATATGTGATACATGCAAACACTGATCTTCTGAATATTTCTGAACACATTAACTATACTGTTACAGGATATAATAATCTTGATTTCTTTATTTCAGGTGGGATTTCAATTAACATAACAAAAGACTTCACAGAAACAGGATTTTACCCTGCTTTAGATATTAGAATATACATTCCAGCAAATAACTCATTTTTTAAACCTTCCATTGGTGCTGATTTTTTTTTCTTTTATGAAGAAGGCAAATTGATTATGCCGATAAATATTTATGCAGGATTTAAAGTAGAAACATTTATCAATCGATTTTCAATAAATTTAGGACTCAATGCCGGATCACTATTCGCACCTGATAAAGACCTTAAATACAGTATAGACTCCATATATGTATCCCGATTCATCGGTCTTGGGTTTACAATAAACAAGCATAGCGCAATCCTTTTAGAGATATCTTATAATTACTATAACCTCAATAGATTGTTTATAAACTGGAAAAAAGACCTCAGTGGACTTTCAATCAAAGCAGGACCTGTAATTTCTTTTTGACGCCTGATTCACGCGCGTTAAGTTTCAGGTGTATAATAAAAGTTACATTGGATCACCATTAAAAAAGATATCTGCGTTGTAAAATAAACTCAATATATTGACTATTTATAATTATTGTGGTTATATCATTATAATTTATTAATAAAACAGGGGAAATCATCTTGAATCAAATATTATCCAAGCTTTTTGAATATAAATTAGACAAAAAAAACTTTATAGCTTACTACTCAACCTTATTTAGTCTTTTAATATGGACAGCATTAACAATTGTTTCTTTTGTCATAACAGGCTTAAATAATCTAACAAATTTTTTTGTTATTTTATCAGTCATTATACGAGTAATAGTTGTTTTAGCAAATATCTTTTTTATTCACAAACTATTTATTAAAAGAGTAACAGATAAAGAATTCTATATTACGGCTAAATCTTATATAGGTTATGGTTTTATTTTCACTTATATATTTTACTCTCTACCAAGACTTGTTTCTGAATTTCTTGAAAACGGTTCGCAAACATACAATATATATAATTTTGTATTTGTTTTAGTTACATTTGTTTTTCCAATTATTGCTTATTTGTTTTTTAGATCAGCATCAACTCGACTGTTTCTAAACATTTATTCTGAGAAAGATATTGAAGATGAGAAAAAACAAAAGAAGAATAAACTTCTAAAAAAACAACACCAAGCTAAGTTAAAGTCAGAAAGATCTTTCTTTAGAAATTTCTGGTATGAATGGATAGATGTTATACTGCAGGCAATTATTATTGCGATGATCATTCAACAATTTGTTTTTCAATTATATCAGATACCCTCTGAGTCCATGGTCCCGACATTTGTAAAAGGTGATCGTGTTCTTGTAAACAAAATGATTTATGGACCGCAAATACCACTTACAAAATGGAAACTTCCGTCATTTGTTACACCTGAAAGAGGAGATATTGTGGTTTTTCTTAATCCGGAGGTTGATAACAAAAACTCGGAACTAAGCTATAACTCACTTTTTTCAAGAATTTTTCAACCTTTTGTCTATATGCTTACACTTTCAATGGTTGATATTGATAAAAAGAGTGACGGAACACCAAAAGAAAGATTTATTGTTAAAAGACTTCTCGCAGGTGAAGGCGAGAAAATTTGTATGGTCAATGACAGTTTATACAGAAAGGTTAGGGGAAGTGATAATTGGGAGAGAGTAGTTATAAATAATCTGAACCATTACGGACCGAGAGATATGGAATACGGCAGAACAGATCTTTATTATGATCAAAACCAAATGGATGTTCAAATTATAACACAAAAGCTTAGAGCTTTAACAAATATATCAGAGAATTATATTGATAATATTTCAGTTGAAACACTGACCTCACAATTACAAACAGAAAAAACGACACTCTACACAAATTTATCAACCATAAATATTACTGATAAAAGAGAACAGTTAAGAGTTTATTTAGAACAAAACAGAAGACACTTCATAGAAACAATTGAAACAGTAAATCGAAGTTATGATATATTCAGACATGTAAACTATATGAGATTACCGCCGAATGAAATTACCGCAAAAGAAACAGAATTCAATAATGCATTGAACAATTATATTTTTGCAACTAATTATTTTATGATAAAATCCATTTACGATATTGTAAACAGGGATAATTTTGACAAAAATTTCATACGGGATAATTTTAGAACAGATATTCAAATATCACAAAGTGAAAGCCCTTTTACAATTTATATGAAAAAGGTTAATGCTTACAATAAAATTCTAATTGCACGAGCTTTAAACAGATATTTTATAGAAAATAAATTAAATGAATTAACAACTGACATTAACTATAATATGATTAATGGTGAATCTTTATTAAAAGACTTCTATCACCTTTCAATTTATACTGACGGATTATATGGTGATACTGTATATAGCCAAATATTTTCATTTAGAAATTTCCCTGAATATCCAAATGGTAATAATCAATACATAGGCGAGGGAGAATATTTCTTAATGGGTGATAACAGATACAATTCTGCAGATATGAGATTTAATCCGATGCCAACATTAAAAATATACAACCTCGACCAGAATGATCAAACATTATTTTCAAAAAGAATCTATCACAACTGGGAAGGTCATGTAATTACTGACAGAAATATACTGGGAAAGGCGTTATTTATATATTTTCCCTTAAACCGAATCGGCATTTTAAAGTAGGTAAAATAAATGGAACAAAGGTATTATTATTATAGAAAAAAAATCAATTACAAAAATATAATTAGAGATCTTATACTTGTATATATATTATCTGTAATTGTAGTACTGTTTTTAAATTCTATGTTTTTTCGAGCTTACAAAGTACCATCAGTATCAATGGCACCTCAAATTGATCAAGGGACATATATAATATGCAATAATTTTTCATACGGTCCAATAATCCCATTGACAAATATTAAGATTTTTAACGGCAATATTTATAGAGGAGATATAGTAATATTTTATTCAAAAGATTATTCCGAAAAACCCTATCTTTATCGAAGTCTTGTAACATTAATTCATACTTTATCCTTTTCATTATTAGATATAACATCTTTTTCAAAAGAAGGATTGCCTAATATTATGATTAAAAGAGTCATAGGAGTCCCCGGAGACGAAATAAAAATTGTTACCGAGAATCTAATCGATCACATATATATAAATGGTAAATATGAAAAAAATGTAATCCCAATTAATTACTTCTTAGTAGAAGATAGTAATCTTGATAATTCAAATAATTTAAATCAAAATTTTACAAAAACAATAGTTCTTGAAGAAGATCAATTCTATCTACTCGGAGATAATCGTATTAATTCTGTCGATTCGAGAGATTGGGGGACAGTAACAAGAAAACAGATAATAGGTAAGGCAATTCTTAAGTACTGGCCGTTTAACAGATTTGGAGTTTTAAATAAATAGAATTGTTGTCAAACACCTTTATATACACTTTCCTTTTTGTATCTCAAGATGTGGTTACTGTTCATTTTTTACGAAAACAATAATATCTAAAGAAACAATTGACATATATTATGGAAATTTAATTAATCAAATGAATTTTTTTGATAATTCATATAACATAAAACCAGAAACAATTTACATCGGTGGCGGAACTCCTTCGATTGATAACGGCATTCATATTGTTAATATTTTAAATATTCTTAAAACAAGATATAGTTTCTATGATCTAAAAGAGTGTACTGCCGAGATTAACCCTGAAGATATTTCAGATATATTTGTTAAAAATATTCAATCAACTGTATTAAATAGATTATCATTAGGGATACAAAGTTTCAACAACAAATCATTAGAAACATTCAACAGAAGATATAAAAATACTGAAGATTTTTGTGAAAGATTAACATTATTAAAAACCCATAATTATTCTTTATCTATAGATCTGATAAACTATTTAGAATTTTCTGATCTCAATAAAAACTTAAAAAGTCTTAAGAATATTCTTGAAAAAAAACTAATTCAACACATATCACTTTATGATCTGTTCATTGAAAAGGAAGCTATTTCTTATAAATTAATAGAAGATCAGGATCAAGATAAACAAATAAACTATTTTAGAAAAACATATAAATTAATTAAGCAATACGGATTCAGACAGTACGAGGTTTCTAATTTTTCTATTAAAGGAAATGAATCCTTACACAATAAGGCATATTGGCTTGGCTCAGATTTTATCGGAATAGGGGCAGGAGCACACTCTAAAGTAAAAAACAAAAGGTACATATCAATTGAATCAACTGATAATTCAAATACAGTTACAGAAGAATTTATTACTCAACCGGATCTATTAAAAGAATATCTTTTAATGAGATTTAGACTTTTTTATCCACTAAGTATTAATTTAATTAATAAACTTTTTAATATTAAATTTGACGAATTTTTCAGCAATTCTCTTTTAATAAATACAAAGAAAAGATTCATTATTTATAGAAATAAAAAAAACCTTTCTTTAACCGAAAAAGGGAAACTATTTATTAACTCAATTCTATGTGATATGTTTATTGATATCGATGATAATTTTAAACAATAAAACTCGCTCATACCGGTAGACATAATATACATTATCGGACATATACGGTTTATTTATTTGCCCGTTGTTTTATCTTATCATTTGTGCTAATTATAAAAGCAAGAATTTCACTTACAATGCTAAACAATTCCTCCGGTATCTCACTATTAATATTTAGTTCTTTATTGTATTTAAAAAAGTCATTATTTTTAACTACATCTACATTGTTTTTTTTTGCTATTGAAATAATTTTATCTGCCGTAAACCCATCACCAATAGCAGTAATTAGAGGCGCATTTAAATTTTCACCAAAATATTTTAAAGAAACAGCTTTTTTTTTCATATTTGCATATCCAATTTCTTGAATTTATCTAGTTGTGATAGTAAGTAGTATTTATTAACAAAATCATCGATTGTATCTATAAATTTTATTGAAATTGGATTATTTATTACTTTTTCAAATATTTCTATACTATCTTTAGAAAACTGCTCTTTTAATCTTTTACTAATAGATGAATAAATTATCAATTGTATCGGACTATTCTCTTTTATTTTTATGATTAATTCTGAAGGAAGATTATAAATATCTAATGAAAAATAAAATAAGTAATTTCCAACCTCATCTCGAATAAAATGGGATCTCTTTTGATTCTGATCCGATGACTTAATTCCTACAAAGTCTAAGAATTTAATAATTTCTGGAATTGGCATATCAATATTCGATTTTATTTCTTTATTGTTATCGTATTCTTTTTTATTATCTTCTGATTTTAATTTCATAGTTTTAAGTAAACTATTCAATTCTTCTTTATTATCAGATATTTTTATTGCATTACCATCATATAAAAAATAAAATTGCTTATCTTGATCTAATTTAAAAGGGATCTTAAAAAAGATCCCTTTTATTACTACTGAAGTGTCATTATTATTATATTTTAATATTTTAACTGAAAACACCTTATTTATTAAATTTATAAGTTTTTCTGTACCAATACTACTTATATCTCTATCACAAGTTTTAAGCATCTATGCTAAATTATCCGGCAATTTTTTTAAAATTAATTTTTTCTTTAATATTAGATTTCTTGCCTGCTCTATCTCTCATATAATATAGTTTTGCTCTTCTAATTCTGCCTTTTCTTACAAGAATTACACCATCTAATGAAGGGGAATAAATCGGAAATGTTTTTTCTACACCTACACCATAAGAAATTTTTCTTACTTTAAATGTTCTTGTAATTCCGCTTCCTTTAAAAGCTATCACATAACCTTCAAAAGATTGTATTCTTTCTCTTTTTCCTTCAACAATCTTGATATTTACTTTTACAAGATCTCCGATACCGAATTCGAGATTTGTTCTATCAAACACATCTTTTTTTGCAGTAGTTTCAGCATTATTATCTTTTTGATTTATTTCAGATAATAATCTGTTTTCAATTTCTCTGATATTCGCCATTTTTTTGCTCCCGTATATTTTTATACTTAATTTTTATTTAAATAAATCAGGTCGATATTTTTTAGTTTCGTTTATTGAATCTTCCCGTTTATAATTTTTTATATTTTCATGGTGTCCGGAAACAAGAACCTCAGGAACTTTTATTCCCATAAACTCATAAGGTCTTGTATATTGTCTATACTCTAGAAGACCGTTTGAAAACGACTCATCAGATAAAGAAGCCTGATTTATTACACCATCAAGCTGTCTTGCCACACCATCTATTAAAGCCATAGCAGGTATCTCCCCGCCTGTAAGAACAAAATCTCCTATACTGACTTGTTCATCTACAATTAAATCAATTACTCGTTGATCAACACCCTCATAATGACCACATATTAAAACAATATTTTCAAAATTTGTCAAGTCTATTATGTATTTATGATCCAAAATCTTACCTTTTGGACTGAAATAGACAACTTTCCTATTATTCAATGAGTCTTCATCTATTGACTTAAAAGCATCATATACCGGCTCAGGGCGTATCAGCATCCCCGCTCCACCGCCATAAACCTCATCATCAACTTTATTATATCTATTTATTGCATGATCTCTGATATCTTTAACTACAACTCTATATTTATTTTTTTCTATACCTTTTTTTATTATACTGGTATCGGCAAATTTCTGTATAAGATCAGGAAATAGAGTTAAAACAAAAAATGTCATTTAATAGTTCCAAAAAAACCGTCATATTCACTAATATGAATCTTTTTATCATCAATTTCTACACTAAGAATATAATCCTTTGAAAATGGATAAAAAATAGAATTGTTATCTGTTTGGATTTCGATTAAATCACCGGCTCCAAAATTTGTTATGTCAACAACTTCACCTATCTTTTTATTTTCAAAAAAAACTTCTAAACCGATGATATCTTGTGAATAATATTCCCATTGATTAAGTTTAACGCCTTGTTCTCTTGGTATCAAAAGATCCAGACCTCTTAACAACTCAGCTTTCTCTTTTGTATCAACGCCTATTATCTTTAATATCAACTCATCTTTATTTACTTTTGTGTACTCAATATCAATCTCTTTATTAGTATTATTACTAAGAAATATTTTTTTAAGTTTCTTAAATCTATGTAAATTATCAGTTAAAGGGAGAACTTTTAATTCCCCCTTTAATCCGTGTGGTTTTTTAATGAAACCAACCCGTAAATTATTCATAAATTAATCAATAATATCTAATAACACCCTTTTGTGACTCTTATTAGATACCGCGCTTAATATTGTTCTTATAGCTTTAGCTATTCTTCCCTGTTTGCCAATTATTTTACCTATATCTGATTCATCAACAGACAATTCAAGTATTGTTGATTTTTCACTTTCAACCATCTTAACAGTAACTTTATCAGGATTATCTACAAGTGATCTTGCAATAAACTCTACCAATTCTTTTTCACTCATTTTCAACTCCTATTATTCAAGAATAACTTCTGCCGTTAAAAAAAATTATTTAAAACTAGCTTTATCAAACTTAAATTCAGCATTATTCAAAAGTTTTTTTACAACAGGTGTAGGTTGAGCACCATTCAAGTACCAATCCTGAACTTTCTGAGCATCAAACTTCAATTTTGAGTCATCAGCGTTCAATGGGTGATAATAACCAATGTGATCAATAAATTTGCCATCTCTTGGTGATCTTACATCAGCTACCACAATCTTATAAAACGGTCTTTTTTTAGTACCATCCCTTTTTAATCTGATCTTTACCAAACTATCCTCCTTATATATAAATTATATTATATTATCCCATAAATGGAAAGCCCTTTTTATTTTTGAGGGCATTTTTCATCATTTGTCTTGTTTTTTGAAAATTCTTAAGCAATTTATCAACCTCAAGAACAGAAACCCCCGATCCTATGGCTATCCTTCTTTTTCTCGAACCGATTATTAATCTATAATCATTTCTTTCTTTAAAAGTCATTGATTGAATTATCGCTTTTTGTCTCTTTATTTTTTTTTCATCAATATTAACATTAGCCATTTGAGCTTTCATACCAGGTATCATTTCTAACAACCCTTCAAGTGACCCCATTTTGGACATGTTCTCAAGTTGATCCAAAAAATCCTGAAGAGTAAATTCTTGTTTACGAATTTTTTGTTCTAATTTTTGCGCTTCTTCTTCATCATATATCTCTTCTGCCTTTTCAACAAGAGATACTATATCACCCATTCCCAATATTCTTGAAGCTATACGATCCGGATAAAACGGTTCAAGGCCATCCATTTTTTCGGAAACGCCAATAAACTTAATAGGTTTATTAATAATTGTTTTTACCGAAAAAGCAGCACCGCCCCTTGTATCTGAATCAAATTTCG
>CAZSQU010000001.1:178997-179994 GCA_964608985.1 uncultured Spirochaetales bacterium
TAAAATAACGCCGGTTAATTCTAAAGTCTTATTAAATTCAGATGCAATCTCTACTGCATTCTGACCGGTCATAGCATCAGTTACAAAAAGCAACTCATCAGGTTTAATCTCTTTTGAGATTTTTCTGACTTCATCCATCATCACTTTATCAATATGGAGTCTTCCTGCCGTATCGTAAATAACTATATCAAAATTATTCTGCTTGGCATACTTCTCTGCTTCTTTTGCGATTCTGACAGGGTCTTTTTTTTCACCTGTATAAACCTCACAACCAACGGTCTCACCGACTTTAATAAGCTGATCAATTGCAGCAGGTCTGTAAACATCGCAAGCAACTAACAAGACTTTTTTAGTATATTTTTTAGTTATATAATTCGCTAATTTTCCGGCAGTGGTGGTTTTACCTGCCCCTTGCAAACCGGCTAATAGTATCGAAGTAATTCCGGTAGGTTTTACATTTATCTCACTGTTTTTATCACCAAGAAGTTCAATCAATTTATCATTCATTATCTTGATAAACTGTTCTCGGGGGTTAACAGATCTTACTACTCGTTCTCCCAGAGCTTCCTCTGATACTGAATTAATAAAATCACGAACGATTGATACAGAAACATCGGCTTCTAATAGAGCCATTCTTATTTCTGAGATCGCTTTTTTTATATTTGTTTCATTTATTACAGCATTACCGGTTATACTTTTGAAAATATCCGAAAATGCTTTAGTAACATTGTCTAACAAAACTTATACCCCTTAAAAATATAACCCTTTAAATACATAAATAGAGCATTTTGAAAGATATATATATATGATTATTGCTAAAATGTCAATAAAAATATTATGTACTCAGAAAGAAATGAAAATTGGGCACTTCTAAATAAAAATCAAACTTGCACTCAGAATGAGAGTATTTTATCTTTCGAGCAAAGGCTAAGTGACCATTACTTAACCCGCATTATGCATGATAATCGTAGCGAAGCGAAGTAGATTGTTGATTAGC
>CAZSQU010000002.1:0-35185 GCA_964608985.1 uncultured Spirochaetales bacterium
CCTGATGCTCCGTTGTATTCTTTGATCTTAACAAAGAACTCGCCTTGATTGAGCGAAGTATCGATCATCGCGTTCAAATCTGTTCCGGCATCATCGTTACTGATAATCGATTGCCCGTTCCGGTCAAAAAGCTCGGCAAAAGTATCTCTGCCGCCTTCAGTAGATATAATTACCCTTTTTCCACCGACAGGTACTGTAAATTTGAACCAGTCGATATCTGTGTTTGTGTGGAAATTTGCTGTAACTGTTCCGACATTACCTGAGATCGGTATGTTTTTGGCAGTATTCTGATTATCGTTATTTTCGAATCTATCAGCTGATAATGGTGCAGTCATCGTAAATGAAACAGAATAACTTCCTGAGTTTTTGTAGTATTCGATGACTTTTAAGTAGTAATCACCGGCAGACAGTTGTCTTTCAAGTCTGAAATTGTTCTCGTCACCGGAGTCATCATCAGTACCCACAGATTCTCCGGCAGAGTTAAATATTTCAGCTTTTGTATCCATTGTTCCGGTAGAGGCAATAATAATCTGTTTACCGCCTGCAGGAATAGTAAATTTAAACCAATCCTCATCGGTATCTGTATGGAAAGAACATTCAATATTTGTTGTATCGCCTGTAAATCTGATAGGTTTAGCAGCTTCTCTTGAGTTATTTGATTCATACTGATCACCTGCAATTTGTTCAACAAAATCTATATGAAGTGAATAATCTCCCGTTGCCTTATTATATTCCTTGATATTAATAAAGTACTCGCCCTGTGCTAACATTTTGTCAATTCTACCGTTTAATCCTTCGCCACCGTCATCGTCGGAAGCTATCTGATTACCCTGTCTGTCTGTTAATTCTACGATTGTATCTTTATCACTTTCCGTGTATATCAGTGTTCTTCTCCCGCCGGAAGGTACGGTAAACTTGTACCAGTCAATATCTGTTGCACTCGTAAAATTAGCACTTACTGTTACGGCATTATTGTTTACGGAGACAGGAGTTGCCCTTTCGATAGAGGAATTGCCCGCATTCGTTGATGCAACATTTCTTCTGTAATTAAATCTAACCTGTAAGGTTTCCTCGGCAGGTAAAGAAATAGTGTTGGTTTCATTTGAACCTTCATATTCAATTTTGATTATATGTTCCCCTGCAGTAACATTAGAAATTCTTGCCCTTCTTCCTCCGGTAAGATCCCTTACATACTCATTATCTATATATAATTTACCGTTTTCATATACATCTATCTCAAGTGTTCCATAGAGAAAGTCTTCTTCTACCACCATTTGTCTGGGGCCAGTCGTTGGTGTTGTAGTAGTAGAACCACCAACTGATGATGATGAACTGGTTTGCGGCATTCTCTTGAAAAACAAAAAACTTGCCCCTTCCTGATGGCCTGAGCCGGCTATACTGCCGAAAAGAGGTTGGGTTTGTCTGATCCCTTGACGGATTGTACTAAACATCATTAATGGATCTACTATAGGAGCATTGTTATTTCTTAAAAATTGTTTTACTTGAAGTGCGAATTCAGAAGAATCAGGGACAGTTTCAGATGCCCCGCTTGTTAGAACCTGTCTCGATGCCATATTATATGCTCTTCTGAAATACTCATTGTTAATCTCCGGCTGCGCACTTCTATGAGCAACAAGGATATTGCCCGAAAAACATGAGTCAGAGATCAACAGAACATGTTTGGATTTGAAATTACTAATCCAACCTCTGATCTGATCGTTATTGATCCAATTTGTTTGTGCAAATCCGTCCATTCCTGCATCAACAGGTATCCAGAATCCGTTATTGGATCTGATATCAAGATGTCCGTGTCCCGCATAAAAAATGAATAATGAATCATTTATATCAAGCAGGTCTTGAAGTTCGCTGAATTTCTTCCGTATATTTACCGCTGATGCATCGTTATCAAAGAGTGTAAAAATTTCGTCAAAGTAGTAGTTTTGTTCAAGTATCGTTTTAATCTCTCTTGCATCACGAACCGGATTAGTTAAAGGCAGCCATTCTTGGTATCTGTCAACTGCTATTAATAGAGCATAGTTTCTTCCCACCTGAGCGTTAGGGTCAAGTGCCTGGACTATATTTCTAAGTCCCCGTGTGTCGGCTGTCTGTGACGACAATGAAATTGATAGAAATAAAATCAAAAATGCCAAAATACTTAGTCTTTTCATAACAAAACCATCCTTGTTTTAAAGGTAAAAAACAATATAAAATATTTAGTAAATAAATTCAATAATAAATTACATTATTTATTAATTCAGATTTATTTTTAATCTATACTCACCCGTACCGTCAGAATATTCATTTACTCTTATAAGATAAGTTCCGCGGTTCAATGTTCCTGTAATGCTTGCATTTGTACCGTCGCCGTTATCATCATCTTTTGTTATAAGGTTGCCTTCACCGTCGTAGAATTCTATAAAGGTATCAAGTGTTCCTTCTGTGTATATTGTATAAGTAGGATTGCCGGAGGTTGTCGTAATTTTGTACCAATCAACATCGTTCTTATTGTCTATTGTGGCATTGATGGTTGTAGTATTTCCTGTCAATTGTATCACCCTTGCCCCGTTCTGATTATTATTAGGCTCAAATCCGTCCTGTGCAAGCGGTGCTTGAAATTTTATAAAGAGTTTGTAATCGCCGGTTGTTTCTGAGTATCCTTTTACGAGTATAATGTAATCTCCTCTTGTTAATTCGAGATCTGCCATACCGTTTGTGTCATCACCTGAATCATCATCCTCATCAATTTTTTCGAGAGAGCTGTTATACAGTTCGATCATTGTATCGAGTCCTCCTTCAGTATAAATTTGTACCCTTTGGGAGTTTGTTGCAATACTGAATCTGTAGCAGTCGATATCTGTTCCTATATGGAAAGTTGCATTGGTTTCTGTAAGACTGCCTGTCAAATTTAATCTTGAGGCGGAAGATGTTGATTCATTTGGTTCAAATCTGTCACTTGCTAACGGAGGAGCAAATTCAATTTTTAGAATATAATCACCAATTTCACTGTTATACGGGTTCACTTTAATGAAGAATATACCTCCTGTGATTGATGTACTAACCCTTGCATTATTGTCCTGTCCCGAATCATCATCTTCAACTGTCTTTTCGCCGTGTTTATTATATAATTCAATAACTGTGTCTATTGAGCTTTGAGTATATACGGTAACTCTTTGTCCGTCGGGAGGTGCTGTAAGTTTGAACCAGTCAACATCTGTACCGGAGTGAAAAGAACAGTTTAAAGAGATAGAATTACCCGATAAATTTAACTGATGTGCTTCCCCGAGTGAGTTGTTAGTTTCATAATTGTCCTCTCTCATGGGTTCAGAGAATTCTATAGTTAGAGTATATTCGGATGTTGCTTTGTTATACTCTTTTATCATTAAATAATATGTACCCTGATTAATATTGGTGTCTATCCTGCTGTTTGTATCTTCGCCTCCGTCATCATTTTCCTGAATTAATCCGCTATCTCCGTGGAGTTCCATAATTGTATCTGCCGAACCGGAAGTGTATATTTTGACCATTCTAGTTCCAGAATTTAAGGTGAATCTATACCAATCTACATCCTGACTCGTGTGAAACGAAGCGGTTATCTGTGCTCTATTACCGGCAATCTCTATTGTTTTTGCATTTGATTGAATATCATTCTGCTCATAGTTATCACCTCTCAAAGGTTCAGTAAAGTTAATCAATAATGTATAATCCCCGGTTGCATTATTATACTCCTTAACCATAATATAGTATTGTCCGGCAACTAGATTGGTGTTCACACGGGCATTCAACTCATCCCCTGAGTCATCATCTTCAACTACCGATTCACCTTTGTCATTATATATAATAATTGTTGTGTCAAGTCCGCTTTCGGTAGTTATTGAAGCCATCTTTCCGCCAGAAGGAACCGTAATTTTATAATAATCAACATCATTATTTATATGAAAGTTTGCCGTTATTCTGAGAGTACCGTTAGATGGTGAAATAATTTTTGCTGTTTCTCTTGAATTGTTAGCTTCATACTGATCCTCGGCTATTGGGTCTGATAAATCAATCTTTAGTGTAAAAGTCCCTGTTTTCTCGTAGTATTCTTTAATTTTGATAAAATACTCGCCTCTTTCAAGGTTAGTATCAATTTTAGCATTGTAGCCGCCGTTAGCATCATCATTTTCTGCGATAAGCACATTTTGTTTGTTGAATAATTCAAGATATGTATCAAATTCACCTTCGGTATATATAACCACCCTTTTTGGTGCATTTATGCTGAATTTATACCATACAGGTTCACCCGGATTTAAAAATCTGGCAGATGTGCTTGTTGAATTTCCTGATAGCCTTATTAATTGGGCATTTTGTTGTGCGTTAATCACAGAAGCTGTAAACAGCATAGTGAATAAAAATATCTTTTTTAACATTTTGTTTCCTTAATACAGAGGGATTTTCCGGATTTATTTCCGGAATAATTGTTTGCATTATACCATTTTCACAAAAAAAAACATTATTATTTTAAACAATTGTTTGAAACGGTTTGTAATTTTTTAGTATTAACACAATATTAACTTTAGATTTATTCAAAATTAAATAATTAGGTTTAAGTTGCCCGTGCATCCGGAAGGGTGAATTAAAATTTAAAGGGGTTAATTATGAAGAAAATTTTATTTTTGGCGGCACTTATTGCCGGAGCATTTGGTTTCGTTAATGCTGATGATGCACCTCCGGTTAAGATCGGATTGAATTATTCGGCACAGTATCATTATGATACACTCGGTGATTTGGCAGGAAAGAACAGAGGTGAAGCTGACCAGTATATCAGAAACGAGGTTGGAGCTAATTTTGGTTTTGATATTTTCAGAAATGACGCAGTTAAGATTACCGGTTCACCTTTCGTAAAAGACAGATTTGACATTAAGTTTGGAACAACTAGTTTGTTAAGCGGAATCAATGTGGTAACAGGGGATGTAACAGATGATGGCAATGATACAGTTAATGTTATAACAGGAGTTACGGGAGTAAGTAAATCTGTTGTAACTGTTATTCCGAGAAACAGAGCTTATATTGGCTATACATGGGGTATTGAGTTCCCTAATGTTTTGAAGTTAGGCATTATGCATGAATTAAGAATTGAAAATGATCTAAGTAAACCTACTCTTACCGATTTGAGATTTACACCTGCAGAGCTTTCAATAAGCGGCGGCGGAAATAACTGGTTTGGTTTTAGTTTTAGTGTTAAACAACTTGCAGGTATCCACTTTACATTATCTGAAGATGCAAGATTAGATGACTATAGAACAGTTTTTAATAGTGTTGAGCTTGAAGGCACATATAGAATTGCTTTTGAATTCCTTCACTTCATACCTGACAACAGTAATATCAAGGGTTCTTTTTATGTAAACAATTATTTGAATATGTTTCTTTATTCAAATGAAGTTTCCAGTCAGAGCTATATTAAATATAACGATATTACAGTCGGTTTTGAATTCGATATATATAAAATTAAGCCATGGATAGGACTATACATTGCACCGCAAGATGTTAAGTTCGCAGAAACTAAGGCAGATGATACTGAACTTACTTCTTCAGCTGATGTTTATGTAGGTTTTGAAACAGGCTTGAGCTTCTCTAAGGATTGGTTCAGTTGTGGTCTTACTTACAGAGGAAGAACAAAAGTATTGGATGAAAGGGATTCTACTATAAGAACATACAATGATTTTTATGAAGGATTGTCCGGAACAGATCTTACCGAAGCGCAATATGCGGCTTGGCAATCTCATGTTGAAACTTTCGTTGCATTTAAATTATAAGAATTATAATTCTGTTTTAAGGGTGTCCTTCGTGACACCCTTTTTTTATTTTTTCAATATTTTTGTTGCTCTAATTGTTATTGACTTATATGACGATAACTAAATTATTCTATAAATATTAAGGTACTTTAGATGTTATTGAGTTATCTGCAGGTTGTCCTTAAAAAACTCACTATGAAGTATGCGGATGAGTTTTTTAGGGTATTTAATGACAAGGAGCTTTCAAAACTTGTATCAATACCAAATCCGTTAAAAAAAAGCTGGGTTAAAGAATATATCGAAAAAGCGATGTTTTTAGCGGAAAAAGGGGATCGATATACTTGGGGTGTTTTTAATAAGGAAGATATGTTTGTGGGAGTTGTACTTCTAAAAAGGATAGATATAAACAATAAAACCGCTGAGTTGGGCTATACAATGGGTCGTAAATACTGGAAGAACGGCTATACTGAGATGGCGGCACGGGCAGTATTAAACCACTGTTTCAAGAAACTTGATTTAAATCGTATAGAGGTTAGGGTTTTTATGGGTAATCCGGAATCATGTGCCTTTGTTGAAAGACTCAACGGTAAGCTTGAAGGGGTTTTACGGGAGGCATCATTTAATTCCGTCGGATTTAATGATATGTATCTTTACTCAATTCTCAAAAAAGATTATATTATCGGTTAATGCTCTGTCGGAGGGGCTTTTTTATGGCAAAGAATATTTTTAAAAACGAAACAGGCAGGTTTTCTGCAAATGAAGACCTGAGAACGATCAAGAGTGCTAAAATTGATGCCAAACCGGTTGTTCCCCGATTGGAATTTGCCGGTAAATCAAAGCAGATTTCAAACAAAATGGTAAGTATAGGTCGTGATAAGTCCAATCAGATTATTATGACGGATGAGCATGTTTCAAGGTTTCACTGTGTAATATCGTTTGAGAATGATACGGCCTATATCAAGGACACATCAAGTTCAAACGGCACATATATAAACGGGTCTATAATCAGCTCGGGTGTCAAGGTAAAATTGAATAATAACGATAAAATAAAGGTCGGTAAGACTGTTTTGATCTACAAAACTTAATCTCGGAGGTTAAATGTCTTCAATTGCTGTATTCGCTTCAGGAAACGGTTCTAATTTTGAGGCATTAGCGGTTTTTTTTAAAAACGATAGTGTTGACCGGATTAAACTTCTCGTCTGTGACCGTAAGGATGCTTTTGTTATAGACCGTGCCGCTGATTATAATATACCGGTTTTTTTGGTAAATTATCCAAAAAACGGAATCGAACAGACTGAAAAAGATATAATTACACATCTCAATCAAATTCAAATAGATCTGATTGTTTTAGCAGGATTTATGCGTATTTTAAGTCCTTTTTTTATAAATAATGTCGGGATCAGAATTGTTAATATCCATCCGTCAATTCTTCCTGAGTATAAAGGGGCAAAAGCTATTGAAAGAGCTTATGAGTCTAATGATGTTTTCTCCGGTATAACCATTCACTTTGTAAATGAAGAGGTTGACGGCGGCGAGATAATTATTTCTGAAAAAGTTGCAATAAACAGAGAGCTTGGTATTGAGGAATTCAAAAAAGATATTCATAGATTAGAACACCGGTTGTATCCGGTTACAGTTAAACAAATTCTTGATAAAATGAGGGGTTAATTATGTCAGATGAAAGTAAAACAATCGGAGTAATAGGACTTGATCAAAGCGGTGCGCCTGTAAACGGAGTAAAAGAGCCGGTGATAGTATCATTATCATCATTTAAGAATTCAAAATATATTGATATCAGGAAATATTACTTTGCCGAAGACGGCACCATGCTTCCCACTAAAAAAGGTGTTACTCTTCATGGAGATCAGCTTGAAGAGTTATTAAAGATTATCGAAATAAACAAGGACCAGATAAAAGGATGGCTTTCCTGATAACGGCTGTATATAGAGTGTAAAATTGATATAAAAATAATCAAAAAAAAAATTTTTATTTTATAAGAAATGATTTTCGTGTTATCTTAGCTTTAAAAAAGATACATTGTCTTTCTTGGAGCAGTTATGGATATAGAAGTAAAAGAGATACACTCAAGAGTTGAAAAAGAGATAAATTTTATTGAGGCAGTCAGATCGGAGTTGACTAAAAGAATAGTGGGGCAAGAGGAGATGGTTAACGGTGTTCTCCTCGGTTTAGTTACCCATGGGAATATTCTGATCGAGGGTGTCCCAGGTCTTGCAAAAACCCTAATGATTAAAACTCTGTCCGAGATTCTGAAGCTTGATTTCAAAAGAATTCAGTTTACCCCCGACCTTTTGCCCTCAGATATTATTGGTACATTGATCTATAACCAGAAAACCGGAGAGTTTGAACCGAAAAAAGGTCCGGTTTTTACAAATTTAATACTTGCTGATGAGATCAACAGAGCTCCTGCAAAGGTTCAGTCGGCACTTCTCGAGGCGATGCAGGAAAGGCAGGTAACGATAGGCGATACTACCTATAAACTTCCTGAACCGTTTATGGTTATGGCCACACAAAATCCCATTGAACAGGAAGGAACTTATAATCTTCCGGAAGCGCAGGTTGACAGGTTTATGTTAAAGATCAAGATCTCCTATCCGGATAAAAACGAAGAAAGGCAGATTCTTGACAGAATGATTAGTGAGACAGTTATTCCGGTTAATACTATTATTGAACCGGAAAAATTAAATCAGCTTTCTTCGCTTGTGAACGATATTTTTATAAGCGACAGGATAAAGAATTACATAGTGGACATAGTTCATTCCACAAGAAATCCTAAAGAATATGGCATTGATATTGATAATCTTCTCGATTACGGTGCATCCCCGAGGGCATCAATATTTCTTGCCAGAGCATCCAAGGCACAGGCTATGTTGTCCGGACGCGGGTTTGTTACTGCCGATGATGTAAAATATGTCAGTCTTCCGGTCTTAAGGCATAGGCTGATATTAAGTTATGAAGCAGAAGCCGAGTCTATTACATCTGAAAATATAATTACTAAGATATTTAATTCATTGGTTGTTCCATAAAAAAATGATAACACAAAACAAAACGGAAAAAGACACATCAAAAATTCCACCCGAACTCTTCAAAAAAATAAGAAGGATTGAATTCAGAACTAAAAAGATGATTAACGATATCGTCAGCGGAAAATATAACTCTCTTTTTAGAGGTTACGGTATGGAATTTGAGGATGTACGCGAGTATTTTCCCGGAGATGATTATCGACGGATCGACTGGAATGTTACCGCAAGACATGGCAAACCTTATGTTAAAAGGTTTCATGAGGAGAGGCAGCTCAATGTTTCGATGCTGATTGATATATCGGGATCATCGGATTATGGTTCGCTCGATCAATCAAAAGGTGAGAAGATCGCCGAGATGGCGGCGCTTTTGGCTTTTACCGCTCTTTCAAATCAGGATAAAATCGGTTCGGTATTATTTACAGATGCCGTCGAAAAGTATATATCACCTACAAAGAACAGAAACACCGTTTTGAGAATGATCAGAGATATCCTTTATCATAGAAGTGATAAAAAAGGGACAAATATTGATATAGCTTTACAGTATGCGCTTGATAACATGAAAAGGCGTGGTATTATCTTTGTGTTTTCAGATTATTTCTGTCATATTGACCCGAAAAGGTTTATTATTGCTTCAAAAAAGCATGATCTTATACCTGTAATTGTAACTGATAAATTTGAATATGCTTTATCCGGTCCGGGGCTTATCAATGCGGTTGATAATGAAACCGGCAGAACTTTGTTGATAGATACCCGAAGCAGGGCTTACAGAAGATTTATTGAAGAGAGATCTTATCACCTTACAAATACAGAGTTATTTTTTAAGCAGTTGGGTATAGAGCCGATTGTTCTTGATTGTGCGGATGATATAGAGAGGGTTCTTGTGGAATATTTTGCGCGAAGATCGAAGAGGTACAGGAATTGAAAGTAATTACAACACTGATCTTGTTCGTTTTTTCGATAACTCAAATTTTTTCGTTAGGTTTTGACTGGTCTGTTGATCGTAATTCGATTAAAATCGGTGAAGAGATTCTACTTGATATCAGAATAACCGGTGATGAATCTGTTGACAATCCATCAATAATACAAATTGAAACTGTTGAGGCAAACAATTCATTAATTCAAAAAAAATCAGAGGAATATAGAGATGGTAACTCAACCGGTGTCAGAATAATTTTTACATTTATTGAGCCGGGGGATTATAAAGGGATTGTTTTCCGGACAAGCATTGATACCGGAAAAGGCTCGGTTATTGCAAGAGATACACCGGCTTTTGATATTACAGTGTTGCCTGTTTTGACTGAAGAGCAGATTGAGAGTGTTCAAAATGCGGAAGATCCGCAAAATATATCGATATTGCATGAACACATGGGTATTGAGCCGTTCAAGTTTAGGATTGCAGGTATATTGATCATTGTCGGCATCATAATCGTGATTCTTGCGGCGCTATTTATAGGTTACTATTTTATCTACCAATTATTATTTAAGAAAAAAAACAATGAGATTGATCTGTACAGCGGATTGTCACCGTTTGAAAGATTTCTTGTTGATTTTCAGGGGATTGTTTTTGAGCCTTCAGATACATATCAGATGACACTTGTTAAGATATCGCGATTGACAGCGGTTTTTAAGGAACTTATACATGCAGAGTACAAGGTTAATGCTCCTTCATCAACTACAAGGGAATTTGTTGCTCTATTAAGAACACTTAAGTTTGATATAACAATAATTAATAATATTAATCTGCTTTTGAACAGACTTGATATGGTTAAATTTGCAAAAGGGGCGATAACCTATGATGAATTGGCCGGAGCTCGTGAGAAGATAAAGGTTTTTGCGGCAGAGATTAATCATAACTATATTAGAATAAATCAACAGCAGATCAATAGCGGTAAGTCAGCGGAGGAATAATGTTTGCGTTCAGATTGGGCAACCCGCTCGGGTTATTGTATCTACTAATACCTGTTTCGGTGATTGTTTTATTGATTATAAGGAAGTATTTTTTAAAAACAGGTGTCTATCTTTCCGGCGTTGCGGGATATAAACAGGGGATTACCTTACATCTGACCGGTTACTTTTTAGCGTTGTTTCTGTTTTTAGCCGGATTATTTTTTGTTGCTTTTAGTCTTTGTTCACCTCAGAAAGGGATTCAAAGGGAGATAGTAACTTCAAAAGGGATCGATATTATGATTGCCTTTGATATGTCAACAAGTATGCTGAGAAATGATTATGATAAAAGGACCCGTCTTGATGTTGCAAAACGGTATCTTGAGGAATTTATCAATTCAAGAGAAGGTGACAGGATAGGTATAGTTACCTTTGAGAGAGGATCAATACTGAGATGCCCTGCTACTCTAAACCGTACAATGATTATTAATATCGTCAGGTCTTTTAAGATAGAAGCGGAAAGAATCAGCGGTACTGCAATCGGACTTGGTTTGGCTAGTGCGATTAATAGACTAAACGGTATTACAGATAATGAGAACTCATTATCAAAGATTATTCTATTAATCACAGACGGCGTTAATAATATGGGAGAGATTACGCCTGAAAGGGCAACGGAGATCGCCGTGAATATGGGGTATAAGATATATACCGTTGCTTTGGGACAGGATCAGGAGCTTGATATCGAGCTTCTAAATAAGATAGCAACGGATACCGGCGGGCGTTCATATCATGTGAGGAATGCCGATGAATTTGAAACGGTTTTTGAAGAGATAAACCTGATTGAAAAACATGATCTATCCGTTGAAACATTTGCAAGATATAATGATATCGGGTATATTTTTGCATCTGCAGGAATTATTATGATTATGTTAGGATTATTTTTAAATCTTATTTTTAAAAGGATTTGAATATGTTTCATAATATAAATGCCCTATATTTATTGATTATTGTTCCTTTCTTTGTTTTTTTTATGATATTGGATCTAATCAGATATATATCCTCAGTGAAGAAGGTAACGGCGGTAAAGAAGCCTACAATTGTACCATATTACTCAGAGGGACAAAAGTGGGTAAAAATATTTTTTTATACTTTTTCTATGGTTCTGGTAATTCTTGCGCTTGCAAGGCCTAAATGGGGAACAGAAGAGATTGAGGTAAAAGATAACGGTAGGGATATCTATTTTCTTGTAGATGTATCAATATCGATGTCAACTAAAGACCTTGTGGTATCAAGGATGGAGTTTGCAAAGAAGATAATTAATGATTATCTGGCTTCCGGTATAAATGACAGGGTGGGTTTAAGGGTTTTTGCAGGTGAATCTGTGATGCTTGTTCCTTTGACAACAGATTATGGCTCTATATCATTTTTCTTAGAGCAGTTGAAACCCGGATATCTTGAAAAACAGGGGACAGATATCGGTACGGCACTACTGGAAACTGTCAGTGAATTTGAGTTTATTCCCGATAGGGTAGGCACTATTGTATTGATAACAGACGGAGAGGACCTTGAAAATAATATATCCCGTGCAATACCGGAATTAACTTCAAACGGGATTATTGTAAATACAATCGGAATCGGTACCCCAAACGGGCAACCTATACCTGTATATGATGAAAATGGTCAGGTTGAGGGGTTTGTCAAGTATAATGATCAGTTTGTTGTCAGTAAACTCGATGAATCAACATTAAAGAGTCTGGCGAATCAAACCGGCGGCAGATCAGTTATATCACGGATTAACGATAATAATCCAATCGCTAGTGTAATAGACAATCAAAGAAGCGGAGTAAACGGTAATAATAATGAAAGTGTAAAAATAACTCAAATGAAAGAAAGATATTATATATTTCTAATTCCTGCTTTGGTTTTTTTAAGTCTTGGTTTTATCCTTGATCAGGGTAAATTATTCAGATGGGGCAAAGCAAAAGGAATGTTTATTTTTTTGATATTCTTTGTATCATTTAATAATGCAGTATTTGCAGGTGACAACAGTGCAGATCATAACTTCAGGATAAACAGTCTTTTTTTTCCTGATAGAAATGCCGGTTTTTGGGGTAACAGAGCATTTCTGCAGGAGCGTTATTACGATGCATTGAGTAATTATTACAAAGGGATAAATGTATATCAAGGTGATGATCTTGCCCGTTTGTGGTACAATATCGGTGTTACACAGTACAAGATAGCCGAATATGAGAATTCCATTTCAAGCTGTAGAAAGGCTCTTGAGATTACGGTAAACCCGCAGTTGGTTTCAAAGATAAATTATCAGATCGGTTTGTCGTTATTCAGGGGCGCGCGTTTTACAGATAGTGCCCGATCATTTTTGGATGCACTCTTGTCTGATCCGTCAAATGAGGAAGCACGGGTTAACTATTATATTGCGAAAATACTTTCCGATGAAAATCAGGATGAGAACGAAGAAGAACAGGAGAATCAGGATCAAGAAAATACCGGTTCAGATCAGAGGGACCAAGAGATGCTTAGAGCACTGGAGCAGATGGAAAGAATGAATAATGCGGGAGATCAGATGCCGAATTCAAATAGTTTCATAGGGAAATACTGGTGAAAAAACTTTATTTATCTATTGTTTTTTTATTAATATCATTTGTAGTCTTCAGTAAACCAAATATATCACTTGATGTACCGGATGCTGTTTTTATTGATGAACCGTTTAATATTCGTATTGATGTTACTGAGATTAATAATGTATCACTTGTCAATATACCGACAACAGATAATGTAAGAATAGCCGCAACGGGAACATTCTCAAATGTCAGTATAGTAAACGGGAGTTATTCTACAAGCACAACTTTTGTGTTTACCGTTAGGGCAGAGCAATCCGGTGAGATAAGTATCGGTGCATTTGAGTTTAAGGATAGGAGAAATCAGCGTTTTTTTAGCGAACCTTTCACTTTAAGGGCGTCTGAAAGAGCAAATATCTCAGCGCAGGAAGAGTCGGTTAATAATAAGATAAAGACTCAAGGCAGACGCCATTATTTTCTTGAATTATTTATATCGAATGAATCTCCTTATCTAAATGAATTTGTTGAGGTTGAGCTTCGATTGTATGCAATAAGTCAAGAGGTCAGGCTTGTTTCTGCGCAGCCGATTACCTTTCCTTCAAATGCTTGGATAGAAAATATCGATTTAAAACAGACAGGCGGTACCATTAAGATTATCGACGGGGCAAGATACACAGAGTATTTGTTAGAAAAAAAGCGGGTTTGTTTCTCTGAAATCGGAGATATGGTTATACCGCAAGTTGAATATGTGATCACCGTTTATAATCATAACGGTTTTTTTTCATTTCCCGAGAGGTTGATGGTTCGGTCAGATGAAACAACCTTGAGTGTTAGACCATTGCCGGGTAATGAGAGCGTTATTCCCGTAGGCAATTTGGAGATTAATTCAAATATTTCATCACTTCAAACTGAAACCGGAGTGCCGATCACACTCACAGCTGAAGTTAAAGGTTTAGTTAACTTTCAGTTGTTAAACCAGAGCCCTTTTATTATTGATGACGGTTTAGAAGTTTTCACTTCTAAAAGAACAGAAGACGGCATTGGAACGGCTAATCGAACTGTTTTATGGGAGTCTGTATTGATGCCGGTAAAATCCGGTAACCACTTAATTAGGGTTATGCCGATTGCATATTTCAATCCGTCAACCGGAGAATATCAGACAACAACCGAAAGAGAGTATCTCTTAACGGTATCAGGAAATGATATTATTGGCGGATCCGAGCGTTCTTCAGCGAGCTCATTAACCCCTCGTGATACTGTTATTGAGGACCCTGACGATCTTACTTTGATTGTCGGATGTAAATGGATAAATTATAGAAATGTCAGGTTGCTCTTTTATTTATTAATAATCATACTTTCAATAATTTTTGCTTTGCTGATTATTGTTTATATTGCACATAAATTATCATATATCGGATCGGAGATAACTTCGAGATTAAGAGACGGCAATAACTTTGAAAAAGCAATTATTTATTCTTTAAATAAAGCAGGCAAAAAGTGTTCAAATAACGAAAAGATTGATATTATATACAATAGTTTTGAATCAATTTTGATAAAAGTATTTAAGATAGACAATATAACATTAACTAGAAATAATATTCCAAAAATATTTGAGGGTAAGCTTGAGAAAAGCGGTATTGATAAACTTATCGAGATTATCAAATATGTTGATATGCTGAGATTTGCAGGTACACCGCCGGATGACGGCAGTATTGAAAAAATAATTGAAATGATAAAAGATTTTTCGGGTGAGACAGGCAGGCTAAAAAAGTGATAAAAATTGATAAGATACTTTTAATAATTATTGTTTTATTCTCTTCTTCGTTTGTGATAAGCTCGGAAGAATACGATTTCGTAAGGGAGTATAATCAGAACAACTTTGATGAAGCATTGAGACTTCTTGAGTCAAAGAATCCGAAATCTTATTCAGATTTTTATAATATGGCTTTAATTTCATACAAATCCGGGCTTTTTCAGAAGTCATTTTTTTATGCTATACTCGGTTTAAATCTTTCCCCTTTTGATAAAAACCTTGCTTTAATTTTGAGGGAGTCAGCAAAGGAAATGGCTATGTCGATAGAGGATACCGAGACGATAATTAACGGTAAAAAAATTATTCTGTTTATTCCATATTATATTCTTTTTGCAATAGTGTTTATATCGGCATTATCATTTTTTATATCGGCAGTTTTATATTTAAAGAAACCCGGAACTAAAAGGGTTGTGAGGGTTGTTGCCGTAATTTCAATATTGATTGTGATAATGGGGTTTACATTCTCGTTACTTCAATATAATGAGATCAATAGAAAATTTGCCCTCATAATAAAAGAATCCTCACTGTTATTGGTTAAGGATGATCCTGAATCAACTATATGCAGATTGAATCAGGGTTACATTGTCAATATTATAAAAAAAGAGGGCGATTATATAAAAGTCAGCGATAAAGATAATAGAATCGGCTGGATGAAAACTGAAGATGCTTTGATACAGTATTAGTAATCTGATTATAGGAACTATATGAAAAAAAAGAGAATAATAATAATCGGTGCCGGTGTTGCAGGCAAACTTGTCGCTCATGATATTCTCTACAACTCAAAGATTTCCGGTTTATATGAAATATCCGGTTTTCTTGATGATCATCAAACGGGTATAATAACAGACGGGATAAGAGTAATCGGAACTATCGTGGATGCAACATCTTTAATTAAGGAATATCGACCCGATGAGGTTATTATTGCAATACCTTCAGCTGATTATACCCTAATTAATAGAATTGTGAGAAATGTCGGTAATACCGGTGTTACTATAAAGATCGTTCCGGGAATTTATGAGATTATTAAAGGATCTGTTAAATTCAGTCAAGTACGGGAGATAGATCCGGTTGACCTTCTCGGGAGGGAAGAGATTGATTTTGAGGTAGAAGAACTTGCCGGTTTTTATCATAATCTAAATATAATGGTAACGGGTGCCGGCGGTTCGATAGGAAGTGAGATTGTCAGGCAGTTACTTTTGCTGCCGGTAAAATCTGTTATTGTAATAGGGAGAGGCGAAAATTCAATACATTCACTTCTAGGGGATATCCACGGGGACAATAGGATTATTCCGATTATCGGAGATGTGAGGGACAGGTCTAAAATTGCATTTGTAACCTCAAGATATAAACCTGATATAGTTTTTCACGCGGCCGCCCATAAACATGTGCCTTTTATGGAAGATAATCCCGATGAGGCTATTAAGAATAATATAATTGGTACATACAATTGTGCATCAGAGTCATTGATAAACAATGTAAAAAAATTTGTCCTTGTGTCAACAGATAAATCGGTCAAACCATCATCTGTGATGGGTATGAGTAAATCATTTGCCGAAAAAATAATACTTAGTATGAATGAAAAACAACAGACCCGCTTTCAAGCGGTTAGATTTGGAAATGTTTTGGGGTCACGCGGCAGTGTAATACCGGTATTCAACAAGCAGATTGAGAATGGCGGGCCGGTTACTGTTACAGACCCTGAAATGACAAGGTATTTTATGTCAATCAGGGAAGCCGCTCGGCTTGTGGTTAAGTCTGCAACAATCAATGACGGTGATATCTATATTCTTGATATGGGTAAACCGATAAAAATTGTTGATCTTGCAAGAAGTTTGATCTCTTTACATGGCTATAACGAGGATCAGATAGGAATTGTTTTTACAGGGGTAAGAAAAGGTGAGAAACTTCATGAAGAGCTTGCCTCTGATAATGAGGACCTGTGTGAAACTAAATATCAGAAATTAATGGTTTTAAGTAAGGATAGAGACAGGATCAGTTTGTCAACAGCCGATAGAATAATAGAATTCTTCTTGGATATCGGTAATATTTTTGATGAAAAAACCCTCAGAGATGCGCTTTTTAACAATCAATTATTAGAAAAATAAAGAACTATTACAAATGACAGTAACAAAGATTTATCAGATATTACACGATGCCTATGGTGACAGCGGCTGGTGGCCGTTATTAAAAAACATAGATAGTAAATGGGTTTCTGTTTATTCTAAAGAGATATCAAACAAAATCAAAAACGAATATGAACAACTTGAGATCGCATTAGGAGCTATTTTAACACAGAATACTACATGGAATAATGCTCAAAAAGCATTGATAAACCTAAAAGTAAATGGTTTAATCGATATAGATAATATTATTAGCACAGATAACGGAATTATTGCTGATTTGATAAAATCAAGCGGGTATTATAATCAAAAAACCCTAAAAATAAAAGAGTACGCAAGATTTATAAGAAATAGCGGTTCTATCAATAGATCATCTCTTCTTACTATCAAAGGGATAGGACCTGAGACTGCCGATGATATACTTCTTTATGGTTTTGATCAGCCGTTTTTTGTAGTTGATGCCTATACAAAAAGACTTTTTGTCCGGTTAGGAATAATCAATGACGGCAAGTCTTCCTATGATCTGATACAGACAATTGTACAAAAAGAGATCAACGATCTGTATATATTAAAAGATTTTCATGGCTTAATTGTTACTCATGCTAAAAAACACTGCCGTTCCAAGCCGGATTGTATCGGGTGTCCTTTTTTTGAGATATGTAAAAATAAATAAAAAATGGATAACTTAACAATTAAATAACAAATTTATTATATAATACGAATTTCGGAGAGTGTTATGAAAATAAAAAAGAA
The DNA here is from genome assembly GCA_964608985.1 of uncultured Spirochaetales bacterium. Taxonomy (GTDB): domain Bacteria; phylum Spirochaetota; class GWE2-31-10; order GWE2-31-10; family CAYYKD01; genus CAYYKD01. Next base: position 17,962 of record CAZSQU010000002.1, read on the forward strand.
TAAGAAATTTAGAGTTGGAATATTAACATCGGGTGGCGATTGTCCCGGTTTGAATGCAGCAATACGAGGCGTTGGCAAAGCGGCTATTCTAAATTACGGAATGGAGGTAATTGGAATTGCTTCAGGATACCAAGGGTTAATTAATAAGGAATATGAAGAATTAAAAGAATCTGATCTGTCAGGGATTCTCACTATGGGTGGTACTATATTGAGAACATCAAGAGAAAAGCCGTTTAAAAAAACTTCAGATTCAAAATATGCAAGAGGTAAACCGGAGATTATTAAATCAAATTATGAGTCAATGGATTTGGATTGCCTTGTTTGTATAGGTGGAAACGGCACTCAAAAAACAGCTCATAAACTTGCTATGGAAGGGTTAAATATTGTAAGTATTCCTAAAACTATAGATAATGATGTTTGGGGTACGGATTTTTCTTTTGGATTTGATTCGGCTTTATCTGTTATTGTGGATGCTCTCGACAGACTCCATACAACAGCAAACTCACATAAAAGAACAATGGTTCTAGAGGTTATGGGGCATAAAGCAGGTTGGTTGGCGTTGCATTCGGGAATTGCGGGCGGAGCTGATTTGATCCTCATACCTGAAATTAAATTTAATGAAGAATCTATTATTTCTACCCTCAAAAAAAGATTTGATGCAGGGAAACCATATTCAATTGTTGTTGTCGCAGAAGGAATAAACACTCCCGGTAAAGATAAAGGGGTTTCTGCAGGCGAATATATATCAAGATTAATTGATGCCAATACGGAACAGGAGGCAAGACTTACTATCTTGGGTTATACTCAAAGAGGCGGTACACCATCATCTTTTGATCGGGTATTAGCAACCGGATTTGGATCTTACACAGCAGATATGATACAAAATAAAGATTTTAATAAGATTGCAGTATTAAATAATAATAGAATAGTTTCGTTGGCTTTAGAAGAAGTGTCCGGTAAGATTAAAACTGTTCCGCTTGATGATCAGTTAATAAAAACAGCAAGATCACTCGGAACAGCTTTTGGTGATTAAAAAACTGCTATTTCTCATACTCCATCATCATGTGCATATTAGCATGGAAATGCCAATCTTTTCTTGTTGTTTTGAATTGTGAACTGATAGAATCCAATGTCTTTTTATTTACACAGCCGGTAGTTACCAGTTCTTCGCCTGCCTTAACAAGGGCGTTATTAACTTTGATAAAATCACCTCTATCAACGGGGCTTGATGCAAGGTATTCTCCGCCCGGTCTCAAAATATTAACCAGATTCGGGCGTTTTGAGTATATACCATAAAGATCCATAGCTTTTGTTAAGGGGATAAAATTCTCTTTCTCAGGGAATCCGCAAATCATTAAGGTTGCTGAGTACCCTTTAGTATCGGTTTTTAAAGGGTGTCTTGTAACAGTGCCGGCCTCTTCAAAATACGGATAACTTTCATAAAAATCCCTTTCCATAAGTGCTTTAAGTTTTGCCGGTACCATGGCACTATATAAAGGGATCGCGTAGATAACCAATTTTGCTTTTATGATTTTTTCGACGAGTTTTATACTTGAATCATTATGGATACATTTATTTGTATTCCAACAAGAGAAGCACCCCTTACAATAATTAATATCAATAGATTTGTCATATAAGTTAACAAGATCAACCTTAGTACCAGATCTGATAATACCTTCAATTAGAGGTTTCAGATAAACGAATGTGTATCCTTCCTCCATCCTCGGACTTGCATTTATTACAAGAACTTCATCTGGTTTTTGCCATATTCTTTTTGAGGCTAACTCGTAGTCCGAAAAGCCGTTTTCAATCTTTACTTTGAACTTAATGTCAGGCTGTTTAGCGAATATTTTACTCAATAGTGAAAGGTATTTCATATCCCCTTCAACGGTATATTTCTTCGTAATAAATGCTAAGAAGCCATTTCTTTTTGCAGAAGATATATCCATCCAGATATTAACCGGTGAATTGATTGTTATAGATGGTTTTACATGAATTCCTTGTAAGTGTTCTGCTTTGCCGTTTTCAACAATTATGTGTGAGTTGTACATTTTATCAAATTCACTGAGATTAAATTGAAATACTGCCATTAGATCAGAATAATTATCTACATCAAAACCTGAGCACATCCCTTCAAAATAAGTTTTGAGAGCAAACTCTGTTGAGGTGTCTATCGCCATATAAAACTCCTGTTTTTATAGAATATGCCATATTATATGATAATTTTAGTAATAAAACTTCTCCGAAATTGCTATTTTTTGATAATAGGAATGCAGTGAATCAGCTTAAGTTTACCCGTGTTGTCTGATCCGGAATTATGATCATCAAAATTAAATATGTCAATATAAGGTCTGTCATCAGCCGCGACATTATTTTTTAGCAGGTAGTTTTTATAGTATCTATCCCATGATGCTTCGATCTCTTCCTGCAAACAGGATGTATCTCTTGCGGCATACCAGCCCTCTTCAATTATCATCTCATTAATATCCGGCGGGCATTTTATTTTATCAGGAATTGAAACTGCAGAATCGTATCGGCATTTAATAACCGGCGATATCTCATTGTCGTCGTAAGGGATACCGAGAAATAGAGTCTGCTGATTTATTAAATTGTTTGATCCTGCCCATGTGATTATTTTGTTAAAGTTTGAAGCAATATTATCTGAATTATATCCGGAGTGTGTTCTGTAATATGCAACACGGATTCTTGGTAGTTTTATAATTCTTACATCATTGTAATCTATGTTGTCAGGTATTATGGTTGTTTTTTTTATTTGTTTTCCTTTTAGAAGGGCTTTGTCAAATTCGTTTTTTCTTAGATCGGATGGTTTGAAGTTATAAGTTCTTTTAAATAATTTATTAAAGTTTGAGGATGATGAAAACCCGATCTTATGGACAATCTCGGTTATCGAGAGATCTTTGTTGTATAATATCATAAAGATCGCTTTCTCAAGTTTAATCCTGTTAATATAATTGTTAAGTGTTTCATTCATAACCGATTGAAAAACTCTATGAAAGTGGAATTTTGATAGATTCGCTTCTCTTGAAAGAATTTCAAGGTTAAGTTCTGAAAGATCATCAGATTTCTCGATATAATCTATGGCTTTGTTAATTTTTAAATTATACTCATTAATCATGTTTGTGAGTATATATTATAATGATTAAATTGTTAAGAAATATTTTATAAAAAAATTAAAAAAAAATGTTGACACTGCCGAATAATATGTATATATTTAATAAAATATTAATTCGAGGAAATATTATGTTTAAATTATCTAACCTTTTAGTCGTCGTCCTTCTTCACACAGGTTTCCGTTAGCGGGTTAGATGAGATTTATTAATAAATATAACCATCCCGCAAAGGATGGTTTTTTTTATATTTTTTTGCCGTTTTTTAGAATAATTTAATTTAAGAGAGGTGGACTATGGAACACATTACCGGTGCAAAAATTTTAGTAGAAGCATTAAAACGGGAAGGGGTTGATATAATTTTCGGTTATCCGGGGGGAGCTGTCATACCTTTATTTGATGAGCTGTACACATGCAAGGAGATAAGGGTAGTGCTTACAAGACATGAGCAGGCGGCAGTTCATGCGGCAGACGGATATGCGCGGGCTACCGGTAGGGTAGGTGTTGCGCTTGTAACTTCGGGTCCGGGGGCAACAAATACGGTTACGGGTCTTGCTACGGCAAATTTTGATTCTGTTCCGGTTGTATGTATATCCGGTCAAGTACCTACATCTATGATTGGGATTGACGCATTTCAGGAAGCAGATACTACCGGGATTACAAACGCCGTTACCAAGCATAACTATCTGGTTCATTCAATCGGTGAGCTTGCTGAAACAGTAAAAAACGCGTTTTTTATTGCCGCAACAGGGCGTCCGGGGCCGGTTTTAATAGATTTGCCGAAGGATATTACATTACAGAAAGGTGTTTTTAAGTATGATTTTGATGTTAATATCAGAGGATATAAACCTCACATTAAAGGGCATCCAAACCAGATTAAAAAGGCGGCTGATTTGATCGAAAAAGCAAAAAAGCCGGTTATAATAGTTGGCGGCGGTGCAATAATAAGCGGTGCATCAAAAGAGGTTACCGATTTTATAGAAAAGTGCGATATGCCTGTTACTGCAACACTTAACGGCATCGGATTAATACCTTTTGATAGCCACAGGTTTCTTGGAATGCACGGAATGCACGGTACAATTGCCGCAAACTCTGCAATACAGGAATGTGATCTTTTGATAGCTATGGGTTCACGGTTTGATGATAGGGCAACAGGTAAACTTGCGACTTTTGCTCCAAATTCAAAGATAATCCATATAGATATTGATAGCGCGAGTATAAGCAAGAATGTTGATGTTGAGGTTCCGATAGTTGGTGATGTTAAAGATGTATTACTTGATATGCTGCCGATAATTAAGAAAAAAACACATACCGAGTGGATGCAAAGAATTGCTGACTTAAAGAAACAGAGCCACGATATTCTTACTAAAAGGGATAGAATAACAGCATTTGAGGTTATGGATGCATTAAATAGAATTCTTCCCGACGAAACCGTTATTACAACAGAAGTTGGACAGCATCAGATGTGGACAGCCCTATATTATAAATTCAGGTACCCGCGAACACTTATAACATCCGGCGGGCTTGGAACAATGGGGTATGGATTTCCTGCGGCGATGGGGGCTCAGATTGCTGATGTGTCAAAAAAGGTTGTTTGTATAGCCGGTGACGGATCTTTTCAGATGAATATACAGGAGATTGCAACATGTGTTATTGAAAGACTGCCGCTGATAGTTGTTATTATGAATAACGGGTATCTAGGAATGGTTAGGCAGTGGCAGGAGTTGTTTAACGAGGCGCGGTATTCATCGACTTGTTTAATGAATTGTGAAATGGATCCGGAGGATTGTAAAGGGAAAAACCTTAAGTGTAAGAAGTTCATTCCGGATTTTGTAAAAGTTGCGGAAGCTTACAATGCGACGGGGATCAGAGTAAAAACACTTGAGGAGTTAGACAGTGCTATTAAAAAAGCCCTCGATGTAAAGTCGGGACCGGTTTTTATTGACATTCTAACTGAAAGGGAGGAAAATGTATGGCCGATGGTTCCTTCAGGCGCGAGTCTTGATGAGATGTTAAAGGGAGGTATGACACTATGAAATATATTTTATCATTATTGGTCGAAAATAAACACGGAGTTCTTGCAAAGGTTGTTCAGACTATTACAGGTAGAGGGTATAACATTATGACACTTTCCGTGGGACCTTCAGAGAGTGCCGATACCTCAAGAATGATAATAACTTTTGACTGTGAACCTAAGATTATCGATCAGGTTATAAAGCAGATGAATAAACTCATTGATGTAATTAAGGTTTCATTAATTGATGATAACGAAAAGGTCGAAAGGGAGTTGGTGTTAATGAGGGTTGGCCGTACAAATCAGAGTGAAGGTTCCCTTTGCAGGACAGTTGACATTTTTAAAGGGCGGATTGTGAATGTTACGGTTAAAAATTTTGTAATAGAGTTGACGGGCAGTTCATCAAAGATTGATGCTTTTGTTGAAAATATTAAGCCCTATGGAATAACGGAGCTTATGCGGACGGGACCTTTGGCTCTTTCAAAGTTTAAGGTGTAGATTAAAGGGGTATTATTATGGAAACGATTAGAATTTTTGATACAACATTGAGGGATGGCGAGCAGTCGCCGGGCGCTTCAATGTCGGTTGCGCAGAAACTTGAGATAGCAAAAGCGCTTGAACGGATGGGGGTTGATGTTATTGAGGCGGGGTTTCCCGTCTCTTCAAAAGCTCAATTTGACGGGGTTAAAATAATTGCCGAGCAGGTAAAAAAACCATTGATAGCGGGGCTTGCGCGGTGTGTGACAAAGGATGTTGATGCTGTTTACGAGGCAACAAAGTCAAGTAAAAACAGGATGCTTCACATATTTATTGCAACCTCTAAGATACATATGGAACATAAATTAAAGAAAACGCCAAAGGAGGTCCTTACTACTGTTGAAGATATGATTAATTACTCAAAGAAGTATTTTGATCATATTGAGTTTAGTGCTGAGGATGCTTCTAGAAGTGATTTTGATTTTCTTGTTGAGGTTTTTAATAAAGCTATTAAATGCGGTGCAACAAGCATCAATGTCCCTGATACAGTGGGATATTCTGTTCCTGAAGAGTACGGCACGCTGATAAGAAAACTAAAGCAAGCAATTCCTGAGTTTAGTAAAAATGTGTTTTTGTCGGTTCACTGCCATAACGATTTGGGGCTTGCAAATGCAAATGCAATCTCTGCGATAATGAATGGTGCAACGCAAGTTGAGACAACTATCAATGGAATAGGGGAGCGTGCAGGAAATACGGCTATGGAAGAACTCGTAATGACAATAATTACTCGTTCTGATATTATTAACAAAAGGACTAATATTGATACTAAGCTTATTTATCCGACATCAAGACTTCTGACTCACCTTACAGGACTTGTTCCTGCGAGAAATAAGCCGATTATCGGTGAAAATGTGTTTGTTCATGAATCCGGAATCCATCAGGACGGCGTTATCAAGCATAGGGAAACCTATGAGATTATGAGACCCGAATCAATCGGACGGGAGGCGGATTCTCTTGTGTTGGGGCGACATTCCGGTATGCATGGTTTCAAAACAAGACTTGAGAAGCTGGGGATTAAATTTGAAAACAAGGATGACCTTGACAGAGCGTTTGAGAAATTCAGCACACTGGCCGATGCAAAAAAAGAGGTTTACGATGACGACCTTTTTGTTATACTTGGAGATATGATAACAGTGATTCCTGAAGGTTTTACTATCGAGTATTATAATATTAACTCGGGTAATACTATTCTTCCGACAGCTACAGTGAAACTTAAAAAGGGCGGTGAGGTAATCAGTTCTGCTGAGACCGGCGATGGTCCGGTTGACGCTGTATTTAAAGCTATCAATACGGTAACCAAGGTGAAACCGAAGCTTAATGAGTATATAGTTCAAGGAGTCAGCTCCGGAACAGATGCACAAGGTGAGGTTAAGCTCTCTCTGATAATTGATGATATGCTTTTTACCGGACGGGGCTCATCAACAGATGTTATTGAAGCGAGTGCTAAGGCATATCTAAATGCCATAAACAAATTTGTTACCGGTTCAGGTAAATAAACAAATGGGTTGCCCTTATCGGGCAGCCTTTTTCTTATAGGCACTTCTAAATCTTATTAACCTTGCTTGAAAAATAATATAATATTTGATATAACCGTTACATAATGAATAAAATATTTGCCCTTGTAGATTGTAATTGTTTTTATGTGTCCTGTGAAAGGGTTTTTCGCCCCGATCTCAACAATAAGCCGGTTGTAGTCTTATCAAATAATGACGGTTGTATTGTTGCTTTGTCACCTGAGGCCAAGAAGGCGGGACTTATCAGAGGTGCTCCTTTTTTTAAATCTGAAGATATTATCAACAGATACGGTGTTACTGTATTCTCTTCAAACTATGAACTTTATGCTGATCTTTCTAATCGTGTTATGGATGTTTTACGAAGTTTTGCGCCCGATGTAGAGGTTTATTCTATAGATGAAGGGTTTATAGATCTGACGGGTATCGATAAGGGAGTTTTATCGGGGTATGCCCAAAAAATAAGGGAAACGGTTTTAAGATATACCGGTATCCCTGTATCTATAGGTATCGGTGAAACAAAAACCCTTGCAAAGCTTGCAAATGATATAGCCAAGAAATACAAAGGGTACAATGGAGTTTTCAGTATAATTGAACACCCTAACAAAGAAAAAATCTTTAAGAATTTTTCTGTTTCAGATGTATGGGGGATTGGCAGGCAGTATTCAATCTTTCTTAACCGGAATAATATTAAGACTGTTTATGATCTTATTAATTGTGATGATCATTGGATCAGAAAAAAGATGACAGTAGGCGGGCTATATATGGTTTGGGAACTGAGAGGGCGTAGTTATCATGATATAAGACCGGTTGCACCATCCAAAAAAACGATAGTATCTTCGAGAAGTTTTGGTCAAAGCATTTCAACCAAAAAAGAGTTAACAGAATCGGTCGGATACCATGTTACTTTAGCCGCTGAAAAACTCAGGTCGGATAATTCTGTTTGCTCTGCTGTGATGGTCTTTATAACAACTAACCGGTTCAAAAAAGACACCCCTCAATACGCAAACTCAATTGTATCAGAGCTTGATGAACCGACCTCTTATACACCCGATATCATCGATAAAGCAGTAAAAGGTCTGGATAGTATTTACAGATCGGGGTATGAGTACAAAAAACTGGGAATTGTGCTTTTGAAAATCCGAGAAAAAACTATGATTCAGCGGGATTTATTTGTTGATGAACAGTCGGAAAGAAAAAAAATAATGATAAAAGCTGTTGATCATATTAATAAAAAGCATGGCAAGGATACATTGAGAGTCGGTACATATTCAGCAAAAAAGCCGTGGGCAATGAGACGGGAACTAAAATCCCCTGCTTATACTACAAGTTGGGATGAGCTTCCCAGAGCAAAATGCTTTATATAGAGGCTCTATAAGCTGTGTATTACGAAGGTTACAACACCCCATATCTCAAGATTCATATTGTCATTGATTACTATGAGCGGATAGTCGGGGTTTTCCGGGGCAAGCATACATTTGTTATTTTGTTTTACAAACCTTTTAACCGTAAAATCATTATCAAGATAGGCAATGACAATTTTACCGTTTGACGGCTCGATAGATCTGTCAACAATCAGTATATCACCGGAATGGATACCGGCGTTTATCATAGAGTCACCTTCTACCCGTAAAAAAAATGTTGCTGCAGGATGGCTTATCAGATATTCGTTAAGGTCGAGTTTCTTATCAACAAAACTTTCTGCGGGGGATGGGAAACCGGCTTTGACACCTGAGAGGTAAAGCGGTAACTCAATCTTTGTTTTTTGTTCAAATGAAAAAATTTCGGTTATTTTGATACTCATAATTTGATTTATACCATATTTTTAAAAAAGTTGTAATAATATATTGCACACTATTTAAGGAATGCTACTGTAATTCCATAATTTTTGCCGTAGTTAGAGTCACTCTCAAAATCAAATCTTTCAACAAATGGCGATGTTGACAGTGTTTCTGTTATTCCCTGTCTTAAAGCCCCCGTTCCTTTTCCATGAAGAATTTTGACCTCTTTCAGCCCGGCAAGGGATGCCTGTTCTACAAATTTATCCACATCTTTCTTTGCTTCCTCAAATCTTAATCCTCTTACATCTATCGAGAGATTTGATGGGGCAGGGGTATATGCGGAGGTTGTTTTTTTTATTTGTTTGTTGATATCGTTTTTTATCAGCTCCATTTCGTGTGAATTGAAGTTTGTCTTTACCACCCCGACCTGAACTATATACTGGTCTTTTTTGTTTGAATCGGAAATAACCGTTCCTTTAAGTCCGCTGGAGATAATTTTAACGGTGTCGCCTCGTGAGAATGTTTTGTTTTTAATTTTATCTATAAATTCTTTTTGTGTTTTTTCGCGTTCAGCTTTTATTTTTGATGATTTTGCTGTTAATGAATTCAGTCCCGACTTAATTGAATCGCTTGTTCCCTTGTTCTCTCTAATTTCTTTAATGATCCGTTCAAAATCCTTTCGATTTTTGCTTATCAAATCTTCTTCAATATTCATCTCTTGAATTTTAAGTTCTTTTAATTTCGTTTTATAATGTGTTTCCTGTTCTTTCATGCTTTTTAATTCTTCACTAAGTCTGAGTTTGAGTATCTCTGCTTCTCTGAGATTATCCTCTGCAGAAATAAGTTTTGTGTTTAATTCTGTGTATATTCTTTCAAAATCAAAAAAATCTGCTTTTAATAAACTTCGTGCCTCATCAATTATTGAAGGTGCCAGTCCGAGATGTTTTGAAATTTCTATTGCCTTTGAGTACCCGGGAACGCCCATAAGCAGGCGGTAGGCAGGTCTTAAGGTTGCCTGATCAAATTCCATAGATGCAGTTAAAACACCCTCAGTTTGTTCAGCGAAATACTTAAGACCATTAAAATGGGTAGAAACAAAAATCAATCCGTTTTTATTCATAAGATGCCTAATTATTGCAATAGCGAGTGCTGTTCCTTCATCAGGGTCAGTTCCTGACCCCAATTCGTCCATCAGTATAAGCGATCTTTCATCAGCATTTGTCGTTATATCAATTAGTTTTACGATATGTGATGAAAAAGATGAGAGTGAATTATCGATTGACTGTTCATCCCCGACATCAACAAATATATCATTGAAAATACCAAACTCAGACTCATCGGATGACGGAACGGGTATTCCGGTTTGAACAAGGGCGGCAAAAAGTGCTACGGTTTTAAGTACAACTGTTTTTCCGCCTGTATTCGGGCCGGTGATTAATAAAGCCCTGTCATCATTTCCTATTGAAAGGTTCAAAGGTATTGCTTTTGCGCCGATCTTCGGATGTTTCCCGTTAATGATTTTAACTATTTTTTTTTCGGATATAATTGGAAATGAGCAGTTAAAACTCAATCCAAACTTTGCTATAGCGAATGTTATATCAAAATTCAAAAGTTCAGTTGATATAACTTTGCATCTTTGGTTGTTTTCAGATATTTTATCGCTATAATTCTTTAGAATCCTTCTTATCTCTTTATGTTGATCTTCATGGAGTTCTTTAAGTTCATTATATAGTTCAAACAGTCTTGATGGGATGATAAAACTTGTTAGTCCTGTCGCTGAGGCGTCTATCACGAGCCCCTCAACTTTGTTTTTAAATTTTGATTTAACAGGTATGCAGTTGAAACCATCCCGTTCGGTTATGAGGTCTTCCGATATATAATCCATATTTTTTAATTCTTTATATACCGATTTTGTTACAGTATCAATTTTTGTGCTCATATAACCGATTTTGCCTCTGATCTCCCTGAGTATTGGTGAGGCACAGTCTTGAACGAAACCGTCATGTCTGATGTTTTTAATTATATCATTATCAAATCGGTCATCTTTCCATTCACAGCTGAAAAATCCTGATATGCATGGATATTCTTCTTTGTTAAAACTTGATTTATAAATGAAATAGTTGTTTATCGATAATCCGACTTTGTACAATTCCTCGCCTGAAAGTGTTCCGCCCTTTGATGCAATATTAATCTGATCGTTAAATATATATATGTAATCCGGAAGATGTTTTCTCTCCCCGGTAAGAAATCTTTTAAATTCGATCTGTCGTGCCCGCTTTTGGCTTAATAATGATATTTCTGTGATCGGTCTGAGATCCAATATATCGGATTTGCCTTTTTCACTTAAAGTAAGTTTTGATATCTGTTCAAGAAAATAAAAGTAATCAACTTTATCAAGATATTTATCATTCATTAAATACTACCGGTTTTTTCATAGGTTTATTCTATATACGCTGTCACTTCTTATGTTTATCTGTTTGGCTGTGTTGCTTGCCTTAACGCTGTAAACCCCCGGCGGTAACTCAAGAATAATCTCATTTGTATTTCCGGAATTAACAGGTGCTATTGATGAATAATTTATTCTATTGTAATGATCGTTAATATAAACAAGCCCGGAGTTTTCATCGTTAATAATAATTTGCGGCTTTCTGTCGGTATAGCTGATTACTATTTTACCGGGGACAGGTGTAAGTGTGTCATGATAAACAACAGTTCTGTCATCAAGTGCAAAATTTACATCAAAAAACCGGTCAAAGTATCTTGTGCCGTTAAAAGTAAAACCTTTAACGGCAAGTTTATAGCTATTGTTTGATAGTAAAATTTCTTTGTTATCAATTATTTTATTTTGAGAATATTCATCAATACGCATATAATTTTCGCTTGTATCATTTTGTATGTATAAGTAACAGTTGATATTTGCCATTTGGTTTTGATCCGGAGCAACATCATATCTGTACAAAAGTCGCGTGTTGTCAAGCTGATCCCAGAACCTGAAATAGGCTATCACCTCTTTTTGCAGAAGATTAAAAACCGGTATCTTTACAATATTATTTACGGTAACTGATTGCGGATATACGGTTATAGTTTTTTTATTTTTATATGAACCTGAAATTACGGTAAATGTATGTTCCCCGGCCGGCAGGTAACACTCTGTTTTAAAGATATCATTGCCTTTAAAAACGGCTTTTCTAAGATCATTATCGATACCGTAAAAAATATTTGCCGGATTAAGGTTTGCTTTACCGAATTCTAAAGTTACTTTACCGTAATGATCCCTAAGGATATATTTATAAACAGCGTCTGTTTTCCATATAAAGAGTCCTATTCCTGAGATAGTGATAAGAGCAGAGAATATCAATGTCCGTAATTGTGCGGCTTTGTTTCTTTTATTTATGTTTTGAAACAGTATAGATTTGTTAAAATTCTTGTCATTAAGAACTATTTTTTTTAATGTATCCTTTACCTCAAGAATATTAAATTTCTTGAAATACTTCCTTAGAAGTTTAATCAACGGATATAGTGTCGGGTATCTGCTTTTAATTTTTGGGTTAAATGTTTTATTGATAATCTTTTTTACTATTGCGGGCGGGTTTTTCAGATATTTATTCAGGTTATCACACTTTTTTCTTGATATAGCATCGATTACTTCAGCACTGCATTCATTCTTAAATGGTCTTTGACCGGTCAGCATTTCATACAATACAACACCGAGAGAGTAGATGTCTGCAGAATGTGTTATATCCTTTGATTTTGAGAATTGCTCCGGCGGCATATATGCAGGTGTACCGATGATCGTATCAGTTGATGTAATAGCGTCATCATTTGATTCGCTTTGTTTACGAGCTATCCCGAAATCTGTGATCTTAACATCTCCGTTTACAGATATCATAATATTGTGCGGCTTTATATCGCGGTGTATTACTTTTTTTGAATGAGCATGGTATAGACCTAATGCTGTCTGATAAATTATATACAGGGCAATTTCGACAGGAATTTTTTCTCTTTCTTTTATAATATCACTTAATGATTTACCTTGGATATACTCCATGGCTATATATGCTTGCGACTTTTCTTCAAAATGGTCAAATACCTGAACAATATTTTCATGCCTGAATTCAAGCATAACTTTTGCTTCCTGAAGGAATCTTTTTATATCTTCACGATTTCTTGTTTTTAGTTTTTTTAAAACAATTTTCTTGTTGAGTGTGGGGTGTTTTGCAAGATAGACCTCTCCCATTCCGCCTTTCCCGATAAGGCTGAGTATCTGGTAGTTTTTTATAATTTTTGCATTTACAGAAGAGCTTGAAGGAGTTCTCATTGTTTAGACCCTGTTTTAATATTTTTGCTATTATAAAAAAATATTCCGTTTTATTCAATTATTTTTTTATAATCATAAAAACATTAAAAAGAATTTGATTATTTACGAATCTTGTTGTAAACTGAATTATTCTTAAATCTATATTTGCAATTTCCGAAAATATGAAATATTTATGGAAGGTCTAACTATGAAAAAAATCTTTTTGTTGACTCTGATCTTTGTATCTGCTTCTTTTTTCCGGCTTTATCCGGTAAATACAGAGCTTTCCCGTGCAATACTATCAACTCTCGATAGTTCATTGAACAGGTTTGTTGATGATTACGGTTCTGTTCAAGGACTGACATTAACATCATCATTCTATGACGGAAGGGCCTCAACAGGCGCATTTCCTTCTTTTAAACTTGACTTCTCACTCGGTTCGGTTTTTCAGACAACTCCATTTGCTTTTTTGTCAGATGTAAGTGTTTTCGGCTGGACATTTGATAATATGAAGACTGAGCTCGGCGCTACTTACGATAACAACCTTGCTTTTTTTGATAATTATTTTTTTCCTTTACCGGCATTCGGCTCGAGGATAGAGGTTGGTTTGCCTATGAATTTCTCTGCCGGTTTGTGTTTTAATGTATTACCGTTAACCCCAATATTTAATTATGCAAGTCAAACGGTACCCGCTCTGGCAATGTTCGGTGAATTAATGTATTGGTCGGTCGGTTCTAATTTAAGATACACAATACTCAGGGACGCAAATTTTACACCTGATGTTTCGGTGAATTTCGGGGTAATATATTCTGATTTTACATTTGCGCTGACGGATATCTCAGTCGGTTCGTTTGATCTTGATACAGATAACAAGTCTGTTCCGGCGGCTTTTGGTTTCAACACAAGATTTTGTTCTACGGTATTCTATCTTGAAGCAGCAATAAGTAAGAAATTTATGTTCTTCAGACCATTTCTCAATATGAAATTGGTTCAGACTTTGGTTTATAACGAGTCAGAGTTTTATGTGCAGCTTGATATGACAGGTGCGACAGGTTCGGCAAAAGATGTTTACGGAAATGGCAGGATGTCATCTTCAAATTATGCTGACGGTACAGGTGTTATCGGGGCTTATACTGATTTTGTGATAACGACCGGTTTTGATTTTGTTATGGGGATATTTACCCTTGGATTACAGGGCGGTTTTTCAACCGTTACCAGGAAAGGGTCTGCCACTTTGGCTTTCGGGTTTAATCCTGATAGAGCGGCATTTATTAAAGAAAATAACCGATAAACGGAGATTAATTATGAAAAAAACTATACTTTTAATTTGTTTGTTAATATCATCATTGCCGCTCTTCAGCGGACAGATCGAGTTCATTTACTCACTCGAATCCAAGGAGGAGATTGTTTATGAGGATCTGGTAACAATGTTCTGTTATCTTACCGGTCATGATGCTTCTGATGATTATGAAGCCAAATTGGCTTATTTATCAGAACGGATTGATAAACTTCCTCAACAAAAGGGACGCACAGATCGTGTTACTTTGGGGGATTTTTCACTTCTTGCGGTACAATATTTGAATTTGAACGGCGGTATATTATATACGATTTCACGATCAGGCAGATATGCTTTAAGGGAGTTGATATATAGAGGAATATTATCGGGTAATTTATCCGAATACGAGTTGTTAACGGGAACATCTTTATTGAATCTTGTACAGAAGGTGGAGTATTATGCGCAATAAATATTTTTTTACGGTAATAATAATAATGATAAATACGGTTTTCTACGGCTCACCGTTTTTTGGCGGTTTTCTTGTAAATAATGAGGTTTTTGATAAAGATAGTTTCAGTACAATAAACTCTTTATCCTTTTACCTTGATAATGCTTTTAATGATAATGCAAGGTTTTATACAAGATTAACCGGAAGTTTCAGGTATAGAAAGGATTTTGTTTCAACAGATTCAGGCTTATATGACTTTACATTTATCCCATCTATTGATTTAGCTTATTTCGAATTTAAAACAATAGGCGGAAGTACTGAGGGTGAAATAGGCTCGGATTTCAATAAAGGTTTATTTTTATTCAGATTCGGACGAATCCCGGTAATTGCCGGAAACAATACTTTACTTGATATCAAAGGTGAAGGGCTGGATTTCCGTTTTACCGCCGGACAATTTTCAATGAGGGCTTATGGTGTTACCAATTCTCTCGATTATGTCAGATTTTTCGATTTTATCGGTGACGGCAATCTCCTTGTTTTTACAAATTGGGACAATAAACGGGTGCCGCGGCTCGATAATCATCTGATTCCGGGCAATACAAACGGGTTTATATCAGATGTAACTTCTTCTGATTTCAATTTATATTTCAGTGATCCAAAGAATGATTATACGACAATAGAGATGGAACGGCTCAATAATTTGAGACTTGTTTCTGTTATGGCGGGCAGAGTTTTTACAGGGCTAAACATTTCGGTTTCAGAGATTTATAATCAAAATATAAGTTTTGATTTCCTTGCAAATATTGATCTTATTCCTGAAGAATTTGTAATCACTTACCCGAATGAGCTTGCCTCTGTTCAAAACACATTCGGGGGAAGATATAACTCATTCTATATTTCTTTAAATGTTAACGGGAAGATCATTGATAAATTATATTACGATATTCAAGGCGTTTATCAAACAGGTGTTAATACAACATATTTTGATGACGGTATAAGTATTAAATCCTATGATGCATTGATCAATTCGTTTGCTTTGTATCATACTGTATCCTATCTTTTCAGCCATATAACAAAACCGACATTGAGTTTTGGTTTTTATTATGCTCACGGTGATGAAGATGTTGATTACAACAAGAATGCCGTTATCAATACAGCCGGAGATGATAATAGTTTTCGTTCGCCGTCCGGGATCCATCTGGGGTATGTTATTCAGCCGTTTTTCTCTAATCTGTTCGCGTTCAGTTTATCACATACGATTAAGCCATTTGCATCTTTAGGTAACGATTTCTTAAATGAGTTGGGCATTGAGTTAACAGGAATTCTTTTTTTCAGACCGGTAATTACAGGTGAGACATTCATTCCGGAAAAAGCATACTATATTCACGGGCAACCCGGTTATCTTGCTGATGAAAAATATTTCATCGGAGGAGAGATTGATATTAATATAAACTGGCGTTTATTCAGTGATTTATTGGTAAGAGTAAATTCAGGTTTTTTTATCCCCAATTATATGATTTATAATTCAGATGACTTCTTGTTTAAGGTTGGTATTAGTGCTGTGTTATTATTTTAAGATTTATTATTAGTTTTAATTAAAATTTGAAGTATTATTTGTGTTTTTTAAAAAAAATTATGTTTAATATTGATTAATATAATATTTGGTGTATTTTGTTATTAAGTATATTTGTATAGTAATAAAAAAAGGTCTATATTTGGAGGATATTTATGAAGAAAAAGATTTTTTTGCTGGTTTTTGTTTTTAATATGTTGCTTATCAGCGCTCAGAACATCAGCGTTGTAAGTGTAAGCGGAACGGTACAATACAAGAGGGGCGGTGCAGGTGAATGGATTCCTGTTAATACTCAAACAGTTTTGCATCCCAACGATTTGATATTTACAGGGTTTAGAAGCGGTGCTGTCTTGAGAATGGCATCCGGCACACTTCAAGTTCAGCCTCTTACTCAAGTTTCGTTGTCAACACTAATGCAGAGCGGTTCAACTTTAACCACTAATGTAAGGTTGACCTCCGGACAAGTTACAGCAAGTGTAGATAAGATAGAACTTGTTCAGAATGTCTTTATGGTTAGCTCAACAAATACAACAGCCTCTGTTAGGGGGACTAAATTTACATTCGGCAATGATTCAATATCTGTTGATGAAGGCCGTGTTCGTTTTGCGGATTCCTTGAACAGATCAACAATGGTAAGCAGAGGGGAAACAGCGTCTTTT
>CAZSQU010000002.1:35195-161061 GCA_964608985.1 uncultured Spirochaetales bacterium
GTTAAATTCGCCGACAGCAAGTGCAAGAAGGAGTTATTCTATGGCAAATAACATTGCGGGTATGAGCGAAGGAGAATCAGACACATTTAGCGGTACTGCTGCGGGCTCCGGTTCACCATCAAGACTTATAATTAATATTACTGTAAGGTAGGAGGAATTTTATGAAAAAAATATATGGCTTATTTCTATTGTTGTTTGTTTTAGCGGCTTGCAGTATGAATGGTGATTACGGCAGAGGTGCTTTGATATTGAAAGCTCCGTCAACTCTTTTCAGTTCGGTTGAGTCTTCTGTGCCAGTCGGTTATGAAGCAAGATATATAGTTAATATTGAGTTAAACGGAAAGGTTTACGAATCGGTAACTCTTGAAAGAAATGAAAAGACATCTGTCGGTGTACCATCGGACACACCTTTTAATCTTGGTGTCGGGTTGTATTATGTAAATCCTGATAACGGAACATACTTTAAAAGTGTTTATGAGGCAACATATTTTCAGGAAGGGCTGACTCTTTCACAAGGTGAGGTCAGAGAGATAGAGGTTGTTCTTGACAGATCAAAATCTACATCCCTTATTTATAGGAATGATAGTGAAGTTGGAAATAACGGTATGGTTAGTGTTACAAGCGGTATTTATAATGAAGATATGAATTCTGTCCTTTTTACTACCGCCGGTTCAACAAGACCCCTTTATTATTCGGCAGGATTGAAGAGAAGCTTATTAGAAACAGGAGAAGGGGTTTTTATTCCTGTTGCCGATGGCCCCAATGACAATAGATTATGGTTTGTAGATAATGATGGAATTATGGTTCCGTCTTATGCCGGTAATCTTATAACAGGGCTTACAGTTGCTGACACAACTCTTGATAATTTTGATCTTTTGAAAGAGATTGCCTCAACAATAAGAAGTATTAAAAGTATCAAAAATGAAGATACCGGTATTGTTTACTATTTGTTTTCTTATGGAACGGGTAAATTTGCCGCTGTTAAATTCTTTGAAGACTTTGTTGATGAAGAAGGATCACACGGACCTCAATGGTCTTCATTTACTGAGGTAGATCTTTCTGATATGTTTTCTTTATACGGATATCAGAGTTTCATACTCGATGCAGATGAGTTTAGAAACGGAGAGATGTTTTTTTTGACAAAGATGGGATTCTACTATATTGAAACAACGGTTCTTGATTATTTTATTGATGATGATAGAACAAACGCATTATTAAACCTGACTAAATTTATTAATATTCAGCATCCGAGGAATAATAATGCATCTCTGCTTGCAACTCACACAGCTGTATCCGGCAACAGAACCTATATAGGAACAAGAATGGGTGTTTATTCTATAAACACATCATCGTCCGGATGGTCATCTTTTATCGATTTCAGCAAGTCTGATTTTATGACACTTGATAATTCAATGGTAAGAAGAGAAGCGGAGTTGTTTGATGAACCAATATCATATATGGAGATAATCTCAACATCTACATTAGGGGATCTACTGGTAATCGCTACAAATAACAAAATGATTGTTAAAAGCATTACTACAGGAAAGAAAGCTGAATTTAATGTTTGGAACGGCTTCTGTTTCACTACTGATATTGCAAATATTAATGAGGTAGATTTTAACCCGAATGACTTTAGAGAATTGGGCATTGCTCCGGTTAAAACTGTTGTTGCAGATGATACCAACTCAATTTTATGGATAGGTACTACTTCAGGCATTCTTTCTGTTCCATATTCTGATATTTTTTAATTATATTTTTTAGAATTTGATTGACGGTTTTACTCTTTAAGAGTAAAACCTATTTTATTATTTGATGTGAGGTGGGTTATAGAAATCAATAGTAAAAAAGAAAAGCTTTCATTTAAAGAGAGAGCTGTTAAAATTTTAAAAAACAGATATGTACAGAGATTCGGTATAATTGTTTTAGCTTTTATAATTGGTTTATTCATTTTTGCTACCCCTTTGTATGATAGTCTAAATTATATGTTTTATGATCTTTCTCTTAAGATGGTAAAAAGACCGGTTAAGGAGTCTGATGATCTTGTTTTGGTCGATATTGATGACAGCACGCTAAATGCTGATTTTATGCAGTTTTCATGGCCGTTTCCAAGGTCTGTTTATGGTGATGCTCTTAAAGTCTTGAGGGATTTTGGTGTTAAAGGGGTTGTTTTTGATATTGAGTTCATTGGTAAAGGTCTGTCCGGCTTTGAAGAAGAGTTTGCAGGGCAGGTCTTAAATGACTTAAACACAGATATTGATAGTATCAAATCCCGAGTATTAAGAATGCCGCAGGTAAACGGTGATCAGATTGATCAGGAAACTATTACTATTTCATCGCGCTTAAATGGTTTAAAGAATAATATAAGTTCAGGTTTGTCAAGACTGGTAAGAGATAATGATGCACATTTATCTAATGGTATCAGGTACAACGGAAGTACTTATGGGACGGTCAGTATTTTTGATAATAATAGAGAATTTCTCGATAGACTGCCGGAAGATGAAAGACTTGAGATGGAGAGAAATCTTGCTGCTTACGGGGTACAAATTGAGAATCTTGGGCGTGGGGCTTTAGGGCATCCCTCAATTAAGTCCAGAAATTATGCAATATTTCCATTGAACACCATTCTTGAACAATATAAGAAAATCGGTTTTACTACAGTTGACCATGATCGGGACGGAAGTACAAGGCGTATATCCCTGTTTATGGAGAAAGATGGCTTTGTTTTTCCTCAATTGGCTTTCAGCCCGTTTTTGGACATTCACAATATTACTATAGATATGATAGATTTCTCAAGGCGCGATAGGATTACCATCAGGGATATAGAGTTAGTCCCCGGCAAGAAACAAAATTTGGTTATACCGTTGGACCGAGACGGGTATATGGTTATAAATTATCCTGCCGGCAAATTCGCTGATATTTTTGCCGTTGAAAATCCTTTTATTGAGAATTTACGGGATACACACTTTTCATTCGGCAATCTGCTTTTTTATACTTACAAGCTAACTCCGGATTTGGAAAGAACACTTGCTCGCTTGATTGAGATAAATCCGACCGATAGTGTATTGCAGATGCAGAGTGATTATCTTGAATATAAGCAAGCCGGTCTTACTTATTTTGATACAATGGAGATGCCTGAAGATCTTAGACTTATGCTTGAAGATTTTTTTGATTCATTTCTTGTTTCTCTAAATCAAATGGTTTCAGATGAAGAAAGGGATAAAATTCTTGAGGCTATGAACGAAGAATTGGTGTCGCCGGCTACAAATGATCAAAGAAGGGAGATGCTCATTCAAAAGATGAATCAGATCATCGATGTTTATCAGAATGTTAACATTGCAACCTTGAATATGATTAATTTTAGAAATTCACTAAAACAGATGTTGCAGGGCAAAATTTGTTTTATCGGTCATACAGCAACGGGTACTACGGATATCGGTTCAGTTCCATTCGATAACTCATTCCAAAATGTAGGTATTCACCCATCAATATATAATACAATTTTACAAAATGATTTTATTAGAATATTTCCCGATTGGCTTATATTCATATTTTGTATTGCAATATACTCTGCTTTGATAGGTATGTTGACAAGAAAGAATAAAGATATAAATGCTTTTGTCGGTGTGATTTTCGTTTTTATCTTAACAGCACTCCTAATTGTCGTTTTTAGGTTTACCAATATCTACATATCGATTGTTATACCTTTTATATACGGAATTGTATCATTTTTACTACTAATTACGCTGAAATTTGTTCTTTCAGAATCAGAGAAAGGGTTTATTAGAAATACATTCAGCAGATACTTATCTCCTGAGGTTATTAAAGATCTGATGTCTGACCCGTCAAAAATTGAACTTGGCGGTGAAAGAAGAAATTGTACTGCAATATTTACCGATGTGGAAGGTTTTAGTTCGATCTCTGAGCGATTTATGGATGATCCGAAAGGTCTTGTCAGTCTATTAAATGATTATCTTTCTGCGATGAGTGATATAATTCTTGATAACGGCGGTACTATAGACAAGTATGAAGGTGATGCTATAATTGCATTCTTTGGTGCGCCTCATCAAATGGATGATCATCCGTTAAAAGCTTGTATATCTTCTATCAGAATGAAACAAGTGGAAGATTCTCTAAATAGGGTTTTTATTAGTAGCGGAATTGTTGAAAAGCCCTTAAGAACAAGAATAGGCGTTAATACCGGAGATATGTTTGTAGGAAATATGGGGACATATAAGCGGCAGGATTATACTATGATGGGGCATGCCGTTAATCTTTCGGCAAGACTTGAAGGTGTAAATAAACAATATAAAACATATCAACTTATTAGTGAATACACATATCAAAGGGTAAAAGAGCATATTGTCTGCCGCAAACTTGATCGGGTACGGGTTGTAAATATTAACACGCCGATTAGATTATATGAACTTATTTCATTAAAAGATGAATTGGCAGATGTTCATAAGGAATTTCTTGATAATTTTCATTCTGCTTTAGATCATTTTGAGAAAAGAGAATGGGAAAAAGCATTAGAGTTTTTTAATCGCTCAATTATTAATGAGCCGTATGATGAAACTACTAAAATATATATAGATAGATGTGAAAAATTTATCAAAGAACCACCTCAAGATGATTGGGATGGGGTTTATAATTTGACATCTAAGTAAATATATATACTGATAATTAATTGGAGTTATTGATGAAGTACATTTCTGATTTTTTTCAACTGTTCGGTAGTCTGGGGATATTTTTACTGGGCATGAGAATGCTAAGTGACGGTGTTCAAAAGACAGCAGGTGAGAAATTTCAAAACATGTTGAATGTTATGACACATAACAGATTTACTTCATTATTAACAGGTTTGTTAATAACATCTTTAATACAGTCATCTTCGGCTACTACCGTAATTCTTGTAAGTCTGGTTAATGCAAAACTAATGAGTCTTAAAAAAGCCATCGGCGTCATTATGGGTGCAAACATCGGAACAACAATGACTGCGTGGATTGTTGCTTTTGTCGGCTTTAAATTTAATATTTCTGAATATGCTATGCCCGCAATAGCGATAAGCATACCTCTAATTTTTAACAAAAACGAACGGATCCGTCATGTCGGTGAGCTTGTTGCCGGTTTTGGAATATTGTTTTTAGGTTTAGCTATGCTTAAAGATTCGGTACCGGATTTAAGAAATAATTTGAATGTTTTAAGTTTTATATCTAATATGACTAACTTCGGATATTTTTCAATATTGTTGTTTATATTAATTGGTACGATAGTAACGATAGTTCTTCAATCCTCAAGTGCCGCAATGGTTATTACAATAACAATGGGGTATAAGGGATGGATTTCATTTGAAATGGCGGCGGCTCTTTGTCTCGGTGAGAATATTGGTACAACGGTAACCGCACTTCTTGCATCACTAGGTATGAATACTGCTGCAAAAAGAGCTGCACGGGCCCATATGTTATTTAATGTAATTGGCGTGATTTGGGCATCAAGTATTGCGTTCTATCCTATGACATGGTTTATTAATAGAGTAGTGGGGGCACAGGTTACAGATCTGCCTATTAAACTATCTATGTTTCACTCGATATTCAATATTCTGAATTCTATGCTTTTAATTGGGTTCATTTCATATATCGTTAAAGCAGTTGAATGGCTTGTTCCTGAAAAAGATTCTGAGAAAGAGTATAAACTTAATTTTATTGAGACTGCGTATCCGGATTTTGCTGAGGTTAATATCTTTATGGCAAAAAATGAGATAGCAGAACTCGGCAATATATCTTACGAGATATTATTGTCATTTATGAATTCCCTAAGATCTGATCCACAAAATATTATAACAATAAGTGAAAATGTAAATCTCTTATATAATAAAGTTGAGGAGCACTATCAGGAGATTAGTAAATTTCTTGCAGAATGCAGAACTAAAATTATTCATGAAAAACAATCGCATATAATTAATGGAATGTTAATTATTGTTTTAGAGCTTAAGAGTGTTGGTCATAGTGGTAAGTCTTTATTGGATCTTTTAAGGTTTAAACAAAGAAAAAAATTTAAGTTCCATAAAAATGCTAAAAATGAGATAGAAGAATATACCCTTGAGGTTTTAGATTTCTTTAGATATGTTGTTGATGTCGTTAATAATAGAAGTTCAGAGTATGATTTTAGTCTTGCTGAGAAAATGGAGATGGCGATTAATGTTAAAAGAGACAGACTGAGAAAGAATTCAAAAAATAAGATTCTACAAGGTGCAGATATTCAAGGTGAGCTGGTTTATATGGATATAATAAAACATCTTGAACATATTGGCGATTTTACAATGAATATCTCTCAATATCTAAATGAGATTAATTCATATTCAAAATAGTTTTAAAGGTGATCTATTATGAAAAAATTATTTACCGATCAATTTCTGAATTCAAATGAGAGCGCAAATTTGATTAGGTCATTATTAGTATGTTTATTTATTATCATTGGGACAGTTGTTTATCCGAATAATAATATGATTCAAAACTTAAATACCGAAATTGAACAGACTCCTATTGTATTAAGTAATTATCAGATTGCAGGCATATCTATGTTAGCAGGTTCAGGGTTATTTCTTTGTACTTCTGTTGCTTTGATTGCGGTAGATTTTGTTTATTATTTTCCTGAATTACAGAGATTAGTTGATATAGAGGCAAAGACACCAGATAATTATAACTCATATTTATCAGTTTATAATTATTTTTATGGAATATTAAGCGGAGCAATAGTATCTACTGTTTTTACAATCGGAATGCTTGTTTCAGGAGTGGCATTAATGGTTTATAAACCGCCATTAAAGAGGTTTGCTCTTGAATTCTCAGGTGGTATATGTAATTCTGCTACTATCGTTATATTTATGTAGATTAATTGTTAGAATTGTTAAATATTCATTGACTTTTTGATAAATGATGTTATAATATAATTAATAGATTTGCCGTTTACGGTAAATATAGAACAGATAGGCTTAAGTTAATCCCCTCCCCAAAAACAAGAGCCTGTCTGTTTTTTTATTTAATGCCAAAAATAAACTTAAAATATATTTATCCTGAAAATTCTCGAATACTCTGTAATAATATCACTTCTTAATCTATTTATTAGATTGTTTTCTCTTTGTTGTCTTATTAAAACTGCTGCTTTTCGTAAGGATTCTGAATCTGAATAGGCCCTACCGGGTGTATTACTTTCAATTTTAAAGAAAAATATGCCGGTTGGGGTTATATACGGAGTTTCAACAACTCCGACATCACTCTGATTGAATACACTAATTATTTCAGAACCAAATTTCCTGATTATTTCGGGGTCATCAAGGGTAATCTCTCCGTATAAACCGGGCGGATTGTTTGATTTTGAGAATTCATCATCTGAATAACGATTAACAAGTTCATAAAAGTCAGTTCCGTTTTTCAGAAGATCTGATATTGTTAATGACAATCTGTTGATTTGTTCTATTCTTTGTTGGGGATTTTCATTATTATTTAGTGTATTGTAAGAAAGAAAAATATGAGATAGTACAATTTTATGTTCTTCGATAAAGAATGATTGATTGTTGTTGATAAATGCTCTGATTTCCGGTTCTGTGGGAGTTGATTGAATTGACTCAATTTGATTATTAATTCTCATATCAAGGAGTTTTTGAATCCAAAGGTTTTGTTTTATCAACTCTCGATACTTTGTGAAATTAAGGTTGTTATTGTAAAGCGCATCTACAAATCTTTGGTCGGTTAATTCTATATATGGCACACCTATTCTTGCCGCAAATCTATACTTTTGATCTTTAATAAAAAGGTCAACCTCATCATCAGTAGGAGACTCGACAATAGTGGTCGCTGCAAGGTATAAAATTGTGTCTTCTATTAAGACCTGTTTAGCTGTTTCATAGGGAATATTCATTTCGGCTGCAACACGGATAACATCGGTTCTGTAAAGAATAATATTTTCAATTCTTGCTACTGCACGAGGAGTGTTAAAAATGATCTCTTCAGAATTTAAACAAACATTAACAGCAATGATTAAAAAAAGCAGGGATTTGATTCTTTTTGTCAATTGATTTTACTCCGGAAACTTAATTGTGAATGTAATGGCTGTTTGGGTGTTTTTAACGCTATCAATAAACATAGATCCGCCATAGTTTTCAATAATTTCTTTACATAACTTTAGACCGACTCCGCGTCCTTCTTTATTAGATCTATTGTATATGAATTGACTTGAATTGTCAAAGAGTATTTTTATTTGATTTTCATCTATTCCGGTGCCATTGTCTTTAATGGTAAAAAAAATTAAGTCATCCTTAATTACTGCTGATATTTCGATTATGCCATCGTTATTAGAGTGCTTTATTGAGTTTGAGATAATATTTCTAATAATTGTTGAAAAAAACTTTGGTTCATATTTAATCGACAGGTTATCCGGTACCATGTTTTTAATCTTTATTTTTTTTTCTTCTATACCGCTTTTAAGTTGTTCAATTGTCTGATCAATGAATTGACGGGGCGGAATATCTGTAATTGATAATTTAAAATCACCGGATTTGAATATTGACCAATCAAGAAGGTTTTCCATTAAGTAATATAGATTTTTTGTTGAGTTTGAGATTTGGTATAATGTTTCTTTAAGTTCATTCTTATCAATAGTATCTGAATTTTCATAAAGGAATTGAGATATTCTATATACAGAATACAATGGTCCTCTCAAGTCATGAGAAATTATTGAGAAAATTTTATTCTTTTCGTTGTTCAATAATTTTAGTTCCTCTTTTTGCTTCTTTATTGTCAGATGTGATATTATCCTTGCGAGCACCTCATCTTCATTAAAAGGTTTTGTAATGTAATCAACAGCACCGAGATAGAATCCTTTAAGTTTGTCCCTTGTGTCCGATAATATACTGATAAATATTATTGGAATACCGGATGTTTCCGGATTATCTCTGATTTTTTTACACACCTCATAACCATCAATGTCAGGTAGTTTGATATCAAGTAATACAAGTTCGATTTTGTTCTTAGAAAGGATTTCTAAACCGTCATAACCGTTTTGTGCCATCATTATATTAAAATCGAAATTATCAAGCATGCTGTGTAGTACGGCGAGATTTTCAGCGTTGTCATCAATTATTAGTATTCCCGTGTCTTTAAAATTTTCCATCATAGCTCCCGTAAATTTGGATAATAATATCTTTGAGATTCTTTATGTTGAATGAATTAAAATGATATCTGATAAATGCTGTAAAATCAGGGTAATCTTTATCTAACCTTGTGAGCTGCAATAAACCCTTTTTAATATTTCCATTATTTATAAAATTAATAAGCACATCAATATCTTGTTTCGGCGGATATGAGATCCTGGAAATATCAAGGACAGGAGTAGATTCTATGTGTTTACTATTCAACCATTTTGGTGCACAGTATATATCGATTAATTTGATAAGTTCTTCAGGCATGAATGGTTTAGTAATAAAATCATTACAACCTGCGAGAAAGCATTCTTCTCTATCACTTAGACTTACTGATGAGCTCATAATTATTAAAGGTATATCTGATGTAATGGGGTTGGATTTTATTTCCTTTGTTATAGTTATACCATCAGTAGAACTCATAAATAAATCAGTAAAAATTATATCGGTTTGTTTGTTAAGAATATGATTAAGGAATAATTTATATTCTTCAAAAGTATGGATGATGAAGCCGTAAACTGATAAGATTTCCTGCATAATATAGAGGTTAACTGAACTATCGTCAAGTATAGCAATGTTAATACGGTTCCCTTCATAACCTGTAATATTTTTTAATCTGTAATTAGAATTAATATTTTCGGGAATGTTATATAAAGGTTCACATGGTATTGTAAAACTAAACGCAGACCCCTGACCTTTTATGCTCGATACTGCAATTTTTTCGCCTCCGAGCATCTTCACTAGTTTTGCACTTATGGGCAATCCCAATCCGGTACCTGATCGTTCAAGGTTTTTTTTGCCGTCAGAAATAAAAGGAACAAAAATGTTCTCTATATCTGATTTATCTATACCAATTCCTGTATCTTGAATTCCAAAGGTGATGGATTTGTTATTGCTATTAATTTTAATTCTTATTGAACCTTGATCTGTATATTTTATGGCATTATCAACGAGATTCATAATTATCTGAGCAAGACGATTTTCATCTGTGTTAATCAGGTCGGGAAGAGTTGTGTTTATTTCAGAAATAAAGCTTATTCCTTTGAAATCAGCTTTAAACTGTGCCATATCAATAAGATTGTTTATGAAAACCTTAAATCTGATCTGTTTTTTTGATATTTCTATACTGTTGCTTTCGATTTTAGCCATGTCAATTATATCTGTTAAAAGAAAAAGAAGTCTGTTTCCTGCGTTTTCAATTATTTCGATTTCTGATAATTGCTTTGAAGTAAGGTTTTCAGATTTTTTTAGTATGCCGGAACAACCTATAATGCCGTTAAGCGGGGTACGAAGTTCGTGACTCATATTAATAATGTATTGAATAATATTTTGTGTTCTATTGTCAATATGGTGTGATATGTAACTATCTGAGTATTCTGATTTCCAATCCATGATTGGTATTTTATATAATTTGCAGATATTGTCAAGAATAAAATCGTATACCCAGATATTAATATATTTTAAAAGAAATTGACTTTTTTCAAAAAAATTGTTATTTTTTTCCAAAATTTATATTAAATGAGGTGTAGGTAAATTATATGCAGGTAACTTTTCAAACAGAAAATCTGGATAGATCAAGGGTGGCTCTTACCATAAATGTTGATAAATCTGAGGTTGAACGGGAATATTCAACGCTCCTTAAGGATGCTCAAAAGAATATTGCTATTAAAGGATTTAGAAAGGGTAAGGTTCCGATGTCTGTTCTTGAGATGAAGTTTAAAGATGATTTCTTGAATGAAGCTGCAGGTAAACTGATAGA
This sequence comes from uncultured Spirochaetales bacterium, assembly GCA_964608985.1. Classification (GTDB taxonomy): domain Bacteria; phylum Spirochaetota; class GWE2-31-10; order GWE2-31-10; family CAYYKD01; genus CAYYKD01. The sequence continues at coordinate 46,148 of CAZSQU010000002.1, forward strand.
TGAAGCATTTAAGAGTATTGTTGATAAATTAGATGAAAAACCTTTATCATATGCAATGCCTAAACTTGATAATTTTGTTAAGCCTGAAAAAGGCTCTGATTATTCATTTAAACTAATATATGAAACCTATCCAAAAATAAAATTCGGTAATTACAAGGGTGTAGAGGTTGAACAGAATACAGTAGTTATTACTGATGAGGATATTGAGAAAGAGATTGACAGGAGACTGGAGGAGCTCGCTACTATTGAGGTCAAAGATGGTGCTGTTGCTTCCGGAGATATAGTTCAAGTCAACTACGAAGTTAAAGAGGGCGATAAGATTGTAAGGCCTGCAGATATTGAGTATATCCATATCGGTAAGGACTATGATCAGTATAAAATCGGAGTTAATCTTATCAAAGGTAAAAAAGGTGAAACAATATCTTTTGAAAAGGATTTTACCGACTCAGATGTAGAGCTGTTAAAAGGGAAGAAATTCCAAATAAATGCTACTATTAATGAAATAAAAACCAATAAAAAGCCAAAACTAACTGATAAAATCGCTAAACAGCTTGATAAAGAATGTGAAGGTGTTGAGGATTTAAAGTCAAAGACAAAAAAGAATCAGGAGGAATATGTAGTTAATTATCAAAAGAATCAAACAGTTAATTCAATAGTCGATAAGATTGTTGAGTCTTTTGAGGGCGATATTCCGGATTCAATGATTGATGAGCAGGTTAATCTGTTCTATAATGATCTATTAAGCCGTGTAGGCGGTGTCGAGAAGAGGGTTGAGCAGCTTCTTAAAATGGAGGGGTTGACAATAGAATCATACAAACTCAAGATGAGGGATAAAGCAATAGATGAGGTTAAGAGAGCTTTGATTTTAAGAGATGTTGCTAAGCTTGAGAATATTCAGGTAACAGATGATGAGGTGAAAACACATATTGAACCTTATGTTAAATACTATAAGATGGAACCGGAACAGTTTTTGAAGATTGTTTCTTCTAACGGTCAGATGGATGTGTTTAAGAATGAGGTTGAAGTAAAGAAAGCGATAGATTTCTTGTATGAAAATGCAAAAATTAAAAAAGCAAAAAAAATTAAGTTTGAAGAGATTGTTCAATAATCAGGAGTTTAAATGATTTATTCATCAGTTGACAGTATAATCAATAAAAGAAGAGATGGAATTATGACACCTTCAATGTCTCATGGATATATCCCGAGAATTGTTGAGAAAACTTCTAGAGGTGAAGAGGTTTGGGATGTTTTTTCGAGACTTGTAAAGGATCATATAATTTTTATAGGTGGACCTATAGATGATTTTGAGGCAGACATTGTAATTGCTACTCTTCTTTTTATGGAGAGTCAAGACGCTGATAAGGATATTTATCTTTATATAAACTCTCCGGGCGGATCTGTAACAGCAGGTCTTGCTATTTATGATACGATCAAATTTATTAAGCCGGATATCTCTACGATTTGTGTGGGGCAGGCAGCAAGCGCCGCTGCTTTAATACTATCAAGCGGTACAAAAGGAAAGAGATATGCTCTGCCACACTCAAGAATCATGTTACATCAGCCTTGGGGTGGTGCCGGTGGCCAGGCAACTGATATTCAAATACAAGCAAAAGAGATTAATAGACTTAAGACCCAATTAAATCAGATAATGTCAGATAATACCGGTAAAGAAATATCAAGAATTGAAGAAGATGTAGAAAGAGATTTCTTTTTGACTCCCACAGAAGCAGTGGAATATGGTCTTATTGATAAGGTTCTTACCAGAAGCGAGGCAAAATGAGTTGGTACAAGGATTATCAATCAAAGGATGTATGTTCTTTTTGCGGAAGAAATATGGAGGAGTATGGCCTTAAGTTTGTAAAGGGCTACAATTCTAATATATGTTCTGAATGCATTATAAAAGCAAATGAAGCCTTAAATTCTACAATAAGGGGAAGCGACGGAGATTTCTCGCTTTCTATTGATAAATTGCCGAAACCTAAAGAAATAAAGGAATTTCTTGATGAGTATGTTATTGGGCAGGATATTGCGAAGAAGGTTCTCTCGGTTGCTGTATATAATCACTATAAAAGGGTAATACTTTCAGGAAAAGAGGTTCGTGAGGGGGAATTCGCAGATATTGATCTAGAAAAATCGAATATTCTAATGATTGGTCCAACCGGTTCCGGTAAGACTCTGCTTGCAAGAACACTCGCAAAGAAGTTGAATGTCCCATTTGCTATTGCGGATGCAACAACATTGACAGAGGCAGGATATGTAGGTGAGGATGTAGAGAATGTTTTACTAAAATTAATACAGGCAGCTGATTTTGATATATCTGCAGCAGAAAAAGGGATCATATATATTGACGAAATTGATAAGATATCGAAAAAGGGCGAAAATGTATCTATAACAAGGGATGTTTCAGGAGAAGGAGTACAACAAGCCTTATTGAAAATCATTGAAGGAACTGAAGCGAATGTTCCACCTCAAGGTGGAAGAAAGCACCCCAACCAGGAATATCTAAAAATTAATACAAAAAATATACTCTTCATTTGTGCAGGAGCATTTGTAGGACTCGATGATATTGTCTCGGCAAGAACTAATATTAAAAGCATCGGATTTAACGAGGCAAAAAAGTCAAAAAATGAGATAGATAGGGTAGAGTTATTCAATAAGCTGCATCCTGATGATTTAATAAAATATGGTTTAATACCTGAATTCATAGGAAGAATGCCGATTCACTCGATATTAAATCCTCTTGAAGAGGCAGATCTTGTTAGAATTATGAAAGAGCCAAAGAACTCCATAGTTAAGCAGTTTGAGTGGTCATTGTTGGTAGAGAATGTAAAGCTTGATTTTAAAGAGGAAGCAATTACAGCTATAGCAAGAAACGCTATGAAACAAAAGACCGGAGCGAGAGGGCTTCGGGCTATAGTGGAAAAAATTATGTTAGATATAATGTATGATATTCCAAGTGATACCGATATTAGAGAAGTTATTATCGATCAGGAAGTAATTGATAATGGCAAGCCGGTAAAAATCGTACGAAAGAATAAAAAATCTAAAGGTAATGAAAAGATTGCATGAAGATATTTAATGACGATTTAAATAAAAGTGAAATTAAAATACCTCTTGTTCCATTAAGAGAGATAGTTGTTTTCCCCGGGGTAGTCAAATCAATATTTGTCGGAAGAAACTCTTCTGTTGAAGCAGTACAGCTTTCAATGTCATCATACGGAAAAAAAATATTTGTTGTAACGCAAAAGAGCTCTCTTGTAGAGACTCCGGCACAAGATGACCTTTTTAGTACAGGAACGGTTTGTGAGATACTTGAGATAAGACCCGGAAGTAATAATACTATTATAAAGGTTTTAGTAAAGGGTGTTTATCGGGCCAAGATTAAGAAATTTACAGAAAAAGATATAATATCGCCTGTTATAATTGCTCCTCTTAAAGGCACGATTCTTTCAGATGATAACCGCTCAGAGGCGTTGTTGAATATTGTTGTTCAAGAATTCAAAAGGTTTAATGAATTAAAGAGACTTCCAAAAGATGTTATTAAAGCGATCAGTGAATCAGCAACTGAGGAGGATCTGATAAATCAGATTGTTCCCCATGTTATATCCTCTCATCAGCTTCTTTACGACCTTCTATCGGAGGAGGACCCTCGAAAAAGATTGAAAATCCTTGCAACTATCGTTAAAGATAATATTGAGATTCTTGAGATAGAAAAGAAGATAAGTGTAGATATCCGTAAAAAAATGGATAAACAAAACCGTGAATATTATCTGAATGAACAGATAAAAGGGATGCAGAAAGAACTTGGTGATCTTAATGAGAGCGATTATTATTCAACGGAAGAATTTGAAAAGAAACTTGATGAGATAGGTATTCAAGGTTTTGTGAGGGAAAAGGTTTTAAAAGAACAGAAAAGGCTTGCCAAAATGCAATCTATATCACCTGAAGCTGGTATAGTTAGAACTTATCTTGAATTGATAATGGAACTTCCCTGGATTAAAAGCACAGAAGATAATAGGGATCTTAAAGAAGCAAAAAAAATACTCGATAGCGAACATTATTCCTTGAGAAAGGTTAAAGAGAGAATTATTGAATTTCTCGCTGTTAGACAACTTAATAACAAAACCAAGGGGCCTATTCTTTGTTTTATAGGACCGCCCGGAACAGGTAAAACCTCTCTTGCAAGATCTGTTGCAAAGGCGATCGGAAGAGAGTTTGTTAGAATTTCACTTGGCGGTGTGAGGGATGAATCTGAGATAAGAGGACACAGAAGAACATATCTCGGGGCATTACCCGGCAAAATAATACAGTCAATGAAGAAATCCGGAACAATCAATCCTGTTTTTCTCCTTGATGAGATTGATAAGATGAGTTCTGATTTTAGGGGGGATCCGGCAAGTGCTTTACTTGAGGTTTTAGATCCTGAACAGAATAGCCAGTTTGTTGATCACTATCTTGAAGTGCCTTACGATCTGTCTGAAGTAATGTTTATTGCAACAGCAAACTCAATTAATGGAATCCCTTATCCTTTAAGGGATAGGATGGAGATAATACATATCTCAAGCTATACAGAGATTGAAAAGGTATTAATTGCTCACAAGTTTATCCTTCAAAAAGAAAAGATAGAAAATGGTATATCTGAGATAGATGTAAAAATATCTAAGAACACATTTCTTGAAATAATCAGGTCATATACATTTGAATCCGGCGTAAGATCATTGCAGAGGCAGATTGCTACAATTGCAAGAAAAATCGCAAAAAGCATTGTTGTGGATTTTAATGATTTAAAAGAGATTGAAATAAATCGTAAGAATCTTGTGAAATATCTCGGAAAAAAAAAGAATTACGAAAAGATGTCGGAACGGGAGCTTGTCCCCGGCATTGCTCACGGTCTCGCATGGTCAGAATACGGCGGGTCATTATTACCTATTGAGTCAGTATTATACGCAGGGACCGGCAAAATCAATCTCACCGGTAAACTCGGTGATGTAATGAAGGAATCCGCACAAACTGCGATGTCTTATATAAGATCGAGAGCAGATATGTTTTCGATAAAATATGAGGATTTTCATAAAAATTACGATGTTCATATACACTTTCCTGAAGGTGCTACCCCAAAGGATGGACCATCAGGCGGAATAGCGATTACTTGCAGCATTCTATCCGCTTTAACAAAGGTTGTTTTTGATGCTGATGTTGCGATGACGGGAGAGGTTACATTAACCGGTACTGTCTTACCGATAGGCGGTCTTAAAGAAAAGGTTTTAGCGGCTATAAGACACAAAAAGAAAACCGTTATTATTCCTAAAGACAATGAAAAAGACATGGTTGATTTATCGAAACAGATTAGAGAGAAAATAAATTTTGTATTTGTTTCGAGGGTTGAAGAGGTTTTTTCTATTGCTTTTGATAATTCAATATACAGAGACTTTGGTCAGAACGGTGTAATAAGTGTGATATCCGCAGTAAATCAATGATTAATAAACCAAATCTGATAATAATTGACAAATTTGAAGCAGAAATACCTAAATCAATAACACAAAAAGTCAACATTTTTTATAATCAACAGATTGATCGTGATGAATTATCACTGATTATCGGCAATTATGATTATGCAGTTATCTCAACAAGAATCAGATTTGATAAGATGCTTTTGTTGAAAGCAAAAAAGCTCAAATGGATTATAAGACTTGGCGCAGGTGTTGATCATATTGATTTGAAACTTTGCAAGGAATTAGGAATAAGGGTTTGCAATACACCTAATTCAAATATTTCTACTGTAAATGAATATCTTTTTGGTCAACTTTTAAGAGTTTATAAAGATTATGAGTTGCATAATAGGATGGTTGTAGAGGGGCGTTTCAGAAACGGTATTAATTATTATAGTGATTTGAAGGGGAAAACGATAGCTGTTATCGGAGTAGGTAGAATTGGCGGTAGAGTTGCAGAGACGGCAAAAGTTTTTGATATGAAGGTTATCGGTGTTGATCCGTATCTGACTTATGAACAAAGAATGGTACGAAAGGTTGATCTTTGGACCAATCTTGACGAAGCAATAAAAATTGCTGATATTATTACTCTTCATGTGCCGTTAACTGATGAGACCAGATATTTTTTGAATAAGAGCCACTATTCGTCTATGAAGGATGGGGTTGTTCTTGCAAATCTTGCAAGGGGTGAATTAATCTCATTACATGAGCTTATTGAGTCAGGTTTTATAAATAAATTCAAAAAGATTATCATCGATGTATATGAAAAAGAACCATTTGTTCCGAACATTAATAAAGATTTACTTGAATTGTTTTATTTCTCTCCGCACGCTGCAAGTTATTCGATAGATTCATATATTGCAAGGGCAAATGAAGCAATTGATGAAATAGGTGATATTTTAGCAGGAATTATCCCTCATGGAGAGATCGATCCTATTAAAGGGTATTAAATGGGTAGAGCAATAAAAATAGCTTTGTTTACTGTGTTTTTTTTGTTACTCTTTACTTTTATTTCATTAAAATGCAACCATTACAATGCAGTTAATCAAGATAACACCGGTGATTATATTGGAGAATACAGATAAACCTTTTTTCGGGTAACAACTATTAGCCGGTTTTGTTAAATAGGTTTTGTGTTTGGAGGTCAATCTTGTTCAGGCAAAAAATTTTAGTTTTAATACTTATATTTAATTCATTTCTTGTATATTGTGAAGTCTTAGATTGGAGTATTAATAATAACTTCCGAAATGAAATATATTTATCGGAAGGGGTTGAACTCAAGAATTCGAATGGCAGGGCTGTGTATTATGAGCCGGTATTTAACAACACTAATCCTGATGAGAATACAGATCTTTATCTATCCTTTGATACCGATGTTATGACAGATGATACAGGTAAGTATACAATTAGAAAAAAGGATTACAGATACAGCAGAACAACATCAGTAAAACAAAGTGCCGCTTTCTTTGTCAGTGAAACAAACACCCTTGAACTTGTCGGCAGAAATAACTATCTTTTTGAAGCCGGCAGAAATATTGAATCTTTTAATATAAGTTTTTGGATATATCCTGCTACAATGACCAATAATGAGGTGATTCTAAGGATTGGGAGTCAATTTTTTAATCAGCAGACAGATATGATTGAGGATCAGTCTATTGTTTGCTATATTTTTAACGGTAGAATTGTGTGGAAATTTAACGGATTGTTTATCGGCTCCGACGGTACGCAAAAAAGCGTAACTGTTGAGGGGTATTCAAGGATTAATCTTAAGGAATGGAATAGTGTTGTTATGTCTTACAATGAATTTACCGGTTTAACTAAGTTAGTTGTAAACGGGGTTGAGGATGGAGTTGCTCTTGTAACAAGTGATGGTACAACACGCGGAAATGTATTGCCTTTAAGATATAATATTAGAAATCAATGCCGTATTGTTATTGGAGAATCATATATCGGTGGCATTGATGAGTTTTATATTAATAGGGGATTGACCGGGGAAAGACAAAATAATGCTAATTCTAATAACCGGATTGTTAGTAGGGTATTTCAGCCATCGAGATATGGCGGCCGGATATCAAACCCTCAATACAGATATCAAAATAGAAATAACTCAGATGTTTTTTTCTATATAAGGTGTTCTGATCAGCCTTTTGCGCCTGATAGTTACGGAACAACAAGATTGCCTGAGAGAATTCCGCTAATGGATTTCTTAAGAATAACAGGCAGACTCTCCTCTGCCGAGCGCGAATTTATAGAATTGATGTATTTACGGGAAGATTATGATTATGTTTTGAATAGAGCTGTTCAGGAGAGAGATAAGAACAATATTTTAGCAATTCTAATGAAATATGGTTTTTTCTGGAAAAATATTAATAATATTGCAAATTCACAAATCTCCGGAAAGTATTTTCAATGGCAGGCAGTTTTTATGCCCGGATCATCAAGTACTGTTTCTTCAACCTTTATGGGATTGACTTTAAATTTTACCCCATATAATCCCCCTTCAAAACCTCAGAATCTTGAAGTAGCCTTTATCGATGGAAAAATCTATTTGAAGTGGACCTTGAATTCTGAACAAGATCTTAAAGGGTATATGATATATTATGGTAATGCAAGCGGAGAGTACTTCGGTTCAAACGCTTCTGAAGGTGGAAGCCCGATAAGAATCGGTAAAGTGAACAACTATATAATTACAGGCATTAATGACCGTAGAATTTATTATTTTAGAATAACGGCTTATAATGATGATAATGCTGAGTCTGAGAGTGAATTTTCAGATGAGGTTTTTGTAAGACCATATAATAACTGATGGAGCTGTAATGCAAGTTAAGAGCGATGAGTTGTTAAAAAGGGCTCAGTATTCTATCAGATTAAAGGATTATGATGCTGCAGTCAAATATCTTACAGCTACTATAAGAAGTGATCCTGAGTACAAAAAAAATGCCGACCTGTTTTTAATGCTCGGTGATATTTTTAAGGATCAAAAGAGATATAAAAAATCCCTTGAGTATTACTCATTTGTATTAAAAATCAACAAAAAAAGTGTAGATGCTTTTTTAAATATCGGTAAAATATATTTATTAACCGGTGAAAATAAGAAAGGAATTGAGTTTTTAGAAAGATCATTCGAGATTGACCCAAAAAGATCTGATATAGCTATAACTCTCGCAAAAGCATACAATGATAAGAATGATCTTCAAACTGCAAAAGAATATCTATACAAAGCGATTAAAATAAATCCGAAAGATATTGAAGCGTATAATTTTCTCGGATCAATATATTTAGATGAGGGGCAGCTTGATCTTGCTGAAGATATTTTTAAAAAAGGTTTAAAATTTGACTCCAACAATCCTGATATTCACTATTCACTTGGCGTCATTCAGGATAAAAAAAACGATTTGGCCGGAGCTTATGAGGAATATAAAAGGGCGACCCATTATAGACCAACCGATACAGAAGCATTAAATAATCTTGGAGTTATCTGTGAGAAACTTGGAGATTATCCCGGAGCAAGAATTTCATATCTTAAGGCATTAAGCGTTAATCCTAACAACACAAAAGTTTTAAATAATTTGGGGCTTGTATATGAATATGAGGGACGGAAAGAAGACGCATATACAACATATTCAAAAACACTAAAGATTGATCAGGACAACGAGAATAGTCTGAGAAGAATAGCTGATATCAGTTATAATTCAGGTGATTATAAAGATGCAATTAAGCATTATGGTAAATTAATAAGTAATGGTATAAGGGACAAAGAAATACTGCTTAGTGCCGCCGGTTCTATATCGGAAATTGGTAATAACGAACAATTAAAAACGGTTTTGGGGTATTTGACAGAGACACATGGGGACGATGCGGTGATTTTAAAAAGGGCATCCGAGTTGTACCTTAAAAACGGTTTGAATGCAGACAGTGAATCTATTTATAATGTACTATCTGAAAGAATTGGCGAGTCCGCTGAATTATTGTTTTTGAAATCAAAGATATTGTATAGAGGGTTCAACTACAACGGAGCTCTAAAGATAATCAGAAAAATAGATAGAGTTGAAAAATCAGATGATATGTTCATTCTTGAGACGGCAATACTATTGCGTTTAAATGAGTTTGCCGAGGCATTAAAAATTATTCAACATATTAAAATAAACAAACAAAATGAATATATTGTTAAAAGACTTTATGTAAGTATTTATAACGGCCTTAATATGGTAGAAGATGCCGGCAGAGTTCTGAAAGAGATAAAGGAAAGTGATCAGAAAAATAATGATTATGATATGCTCAATATGAATGATAATGAAGATGAATTTTATAATCATGTTGAAAATCTTTATTTTAATCATTTAGAACAGAAAGAACAAATTGCACGGGCTGAAGAAAAAAGAAAGCAAGAACAAGACCTGAAAGATCAAATAGAGAAACGAAGGGCAAGAGTTAAGTTATATAGTGAGCCGCCCTTGGTGAATATCGGAGATACAAAATTTGAAAGGTTTGTTGAAGAAGATGATGAGGCAGTTGATCTTGATAAACTTGAAAAAGAGGTAATTCTTGCAAGGGAAAGAGAGCTGATGAAGGATGATATACCTGAATCAAGTCTTTTAAATCTTGTTGAAGATGAGAAACAGGATAATCGCAATAATAATCAAGCTGTATCGGATCCTGTTAATGATTTTTTATCATCTTTAATGAATTCAGATAAACTCAAGGAAATGATCGATGAAGAAAAGAACAAGGGTAAACCGGCGGATAATTCCAATGATGATCAAAATGGAACTGCGGATAAATCTCAAGACTCTTTAGATAACAATAATCCTGATAATATTAGTGTAACCGAAGGGGACGATGAAAGTAATGCTGATTCATCATCGACTAATGAAGAAAAACCTGAGGATGAATTAGAAAATGAAAATATTAAGGCATCTGATATTGAGGTAGAGGGCGGCATAGAGGGAGACATTGAAGGCGATATTGAGGGAAAATCTGAAGACGGATCAATTAAAATAACAGAAGAGGATGAAGATGTTTCTTATGATGATGAGGATGAGATTATCGATAATATTAAAGATGATCTTGATAATATAGATGCAGGTATTAATACAGAGAAACTCGATGATTATGACCCGGATATCAGTGATATGGATGATAATTTTGATCCGGATGGTTTTGATGTCGATAATGATTTTAGTGGAATTGATGAGGATGTATTGCGTGATCTTGGCGGCGAAGATTCTTTGGATGATTTTCTTGCAAATGATGATTATCTGAATGAAGAGGATGAAAATTTACTTGATAAAGTAATAGATGACCTAAATAGTATTCAAGATGACTCAATTATGGATGGATCTCTATTTGAAACAGACAATATTGATATGCCGGGGATACCTGTTACAGATAACTATGATAATATGCTGGATAGCGGAATGCCATCGATAGATGACATGCCTTCACTGTGTTCGGATACAGATTTTAGTGATTATGAGCAGGATGGTGAACTCTCAGGAAATGATCTTGATATTGATAAACCGGATAACTTCGATGAACCTATTGATGTTGAGCCGGAATCAAATAACAGTGATATTAAAATTGTTGAGGAAGAAGAAGACCTTGATTATGATCCGTATGTTGATTATCCAGATAATCTATCAGAAAAAAACGATGTTAAAATAGATGAGGGAGCAGAAGGTGAGAAAATTGATTATCTTGAAAGTGTTGATATAGAAAATAATGATGACTATTCTGAAATAGATTTTGTTTCGGTAGATGAGGAGCTTGAGGAGCTTTTTGAAAGCGGGTTTTCTCCGGATAGTATTCCTGTCAATAGTTTAGAAAGCGATTTTGATAATGATTATGATTACAATGCTGATATTGAAGATATTGATTTTGATGAATCGGCAGATATTGATATGATTGATCTCGAGGATTTTGAGCAAGATTTAGAATTTGATGAGGATAGTTTTAATATTGATATTGATAGAATACTTGAGAATGCGGATAGTATCGAAGAGGAACAAATCCTAAAGGATTTAGAAAAATTTTTAAGCGGCGGAATTAGTGAGGATGAAAATGATGATATTTATGAAATTAATAATAATCCGGATATAAATATCATTGAAGATTTACAGAGCGAATCTGTCGGGGTATTATTTGATTTTCCTGAGATTTAATATTATATATATGGATAAAAATTATTTTTTGTGTTATAATATTTTTTCGATAAATTTTTCTGTATATATAATAGAAACTTAATAATCTTTAATTGGACGGTTTGTTGTGATACAGAGGTGTTTTAGGGTCTTTAAATATGATTACGCGTGGTAATAAAAAAAAGAAGGTTTTTGATTCATCAACAAGGGTAAAACTCATAAGAAAAGGGAATGAGTTATTTAGCGGGGGTGATATTGAAACGGCAGAAAAAATATTTGCTGCAACAGATTATAAAGACGGTTTGGTAAGACTTGGGGATTATTATTTTGAGAAAGATATTTTTAAAAGTGCAGAAGCTTATTATATGTCGGAGAACAAAAAGAAGATAGATGAATTTTGTGAGTTATCTGCTTCGATTATAAGAAAATGGCTGTCAGAAGATAAGAAAGTTAACGAAGAAGAAGTTTTTGATAAACTTTTAAAATAATATAAATATATTAGAACATAAATAAAATTAAGGATTAAAAAATGTTAGAGAAGATGCACAATGAAGAAAATTCAGAAAAATTGAATAAAATTTCACATGACGGATATGAATTTTTAAAACATAATGATATCAGCCGTGCAAAGGAAAAATTTGAAGAATTACTTGAGCAGGAGGCTGAAAACCAATATGGGCTTGTAGGTATGGGTGATGTATATAGAAAAGAGGGTAATTTTCAGAAGGCGGTTGAATATTACAAAAAATGTCTTGATTTTCATCATGAAAATAAATATGCCATAATAGGTTTAGCCGATACTTACAGGGACCTTAAGATGTTTAAGCAATCGATACAATTGTGGGAGCATTTCCTTGCATTATACGATTCGGATGTAACAATCTTAACAAGACTTGCTGATGCGTACAGAAAACTTGGCGATTTTGATAATGCAAAGAAGTTTTTTTTGAAGGTATTCGATCTTGAACCGGACAATACTTATGCTTTAACAGGGATAGGCTACCTCTATTTCGACTATAAAAAATTTGATACAGCTCTTCAGTATTGGGTTAAGATGCTTCATATCGAGCCGAATAATCTCAGGGTATTAACAGCTGTCGGTAATTGTTACAGAAAGAAGAAACATTATGCAGAAGGCATTGATTATTTCGAGCGAGCATTAAGTCTTGCGCCGGATAATTTTTATGCATATTATGGTTTGGCAGATTGTTATAGAGGGGTTCAAAGATACAAGGAGAGTTGTGATGTTTGGCGAAAACTATTGGTTCTTTCTCCGAATAATAAGGTAATTATGACAAGACTTGCCGATTCATTAAGAAATGTAGGTGATTTTGATGAGGCACAACATTACTACGAAGACGCTTTAGATCTTGATTTTGATTATTATGCAATACTTGGTTTAGGATTAATCCATAAAGAACGAAAAGAATATTCAGCCGCAATAGACAGATTGATGACCCTTTACAATATGGATAAAGCAAATGCGAGAATAGCTGTAGAGATCGCAGAGTGTCTGGTGGAAAACGGTCAAAGATCAGATGCCCTTAAATTTCTAAGAGGGTGCGGGAAAGAATTAAGCCGAAATAATATGATTAATGAGTACATAGATAAGATTAAATAGTTTGAAAAAATATCTTTTTGATCTCGATTATAATTCTCTTTGTGAACTAAAACATTTTGACAGTAAGTTTAGAATAAAACAGATAGTTGATTTTGTTTTTAAAAAACTTGAATTCGATATAAATAAAATGACTTCACTTCCGATTGATTTGAGAAAAAAAATTGATGATTTGTTTTTTATTAATAATCTCACCGTGGAAAAAAAATATATATCTGAAGATGGAACGATAAAATATCTGTTTAGACTTGAAGACGGGAATTTTGTAGAATCTGTAAGTCTTAGTGATATTAATAATCGTAAGACTTTTTGTATATCAACACAAGTCGGATGTAGAATGGGATGTACATTTTGTAAAACCGGCAAAATAGGTTTTATAAGGGATATGACTCCGGACGAGATCGTATCGCAAGTTATTCTACTTCATAAGTATTCAATATCTGATCAAGATGATAAAAGCAGATTTAATATTGTTTTAATGGGGATGGGTGAGCCGTTAGATAATATATCCAATCTTAAGAAGGGATTGTCGATTATTACCGGCAAAGAGTTTTTTGGCCTATCTCAGGACAGAATAACACTGTCAACCTGCGGGGTTGTAGATAGGATAGATGATTTTTTTGATGAGTTTCCGGGGGTCAATCTTGCAGTTTCACTTAACTCAAATATAAATGATAAACGAAAACAAACAATGCCCATAACAAATAAACACAGCATTGAACAAATCGTTAAAGCTGTAAAAAATTATACTCAGAAATATAAGAAGCGGGTAACCCTCGAATATGTTTTAATAAAATCATTTAATAACGGTGAAGATGAATTGGCGGGCTTTGTTAAAAATTTCAAGGGATTAGATGTGCTAATTAATCTTATCCCTTTAAATCATTCTGATGATAAATCAGCTCCGCCATCAAATAATGAGATAATGGAATTTAAAACTAAGCTTGAAAAGTCAGGATTTACGGTAACAAGAAGGTATAGAAGGGGCAGTGACATCAATGCTGATTGCGGGCAACTCTATGGAAGTTATAAATCCGGTCAGATCTGCCTATGAATCCACGCTTATATTTTTTTGCTTTGGCTTGTGTGTGTATAATATCAATAATATTGTCTTCCGCTTACTACATTGACTGCTATATTTTAGGGAAAAATTTTATACTTGATTATGATGAGATTGAAAATTTTGAAGATTTTCTTAATAAAACAGAAAATTTAAATTTTATCAGTGATAAACCTGAATATTTGATAAGGTCAGATTTATATAACTTTAGATATGATCATGCATTCTATTTATCATCAATTATCTTTTATAATCAAACATATTCCAAGTTGATAGATTATCAATTTGCTAATGAGTATGTCCGGCAAACTGCAGTAGATATTTTTAATAACAAAATATATTTAAATCGGTATTGTTCATATGTTGATGATGTAAGATTATTATCTTTTAAAAAGATAAGTGAGGAATATGACAAGCTTGCCGGTATTTTATATGATCAAAATACTACAGACACCCATTTTTTAAATGAGAGAAAAAGATTTGTAGAATTGAGTCTAATTAAATTAGAGAAAAACGATTATAATAATAATCTTGATTTATTTAATAATAAAGAATTATTGTTTGAAGACTTTGAGAATATTGCAAAAGAACATTCCATTGATCATCAAACTTCAAATAACGGAGGATTTATTGACAAAGGAATTGAGGAAGAAAAACTTGTACAATATTTTAATTTAGAGAGTAATTATAGATTCCATAAGGATAGAATCTATAAATTTGAGATAAATGAAAACATATATATATTGAAAATATCAAAAGTATTTAATCGTAATTTAACATATGGGGTAGATTATTCATTATATTCCATATTTAATCAATATAAAGATGATATTCAATCTATTTATGAAGATTATACTATTATGATTATTGATTAGATCCATACAAACATTCAATGAAAAGCATTCAGGAATTAAATTCTATTATTCTTGAAAATAAAATCAGCCGGAATTCGCTATCACTGATTAAAATTCAGATTAATTAGTTCAATTTACATAATTGATTCATGTCAAAAAAGAATTAATAATATAAAAGTAGCGTTTGAAAATCAATAAAACAGCTTATTAACAAAAAATAAAAAAAAGATTGACACCCTATATATAGTGTTATATATTGCTATTAAGCGTAATAATAGTTATAGGTAGTTGGGGTAAACATAAATTGAAATGTCCTGTTTGTGCGAATTTTGAGGACAAGGTTCTTGAAACCAGACAGGTTGCAGATGGAACAAGTGTCAGAAGAAGAAGAAGATGTCTCTCTTGCGGTTACAGATTTACATCATACGAAGTTATCGAAGAGAAACAATTAATGATTGTAAAAAATGACGGAAGAAGAGAACCTTTCAGCATTGAAAAAATTTCATATGGTATAAAAAAAGCAACGGAAAAAAGAAAAATATCTTTGTCTGTTGTAGAGAATTTAATTTCAGATATCGAAGAAGAAGCAATATTTAAAAGCGGTGAAACTCATGAGCTCAGGTCAAAGGATCTTGGGGAGATTGTTATGGAAAAACTTTCTGAGATTGATGAGGTTGCTTATATAAGGTTTGCATCTGTTTATAAGAAATTCAATGATCTGGATGAGTTTATTATTGAGATCAAAAAGATAAAAAAAAGTTTGGGGAGGGGCAATGTCAAACAAAAGTCTGGCAAACTGGAATGACTTTTTACGAGGTGAAAAAAGTGAAGAACGGTTTGTGGTAAATAAGGTTGTTAAAAGAGACGGTCAACTTGAGATATATAACAGAAATAAGATATACGATGCGATTAACGCATGTCTTTTGCACATCAATAAAGATGACTCTATTCTTGCTGAGAGATTGACTGAAGCAACAGAAAAATCATTATCTAACTTTATGTCAAAAAGGCATCCGAATTCAGTTCCTGCGATAGAAGAGATACAGGACATTGTTGAAAGGGTGTTAATGGAGCAAGGGGAGTTTGAGGCGGCAAAAGCTTATATTCTTTATAGATCTAAACATGATGCGGTAAGGGATTCCAAGAAACTGATGCTTGACATAGATAAAACTATGGACGGCTATTTGAATCAATCGGACTGGCGGGTAAATGAGAACGCAAATGTTAATTTTAGTCTTGGCGGTTTAATATTACATAATTCCGGTACTATAACAGCAAATTACTGGCTCAAAAATATTTATACACCTGAGATTGCTGAAGCTCATATAAATGCTGATTATCATCTTCATGATCTTAGTATGTTCAGCGGATATTGTGCCGGCTGGTCATTAAGGCAGCTTATCAATGAAGGATTGGGCGGTGTAAAGGGTAAAATAAGTTCTAAGCCTTCGAAGCATTTATATACGCTTATTTTTCAGATAGTAAATTTCCTTGGGATTATGCAGAATGAATGGGCGGGTGCACAGGCATTTTCAAGTTTTGATACTTATTTAGCTCCGTTTGTAAGAGCAGATAATCTTTCTTATCATGAAACAAAACAGGCAATTCAAAGTTTTGTTTTTGGGGTAAATACACCTTCAAGGTGGGGCAGTCAAGCCCCGTTTACTAATATTACACTTGATTGGGTTGTGCCGGATGATATGAAGAACAAAAAAGCTGTTGTAGGCGGGGTAGAACTTGATACAACCTATGGTGATTATCAGAAAGAAATGGATATGATAAATAAAGCATTTATTGAAATAATGATTACAGGAGATGCTAATGGAAGAGGTTTTCAGTATCCGATTCCTACTTATAATATAACATCAGAATTTGATTGGGAATCCGATAATGCCAAACTGCTTTTTGAGATGACAGCAAAATATGGCACACCTTATTTCCAGAATTTTATTAATAGTGATCTTAATCCGTCAGATGTAAGGTCAATGTGTTGCCGATTACAGCTTGATAAGCGTGAATTACGAAAGAAAGGCGGCGGTTTATTCGGTGCTGATGAGTTGACAGGATCGATTGGGGTTGTTACGATAAATCTTCCAAGGATAGGATTTCTTGCGAAAAGTAAACAGGAGTTTTTTCAGCGACTTGTTCATGTTATGGATTTGGCCGCAGAGTCACTTAAAATTAAAAGAAAGGTTATCACAAAGCTAATGGATGGTGGCTTATTTCCATATTCAAAAAGGTTTCTAGGGCATTTTAATAACCATTTTTCGACAATAGGTATAAATGGCATGAATGAATGTTTGATTAACTTTATGGGAAAGAGCATTGTTGATGTTGAAGGAAAGGAATTTGCTGTTGAGATACTTGATTTTATGAGAAAAAGGATTGCGGATTATCAGGAAGAATCTGGAGACCTATTTAATCTTGAGGCAACTCCTGCTGAAAGTACAAGCTATCGGCTTGCTAAGCATGACAAAGATAGATATAAGGATATTTATACATCAGGCGAGAATGATCCGTATTACACAAATTCTTCGCAGTTACCGGTTGATTATACTGCGGATATATTTGAGGCACTTGATCATCAATCAGACCTACAATCAAGATATACAGGCGGTACGGTTTTTCATGGTTTTATCGGTGAGGCGATTGAAGATTGGAGATCGTGTCGTAATCTGGTTAAGGCAATTGCTTATAATTATAGGATACCTTATTTTACAATATCACCGACATTCTCTGTCTGTCCGGTTCATGGTTATATTTCAGGTGAACATTTTAATTGCCCGAAGTGTGCCGATGAGGAGAGAAGGGAATTAATTGGTAGAATAAATGAGTTGGAGAATAAACGAAGAAGGCTTACGGCTGTTTAAATTTTATTTATTTTTTAGGGGGGGGGAAATGGAAAGAGTAATGGAGATTGATTCGCAATTGGAAGAACTGAGAACACAGCTCGCAAATGTAAAAGGGCGTGATACAGAGGTTTACACTAGGATTGTCGGTTACCACAGAGCTGTTGCAAATTGGAATAAAGGAAAAAGAGAGGAGTATTTTCATAGGAAAGTATTTAAGTATGATAATGTCGGTATTGATAATAAAATCAATTCGGCGACAATTTCAGTACAAAATGATAATAAAATCCCAGATGTTGAAAATTGTGATTTATCAATAACAAAAGAACAAGTTGCTTATTATAAGTTTTTTTATAGTAAGTATTGTCATAATTGTCAACCGGTTAAAAATGCGATAAAGAATACTGCGATACCGGGTGAAGAGGTAGATGTAGGTATAGATTTTGGTTTTGATATGTCAAAGAAATATAATGTTATTAAGACGCCTACGGTTGTTTTATTAGATAAAAATGAGAATGTGCTTAATGTAATACACACTGTTGAAGAAATTCAAAAAATATTAGTGTGACAGACATATTTCTCGGCATACATAAAACGACACTTATAGATTATCCAGCAGAGGTTGCAACTATTCTTTTTACAGGTGGTTGCAATTTTTTGTGTCCTTATTGTCATAATCCTGAGTTGGTAAATATCGGAGATAACCCCAACTGGATCAATATGGATTATATATTTGAACATATAAAGAAAAGGAAAAATCTGTTGGGTGGTGTTGTTATATCCGGCGGTGAACCATTAATTCATACAGGTATAATAGATATTATCTCAAGAATAAAGAGCATTGGGTTAAAAGTAAAGATCGATACAAACGGTTCTATGCCGGAAACATTAAAGATGCTCGATGTTGATTATATTGCTATGGATATAAAGACTGTTTTGTCCGGATACGGAAAATTTTGTACCGTTCTTAAGGATATTGAAACAAGAATAAATGATTCGATCAAGTATATTATAAATTCCGGTATAGATCATGAATTCAGAACAACTGTTGTTCCCGGCATTATTGGTGAAAAAGAGATAACTAATATATCGGCAATGTTAAAAGGTGCTAAGAGAGTATATTTAAACAGATTTAAACCTTCTAAAACCCTTGATCCGGCATATATGGATGTTAAGCCGTATAGTGAAGAAGAGCTTGACCATTTTAGAAGAATTATATTTGATAACGGTATTCCATGCAAGGTCAGATAACTTATTAAGGAAATTAAATGTATAAATTCTATATAGAGACACTTGGATGTAATAAAAATCAAGTTGATTCAGAGAAAATGGCCGGTGTTTTAATTAATCACGGATTAAACATTACAGACGATTCTGCGGATGCTGATATTGTAATAATTAATACATGCGCCTTTATTAATGATGCAAAAGAGGAAGCTATTGAAACAATATTTCAGGCAGTTACTAATAAAACGGAGAATCAAAAGATTTTTGTAACCGGCTGTTTTGCTCAAAGATACCACGGTTCGATATTAGATGAGATACCGGAAGTTGACGGAGTTATGGGTGTTGGCGATATTTCATTAATAATAGATTTGGTTGAGCAAAAATCTAATATATTACTTCCCGATTATTCAGAAGATAAAATATATGATCGCGTTATCTCAAATTATCCGGGGTGGGTATATATTAAAATAAGTGACGGATGTTCCAATAATTGTTCGTATTGCACAATTCCGTTGATTCGCGGACCTTTAAGGTCTAGATCTATTGAATCAATAATCGAAGAAGTGTTAAGACTAAAGACACTTCATATAAAAGAATATATTTTAATTTCTCAAGATACCGCAAACTACGGATTTGATGTTTTTGGCAGAATAAAACTTCCTGAGCTTATAAATAGAATTTCTGAGAATATTGACGAAGATGCTAAAATAAGGGTGCTGTACATGCATCCTGACCATATAGACAAAACTCTGCTTGATGAGTTAAAAAATAATAATAAATTTATACCATACTTTGATATTCCTTTTCAATCAGGTTCAGATAGGATTTTAAAAAAAATGGGAAGAAGAAACTCAAGTTCTGATAATCTTGCACTGGTACGCCAAATCAGACAGAAATTTCCTGAGAATACAATTAGATCAACTTTTATTTGCGGGTTTCCAGGTGAGGATGAACAAGATCATCTTGCAACACTGAATTTTATTAAATCAGCAGATATTGATTGGTTAGGTGGTTTTAAGTACTCAAAAGAAGAAAATACCGTTGCTTATAACTATAAGCCCTTTGTTAGTGAAAGAATTAAACAAAGAAGGCTTGATCAAATAATTAAACTATCAGAAGAGATGACAACTGTTCGTCTTCAAAGGTTTCTTGGTACAATACAAAAAGTATTAATTGAGGAGCGGGTGGCAGAAGATAACCTATATATTGGAAGAATATGGACACAAGCACCGGAGGTTGACGGTTTAACTGTTGTGGAAGGAGATAATCTGCCAATTGGCGGTATTATTACTGCTGAGATTAGAAATGTTAATGGTAATGATTATTTCGCGGTGGCTTTATGAGTTCATATCTGAATAATCTAAACGACGCACAGAAAGAAGCAGTCCTCTCTGAATCAAGATATCAACTCATAATAGCAGGCGCAGGATCAGGCAAAACAACAGTTCTAACAACTAAGATTATTCATATGATTAAAACAGGGCAGTATTCTCCCAATGAGATACTTGCTGTAACTTTTACAAATAAAGCTGCTATGGAGATGCGAGAGCGTATCGATAGTATCATTGGCTCAGAATCTAATATAATGGTTAAAACCTTCCATTCATTCGGAACATATCTATTAAGAAAATATCCTGAAAATACCGGCAGAACAAGTTCATTTCAGATTTATGACGCAGATGATTCATATAAAGTTGTTGCAAAATCATTAGAGATACTTGAAAATAATAAGAATCTTGCAAAACAGTATTGTAATCTAATTCAACAATTCAAAATGTCTTTGGATAATCCTGATTCAATAATGGCCGATGATGTTGATTTCTTTATTAAATTGAATAAGAGTTATAATGATCAACTTAGACGATATAATGCATTTGATTTTGAGGACCTTATTGTAAAACCAATAAGTATTATGAAAAATAACCCTGATATAACCGATCAGATTAATCGAAGATTTAAGTTTATCCTTGTTGATGAATATCAGGATTCAAATTACTCACAGTTTATGCTTATTAAAATACTTGCTTCCGGCGGTGCGTCTTTAACGGTTGTAGGTGATGAAGATCAGTCAATATATAGTTTTAGAGGTGCTGAGGTTACAAATATTCTTAATTTCGAAAAACATTTTCCCGGGACACAAAGGATAACTCTAGAATTGAATTATAGATCTACACCGGAGATAATCGATTTGGCCAATAGAGTAATTAATTGTAATAAAATGAGACTCGGTAAAACGCTTTATACTGTGAATAACTGCGGTGAGCTTCCGGTGTGTTTTGTTGCAGAAGATGAAGAAGATGAAGTAAAAAAGGTTATATCATATATAAATGAAAAATCACATGAATTAGGTGAAACAGCAGTTTTATACAGAACTAACAATCAATCGCGTATTTTTGAGCAGGTTTTCAATAGATATAATATACCATATCAATTGATAGGATCAATTAGGTTTTTTGAACGGGAAGAGATTAAAGATGCACTTGCATTGCTAAGGTGGTTTGTTAATCCTTTTGATCTTATTTCTTTTGAAAGAATAATTTCAAAGCCTTCAAAAGGTATAGGCACTAAAACACTTGATAAGATATATAAGATAGCAGATAAAGAAAATTTTAATATTTTATCTGCTCTTAAATTCTACAATAATAGTAAATATAATGATCAGTTAAACGATTTTATTATGGCTTATGAGATTCTTAATAATTATGAATTTAATTCTTTAGATCAGATACTTACTCATTTGGTAAAGAACACAGGGCTTCTAAATTATTTTATAAACAAAGATAATAAAGATGGTACAGATAAAGCCGGAAATATCCTTGAACTTGTTTCATCAGCTAAAGATCGTGGTTGCGATCATGAGTCAATAATTAACTATCTTGAAGAGGTTTCTTTGACAGGAAGCGGAGATGTTGAGACAGATACTTCAAGAATAAAGATATTAACTATTCACAACGCAAAAGGTCTTGAATTCGATACTGTGTTCGTTACAGGTATGGAGGATGGGGTTTTCCCTAATACTACATTAGTAGAAACAACTGAAGAAATTGAAGAAGAACGGCGTCTTTTTTATGTTAGTTTAACTAGAGCAAGGAAGAACTTATATATATCATATGCCAAAAGTAGAAATATCTATGGAAGAAAATCATTTCAAACTCCTTCTCAATTATTGTATCCGATATTTGATTATGAAAAAATATTGCCAAATAATAGAATAAATGATAAAAGCGATTTTAATCTGGGAAATATAGTAATTCATAATGATTATGGAAGAGGTAAAGTGATAGATCAATTTATTAATGGCGATAAGAGATTAATAAAAGTGGATTTTTATGATTACGGAGAATTTACCTTTATAGAAAAATATTCCAAATTAAGAATTATAGGAGACAATAATGATTGATGAGGCAACAATCGATAAATTACTTGATATGTCAAGAATAGACATAAGACCTGACACAAGAAATAAATTTATTAAACAAATAAAGGATATTGTTTTATTTGTAGATCAGATTGGAAAGGTTGATACATCTTTAATTGAGAATAGAGAGTCGGTGTTTGATACTGCAGATAGGTTTAGAGATGATAAGATCGTACATTTCTTTTCACAATCAGATCTAAGAAAATATACAAATAATCTTATCGATGGTTACTATGCTGTACCAAAGATTATTAATAAAGACGATCAATAACAAAAAAATATTTAGAAAAAAAATAATATAGATATTGACAAATCAATAAAAAAAGATTATTTATTTATTGTAACTTTTAGTTATTTGCCCTTGTAGCTCAGTCGGTAGAGCAAAGGACTGAAAATCCTTGTGTCAGCGGTTCAATTCCGCTTGGGGGCAAATAAAACCACCTTATATGGTGGTTTTTTTATTTCCGGTCAAGCAATCCAATTCGAAAAAAAATCGTTTTGTTCCGAAAAAAACAACTGAAATCAGTTTAATAAATTATGCTACAATTACGATCAATTAGGGGGCGTTATTATGAAAAGATTTCTTATTACTATTTTTATGGCTGTTACGATTTTTAGTTATTCCAACACAACCTCAACTCCAAACTATGAAGAAGCAAAGAACTTTGCATACGCGAGTTTAGGTTGTCACATCGGAGGGAGTGTATTGGAGAGTGTTGGAGCAGTGCCGATTTCAATTTTTACTCTCGGTGGTTTAGGAAATTGGATGTTTGCACCACCATTTATTATTTTTCCTGTATGTTTTTTTAGCGGTTTGATCTTAAACAAGATATTAGCAGGTGTATTTAGTATATATTCGAATTATCTGATATATGGAAACACCTTTCCTACAATCAATTCAGCAATTTTATATGGATTGAGCTGGATCCCGACATTACTTCTAACCATACCGGGGTATTTTGGCGGCTTAATTAGCAGCATGCCTCATCTTGACATAGTCTTCGGAATACTGATTGGCTTGGGTACTCTTTTGTCAATCGCGGCACAAGCGGGCAGTACTTCAATACCATTGTATGTTTTAAAGCTGTAACAGGGGCGTTATTATGAAAATATTTATTATTACTATTTTTATGGCTGTTACGATTTTTAGTTATTCCTACACAACCTCAACTCAAAACTACACAGAGGCAAAGAACTTTGCGTATGCCGGGCTTGGTTGTATGATCACCGGAAGTGTGTTGTATGGATTAATGGTTCCTATAGTATCTATAGGAACAATATGTGGTCTTAGTATTTATCAATTCAGTCCGGTATTTATATGGATACCAATTGTGATACAAATGGTTTTTTAAATCATTAATGAAATTTTCACATTGCCTCCGCTCGGTGTAAAATAAATATTCGGCTTCAGGAGTTTCAAAATCAATATCAGTTACGATAAACCGAATATTTCCGTCGTGATGATTTCGCTCTATTTTTGCATACCGTCATAGTTGAGTATCCTTATAAATCCTCCGTTAACCCGCGTTATGCACGATAATCGTATCGAAGCGAAGTAGATTGTTGATTAGCTTAGAGTTATGAAGATTTGAGACTCGCAGCATAGTAACACTATGTGAGAATCGAAAATCGAGTAACTCGTAGATAATCAGCAAGATACAAGCTGCAGTAGAATTCTCGTGCATAATGCGGGTTAATATATAAACGAAAATTTATTAAGTAGTGATTACAAAAAAAGCTGCCTATTAGGCAGCTTTTTTTAATTATAAATAAAAATTAATCTTCAGGGCTTTTATTAAAATGTTCGTAGAGACCTTTTACAACAACTATGCCTTCTTTTACCATTATTTCCCCTCCGGCAATAACAGTATCGATTTCCATATCTCTTTTAGTCATTATAACAAGATCGGCATCTTTACCAACTCTTACTCTTCCTTTATAGTGAAGTTTTAGTATGTCTGCAGGATTAGAAGTTATCACTCTTAATGCTTTCTCAAGTTCAAGTTTTTCCTGAAGAACAGCGTCTCTAAGTTCAATAAATATTGATTTTGGCAAACCATAAGCCATTTTTATCAAATTTCCATGTTCGTCAAAATCCGGTAATGATCCGCAAGCATCCGAAGTCATCGTAATATTTTGAAGAGGAACGCCTGATTTCAACAATTCTACGATAGCTTTAGCCGGTTTAATTTCATATTGAGGGAAATACGGATAAGAACTTGCAGTAATATCAATGAATCCTTTTTTTCCATATTCTTTTGCATCTTCAAATATATAATCATTTCTATTACAATGTGTAGGTAGGAATTGAGTAAGTTTAAGTTCGGTTGAGTTAGCAACTTCATACAATATTTTAAAAGGGTTTCTTGCGTCTCCCATATGAAGATTAACAATGCCTGCTTTTCCGCCAAGCATTCCGCCTACTCTTGCGTGTTCACCAATTCTTGCAAGTTCTCTTACTGATGGGCAAGAAGATCTATGATCAGAAATCGCTACTTCGCCAACACCTATTATCTCATCAATCATAGCTATATCTTTTCCAACATCACCAAGTATTGTTGGGGTTGGAACTTGATAAGATCCTGTATAGATCCAAGCAGACACACCAAGCTGTCTTAAACCTTTAGCTTTCATTAGAACACCTTCGATTGTTCTTGTAAAGCCATCAGTACCCAAGCAACCGATTACGGTTGTTATACCGCCTTCCAGCATCTGGCTAAGTTCCATGCCCGGTGTTCTCGATGAAGGACCACCTTCTCCACCCGCACCGGCAATATGAACATGTCCGTCTATAAAACCGGGTACTATAATTTTATCTTTTGCGTCTATCACCTGAATATCGACAAAATGTTCAGGGAGTTCAATTTTATCTGCAATCATAGCAATTCTATCGACTGCAAGCAGGATATCTTTTTTTCCGAGATAAGTTGGGGCATAAACTTCCCCGTTCTTAATTAGCTTCAAATACATCAGCCGCTCCTATTATTTAGTCTGTATATAAGACTATAAAATGTAGATATAGCAATCATACACAAAAAAAATAAAATTGCAAAGAAAATTATATAAAAAATGTATGATAAGGGTGTGATTTTATTTTTTTGAGTAATTTTAACATTCTATTGTTTATATTTTTATTATCGTTTTTTTGAAGAAAATTGAATAGCTATTATTCAGGTTTACCCAAAATCTAAAATTGCACCCGTTAGTGATGGTTAATAGTTTTAGTCTTGACTTTTATAAAAAAAGAATTTATAACTTTAAATTAATATCTGGAATAAACTGTTATACGGTTTAAACAATAATTTATGGAGGATTATAGTGAAAAGGGATGATGACTTCGAAAAAAGAAGAAAAGATTTAGCAAAACTCACAGAAGATCAATTGAAAGACAAATTCTGGGAACTTGCTGAAAAAATTGTCAATCCTATGATTGACCTGGCTAAGACTCATACTACTCCTGCAGTAGAAAGATCGGTTCTTTTGAGAATGGGTTTCTCATCATTGGAGGCGAAAGATATTGTAAGCAATACAATGGATAGAGGCCTTATGGGTAAGGGTGCAGGAAATGTTATTTATAGAGTTGCTAAGGAACTTGGTCGTGATTATCGTGAAGTTGGTAAAGAACTTGCGCAGGGGAAACACTGGGATAAAGCAGTTCAAATTTTCAAGGGGGCTAAATAATGAAGTTAACACCTAACGAAAAAATTAATATTGATGAGATTTTAAAAGATTTAGATAAGTATAGACCAAGAAGAAGAGGATGGACTTGGAGAAAGCCTGAAGAAAACCTAAAACAAGGTCCATTTGTTTTTAGAGAAATGTCAACACCTCTAAAAAATAGTTACGGTCTTCCATCCAGTAAGTATTTTGGGGATATTGATCCACAACCAAGAGCAAACATTACTACTGAGATTGCATCGGGAAGATTTGAAGATGATATCAGAAGAATGAGAATGGTTGCGTGGCATGGTGCTGATCATGTTATGGTAATAAGAACAGCCGGACAGTCACATTATGACGGACTTATTGAGGGAACTTCACAAGGTATAGGTGGCATTCCTGTTACCAGAAAGCAAGTAAGAGCTCAAAGAAAAGCTATGGATCTTATTGAGGATGAAGTTGGCAGACCTATCAACTATCACTCATATGTGTCCGGTGCTGCCGGTCCGGATATCGCTGTAATGTTTGCAGAAGAAGGTGTAAACGGTTGCCATCAAGACCCTCAATACAATGTTCTTTATAGAAATATTAATATGATTAGATCATTTGTTGATGCAGGTGAATCAAAAGCAATTATTGCATGGGCTGATATGGCTCAAATTGATGGTGCGCACAACGCTAATGCCACTGCAAGACAAGCATGGAAAGTTATGCCTGAACTTATAGTTCAGCACGGCATTAATGCTATGTTCTCAAAAAAAGTTGGTATTAAACCTTCAAATATTTGTCTTTCTACTGTTCCTCCGACTGCTCCTCCGGCTCCTTCTATGAGACTTGATCTACCTTATGCTGTTGCACTTAGAGAATTGTTCCCTGAGTACAGAATGAGAGCTCAACAGAATACAAAGTACATTGAAGCTGATATTCGTGAAGCAACAGTAACTCATACTTTGAATATGTTGATTTCAGAAATGACAAGAGCTGATATTCAATCAACTATTACTCCGGATGAAGGTAGAAATGTACCTTGGCATTATAATAATATTGCCGGTCTTCATACAGCTAAGCAAGCTTTTGCAGGTATGGATGGACTTAAGGATATGCTTGAGATAAAGAGAGACGGTGAACTTGGAAAAAGAGTAAGAGAATTAAAAGAAAAAGCTGTACTTTATATGCAAGAAATACTTGATGAAGGCGGATATTTTGAGGCAGTTGAGAAAGGTTTCTTTGTAGATTCTGCTGAATACCCTGAGAGACATTCTGATGGTATTGCCAGAAAGAAAGATGGTGGTATTGGCGCAGGGACAGTATATCCGAGAGATCCTGATTATTTTGCTCCAGTTACTGCCCACTTTGGTAATAATAAGCTGCCGGCAGGTGTTAAAAATCCATCAGACGCTATTAGCGGATGTACATTTGAAAAACCGGAAAAGATTGTATTTATCGATGAGCTTGATCCAAATGATAATGTTAATGTCAGACTTTCTGAGAATAGAAAATATTTTTCAAAACAACATCTTAAACCGGAAGTTCAATGGGCCGGTGACGGTATAATACTTATTACTCTTATGCTTCCTTGTGATATCGATACAGCTGCAGTTGCTGCTATTGAAATTGGTAAAAAAATGGGACTTGAAGAAGTTGAAGTAATCAATAAGATGGTTATCCAAGAAGCTGAAGGCACACTCATTGAAATGAAAGGTTCAGTTGCGTTCGAAATTGATGCGACAAAACTAAAGATTCCTCCAAGACCTGAGATTATGTCAGACGATGAGATAAGAGCAGATATTGAGAAATCACCGATGACTATTGTTGCAGGAACTATTGGACAGGATGAGCATTCTGTAGGTTTGAGAGAGATAATAGATATTAAGCATGGTGGTATTGAGAAATATGGTATAATGCCAATATATTTAGGAACCTCGGTAGCTCCGGAAAAGATAGTAGATGCAGCTATTGAATCTAAAGCCGGTGCAATTCTATTAAGTACAATTATAAGCCATGATAATACACACTACAAGAATATGAAGAAAGTTCATGAACTTTGTGTGGAAAAAGGTATAAGAGACAAAATTATACTTATTGCCGGTGGAACACAGGTAATTGATGATATGGCAATAAAAGCAGGAGTTGATAAAGGTTTTGGTAGAGGAACTAAAGGTCAACATGTAGCTACATTTTTAGTTAAGAAAAGAAGACAGATGAAAAAATAATTGCTTATGTCTTAAGAATTCCAAAAACGGCGGTTAATCTGCCGTTTTTTTTTAAATTTAATAAAAAAAAGATTCGGTTTTTATGCCGAATCTTTTTTAAATAATATGATTTTTTTAAAATAATGAGTTTCTTAATCCCAAGCCAAATTGCATTACAACTCCTGCATTTACCTCAGCCGGTACAAAGAATAATGCATGTTCAAAGTAAAGTGCAAATTTTCTTAGTATTCCGAATCGTTCAACTTTGAAGTAGTCAATCTGATACATAAAACCTGCAAGTAGTTTTCCATCAACGGCAGCATTATAATTAGCAATATCTGCAATTTCTCTTTGTGAAGCTCCAAATCCGCTGAACCACAGGAATGAAGCACCTATAGAAACACTTATTGAGAAATTTTTTGCATCTTCACCGTAGAAGAATTCAAAAGGTATATCAAGAATTCTTGCATGAAGCTTTCCACCTACAACAAATCCCATAAATCTTGGATTATAACCTTCTTCAGGGTACGGGTAATAACCTGTATTTCTTATAGGGTCATCTTTAGCTATACCTGTACCCGGGTAAAGTGTTGGATCTGTTACTGCACCAGGCATAAGGTCTTGCATATTATCCCTTGATGGTCTCCATCCAAACATCCCCTCCAAACGAACTATGTCATCAAAGAAACTCATACCTAAACCACCTGATACGAGCATTCCACTTCCTCCAAGAAAGTCGAAATCATATTGACTCCATAGATATAATCCTTGAATAAATTGAGGTATCTTGCCAAGGTCTTTATCGAACTGTCTAAGAGCAATTTTAACCTCTTCTACTGAACCGTTATCATTTGATGACCCTCTTACCTCAACCGATCTGAAAACTCGTTCACTGTCAACAGGTGTATCAATAACTATTTCCGGCCGTTCTCTATCTATGTATATTTTAAAGAACTTAATTGTTTCAATGCCTGATGCTGTACGAGCTTTCATTTGAAGCATATGAACTCCATCTGAAAGATTTTGAGTTTGTACTCTAACTCTCCAAATATTATTAAATACGGTTGCAGTTTCAAATGTACTTCCGTTATCGAGACTTAAAAGGAGTTCTACCACCCTGTTATCATAGCGATAGCGATTTAATTCAACTATAAGTTCCCCTTTGCTTACTTCAATATCTTCAACAGCAGGTATTAATTCAGGTGTTCTTCTGTATCTATTTTGAAACTCAATGTGTTTTCTTTCCTGAATAATTCTCTTTACAACAAATTCAATATCTTTCTCAAAAAACTCTGCAGTACCCTCCATCCAAGGTCTATGTTCCATTGCTCTCCCATTTAAGTGTGTAGTAACATTTACTATAGGACCGCATCTGTCATAAGAAAAAGTACGGAACTCCTGTGCTGACAACTGTTCATTTCCTGCTATTGGATTTGTCAATGCCCTAACGGTTATTCTTTGGTCACCTATAGGTAGTTCAACAGCCGGAATACTAACAGACCAGTTAGTTGTTCCTATTGCCTTGTATTCTTTTCCTGCTATATTAACTATGACCGATTCTATACCTGCTGAATGGCGTGATGTACCAAAGAATTCTATCATATCACCGGTTAGCCTTTGATTTGGCTGTGGTTGGTCAATTTCAAGAACCGGGAGATCTGCTCTCGGGTTAATTTTAAAGTTAATTGAGCTTTCTGAAACATTTCCCGCTAAATCTGTAACTCTTGCTACAAGATTATATCTTTTGTCGATATCTGCGTCATTCCATCGTGTAGTATCAATTTTGTATGACCAGGCTTCAAGTGAATCAATAGGCATTGAAACATATCCATTCGCATCTGCACCCGGAAGTGGAGCAATTACCCACACCTCAACATCTTGATTGTTTATTCTCTTTATCGTTGGGGTTACAAGAAGAATTTCAACAGATTTTAATCCGATATTGTCCCGGCTTCTACCAACGATGTTGATCTCTTTCCCAACTTCAGATCCATCTCTCGGGTAAAGGACCTCTATCTCAGGTGCAGTGTTATCTATATTAAACAGTGAGAATGAAAAAGATTCTGAACCGGCGTTGTCTTTTGCTCTGATAAATACCCTTAATTCACCATCAGGTAATGTTGCAGAATTAAAACGATAATTCCAGCTTTCTGAACCATTTGCGTCAAAATATGACCATCCGTTATTTATACTTATTTGTACTTTTTGAATTTCATTGGGGTCTGACGAATTACCAATAATTACTGTCTCACCTTTAAGATATTGGTTAGTCTCAGGGCTTCTTACATGTATTGTCGGATTTTCAAGGTCAATATGGAAATCAGTTGATTTTATATCACTTGCTGTACCATATATATCAAAAGCTTGTACTTCAAGAATATATTTACCGGACATTTCACCATTTGTCTGAATCCTTTCATTCCAGTTCATTCCTTGTGTAACTTCGATTCTTTTCCATTCGCCGTTTATACCATTAGATTTGTTTAATCTGTATTGAACATAATTAATTCCGTCTGCATCCGTTGCAAGACCGCCAAGTTCAACTACATTAGTAAATCTTTGACCGGATAATGACGGGCTGTTAATATAAACCTGCGGTATATCTGACATCGGGTCTATTGTAATTGCTTTCTGTATTATAGTTTTATTACCGGCTGCATCTATTGCAAAAATCTCAATATTATGATTAATTAATTCTGTGGATCTTAGATTAATCCCTTGAAGATCTCTTAAATTATATATAAAATTGTATGGTCGTTTTCCGTTAGCTACAACCTGCTGTCCATTAAACATATATACTATTTCAGAAATACTGTTCGTGTCAACTGCACTTCCTTTTATATTAACACTGCCGGTAACCTTTTCTTCTTCTGTATTTTCATTGGAAGCTGTGTTAAATTGAAATACAGTTCTATCAGCTGTAATCTCAGGTACGGTTTTATCGATTATATAACTGTAAGGTATATATGAGATTTTACCAGAACTGTCTGTAGCTATTAAAACAATTCTTTTGAAACCGTCTTCAAGAGAAGCGACTGAAACTGGTATTTTAAATATTTTATCATTAGGATTAACTGTTATGCTGTTATCAGTTATAAATTGACTTAACTGCTGATTTTGTGTTCTTTTCAGTGCATCTATCATAGGAACCTGATACCTTTGAATGGAGGTTGAAGGTTCTAGTGCTACCGGTGTTTTAGTAAGAATGCCCGCTTTAATAAGCAATGTCGAAGAATTAAACAATTGATCCGAGGTTAACTGTGCAAGATTAAGGTTGTTGTTTCTATCTTTTATATAGATTCTAAATAACTCATCTTTTTCCGCTTGGTTAAGATTTGGTGCATAATTCTGTTCAAAATCGCTCATAGTAATCGTTGCAGGTATATTCTTTAGATCAACGAACTGAAGTTCAATTGTATCTGAGTCATCAAAAACAGACCCGTATATTGTGAAGTCATTATTTAAAGATATATTAGCAGGTGGCCATATAACCTTTGATACTGGAATCTGATAATCATTATTAACGGTAGCTGTAAGGATCGAAGTTGGTTGATTAAGCGTAATATCAATAATTGAAGAATTGAAACTTCCGCTGCCTATTGCGATTCTATTTTCTTGTGTAATATTAACAAAATAAATTCCATTGGAATTTTCTGTCTTAATAAAAGGTATTGTTTTATTGTTTATTTTAAAACCGTATGTGCTGTTATAATTATCAGAAAGAAACAAGAAACATGCTTGACTATTCTGATCGATATTGAATGTTGAGCCGCTAAATAAGATCGGGTTAGGACTATAAACTGTATTGTCATTCTTTACAACATTAAAAGTAAGGGTATATTCAGGTTCAGGACTATTAACAAAATTTACCCTGAATGTTGATCTGACCGGATTGCCAGCCATATCAATTGCATCTATTACTATGTTGTAATCAATATTTTTGTTATCGCTTGTTTTAGTCTTTAATGTGAAAACCGCTTCCATATCTTCAATAACAGTATTAACAGTCTCAGCTTCTGCAGAATTTGGTGTTATAGTAAGTTTTATTTCTTTCATTAAGAGATTTTCTTCTATTGTAACTATTTCATTCTGTATCATACCTGTTCTTGGTTGTATAACCGGAGCTGTTATTCTTGGCGGAGTTTTGTCGATAACAATCGGAACTGAAATTGATGAGGTTTTTCCTGCAGAATCTACTGCATTTAATTTTATAACTATAATACCGTCATTGACATTGATTCTTGATTGAACAAAATCAATTTTTATATTATCGCAAGTATATCTCAGACTGTCTGTTGTTCTGAATCGCAATTGGGTATCTCTGATTATTTCTGTACCACTAATATCTGAAATACTGTAGGATGCTGATCTTAACTCACCGGCTTTATTTATGTTAACAGGCAGATCTATTGATTTTCCAAATGATTTTCCTGCCCATACAGCGATAGTCTGCATATCAAATACCGGATATTGTGTGTCTATGTAGAAAATTGTTTTGACCGGATTTCCTTTAGTGTCATTAATATCAACCGGTACAAGTTCAGCTGTATATTTTCCATCAGGAAATATGGTTTTGTCTCTCAGATCTACCATAGCCGAAAAGTTATATTTCGAAGGAATTGTATATGTATAAACAGGTTGATTAGCAGCATTAAATATTGTAAGCAGTGTTTCTTTCGAACCATTATTATCAACTATTGTCCCGAATACCGGAAGTACGCCGGAAACAATCTTATTATTTGAAAAGCTATTAAGAGTAAGTACCGGTTTATCAATATTTTGATCAATATTCAATCTAATGGTTTTGGTTATGATATTTCCTGAAATATCAAATGCGCTTGCTTCCAGGTTATAACTTCCTGATCTGAGCCTTCTTGTGTCAATAGTAAAAGTCCAGAAAGGGAAACTTTCGGTTGATTCGATTGTAACAAGAGCAGGATCTATCCCTTTTATTTCAAATTTAACATCAGTAAGATCAACATTGTCCCGTGCCATTACAAACGAACTGAAAATCCCGGATTCTGTCGCTCCATCCACCGGAAAAATAATTTCTAATTCGGGAGGTTGATGGTCTATAGTTACTGAAATTGGAAAATACCCTTGTGATCCGGCAATATCAGTAGCTCTAACCCATATTGTCTGTTTGCCGTCAACCATAACATCAGAACTAAAAGAATATTTAAATGCAGTTTCTACTTTTTCTCTATAAGTGAAGTTTTCGATTGTATTGAAAGTAAGACGGTTGTCTATTGAATATTCTATTAATCGTATTTTGTTACTATCACTTGCAGTTCCCTCAAGAAGAATATTTCCTGATATAATATCACCGGATTTTAATGAACTTACTGTTATTGATGGGGATCGTCTGTCAAGTATAAATGGTATCTCAGTATAATCTTTAGTTAAACCATAAACATTTTTCCATTGGCTTCCTAATCCGTTATTATCATAAGCCCTGAGTTTTATCATGTGGTTTCCATCGTTCATATTTGTTGTAGTAAGATTATAACTCCAGAAATTTGTTCCGCTGCAGATAAATTTTTCTTCTTCTCCGGATTCATTAATAATTATAACTTCAACTCTGTCAATAGCATCATTATCTAAAGCTGTTCCAACAATTTCAAGATTACCTGTTACCCTTGCATTAGGAAGCGGATTAATAACTGTTAGTGTCGGTATATCTGATTTCGGATCGATATTAATATTAACAGCTGTTTCAAAACTTGTATTTCTCATGTTATCAATTGCTGTTAATGCAATATGCCAAGGACCGGTTTTGCCTGCCAGATCAAATTGATGATTCCAGTTAAGTGTGCCTTCTACGGTTATCCTGTCATCTTGAAGATTCTTCAGATCATTTTCTTTGGATTGCATTAAAATTCTTTTTTCAATTATATTTTGTCTGATTTCAACCCTTCTTAATAGAAGCGCGGATCTTTCAGCTCTGACGGTTGCCATTTCTTCTTCAGGTAAGGGATTTCTTGGCCCTGCAAAAAGCAATCTGTCGGTTGTAACAGTTATCTCTTTTTCGGTGTTAGAAAGTTCTCTCTCAAATGCTCTTATCTGATTTGTGATGTCTCTTATCTCATTTCTGATGACCTGTTCCGGCGTTAATTCTCTTTGTGTGAAAAGTTGTGCAGGTGTTGTTTCAGTAGTATCATCAGTTAGTTCTGTTACAGAACTGACATTTGAATCCTGAGCGTAGAAAAGATTTGCTGAAATTAATAACATCAACAAAAACAAAGTAATTTTTTTAAACATAAAATCTCCTGAAAAAATCAAAATATTAAACAATCATAAATTATTGTCGTCAATACAAGTAAAAAAAACAATCAAAAAAATATTTAGTGTTATTTTTTATTAAAATAACACTAAGGCCGGTTATAGATTTACAATATTTATAAATTCTCGCGTGCCGTTGGGATCAATTCTTCTTGTATATCCCATTCTATCAAAATACTCTACCAACAAAACTGTACTTTCATGTTTAAGTCCGGTTTTATTCTTGAGTGTGTTAATTGTAATTATATTATCATTTTTCAAAAAATTCAAATAATTTTCAAAAAGATATTTATTTATATAACAATCTTTTTTAATTTTTAGTATATATTTATCATATTGGAGTTTAACCAGCAGATTATTCAATCCGTATTCATCTAAGCTAATGATTGCCCTTTTAATGGGTACCAAATTTATCTTTTTTAACAGGAGAAAATTTTTATTTAAAAATTTTATACATTTGTTTTCAAGCTTATTGTAAGTAGTTTTGTAGTTTTTGGGTAAATAAAATCCACGGTAGAATTCAATATCACCGGAATCAACAAGGTTTTCAAGTTTTTTTATTGTGAATTTTATATCTTTTTTAAACTTGATGTGAATTTTTTTGTGGATATCTTCATCGATAAGTCCAAATGAGTGTAATCCATTAATCTTATTGATTGTATAAATAATACTTTCTTCTATACTGTTCAAAAAAACCATCCGATAGTTTAGTATATCTATATAGTATTAAATTTAATGATGTTTATCAATAGAATTAAAAACTTTTTTACGGAGTGAAGAAATGGCATTAAATAAAGAATATTTTAATGAAGTAATAAATAAGCTTGAAAACTGTGATAGTTTTTTTAAAATAAGTTATATTAACGGTTTTGCATATCTTACTGTATATCCTTCCGTAGGTACCGGTAAAAAGATATTTGTAGATGATATAACAAAAAGGCTAAATCTTTTACGGGTTAAAAAGGTTAGCCCGCTATTAATTTCTGAAATAATTGAGAAATCTTCGGGTAAACCGGTTAAAATTGTAGAATGGCCGGAAGGTAATATTTATCAGCATGAAATAAAAATTATTCTTTCCGATGATCTGATGAGCGGATCTTTATTAATTAAGAAATCAAAAGGTTGTGAATCACAATTAACCGAGGATGACATTTATGCAGCACTTGCCGATAAAAAAATTATATCAGGTGTAAATGATGAGATAATTAAAGAGATTATAAAAAACAATAAACTTGATGAAGAGATTGTTGTTGCAAAGGGGCTTTTTCCGGTTAATGGAAGACCTTTACAGATTAAACTATTTTTTAAAACAGAAAGAGGTAAACCGTTTTTAACTGATAATTTTGATAGAATTAATTTGAAAGAACTGGATTTTATTCAAAATGTGCAGAAAGGTCAGGTGATTGGCGAGATTGTTGAAGGTGTCAAAGGGGCTGATGGTTATAATATTATTGGAACGGTATTAAAATCTCAAACAATAAAATCTCAAAATCTTTTATGCGGCAGTAATACTATTATGGAAAATGGTAAAATATTATCTTTGATTAATGGGCATGCATCGGTCATTAGCGGAAAGATAACAGTAACTCCGTTGATTGAGCTTGACAATGTTGATTATTCTACCGGCAATATTTATTTTGATGGAGCTGTATTAATTAAAGGTACGATATTTGATGGATTTATTGTTCAGGCAACCGGTGATATCGAGGTTGGTAATTTTATCGGTAAGGTTGAGATTAGGTCAGGCGGGAATATTATTCTAAAATCCGGTATAAATGGAAATAATTGTTCGTTAATTGCAGCGGCTAATGATATCTTTGCAAAATATATCGAAAATAGTTTAATTGAATCGGGCGGATCATTATACATTGAAGAATTATTTCTTCATTCAAGTGCGGCAGTAAAAGGCAATGTGATAATGAAGGGTAAAAGAGCCGAAATAATAGGTGGTACGATTATTGCAGGCGGTTCACTTTGGTGCAAAAAGATCGGTTCGGTAAATGGGGTTAGAACGATAGTAGTTGCAGGAATTGATCCGGATGATTACAAGGAACTGCAAAAAATGGAAAAAGAGTTGGGAGAACTTCAGTTGACTCAAAAAGATATTGTAAATAAATTAAAATATCTTGAAACTCACAAGGATATTGAAGGATTTACGCCGGAAGAGATTGAAAAAGTTAAAATAAAGCTTTCAATAAATATTAAAAAGAATAATTTAACTATTGGCGGTTTATCCGGGGATATTCAAACAGCAAGAAAGAACCTCTTCCCTGAGAACTCAATCGTTGTAATTGAATCTACAATTTATCCCGGTTCCGTTATTATGTTTGGAAATGAAGAGGTTAGAATTCAGAATGTACCGGTTAATAAAACTATATATAAATACCATTCTAAAACATTAAAAGAATATGGTTTTAATTATCGGGAATTGCCCGTTATACCGAAGTTAAGTTCGGAAACCACAGATTAGACTTTGATCAAATGAATCTTTTATATCTGCATCGCTTGAGGTTATTATTGAGCCGTATTTGAAACCGGTTTTTGATAATGCATCAAGCCATCCTTTTTTCGATAGCAGTGGTGAATGTTTAATCCTGATATCTGTATCTTCTGCAAGCCACCATCCGTCTAAAAGGCCGAATGTCAGGGTTGCAAAATCTTGAAGAGTTGTCAGTTCATTTAACAAAAGTATTCCGTTTGTATTAAGAAGTTTATATATGTTGTTTAATGAAGGAATGATTGATGATGTCGCGTGTATTACATTTGATGCAAGTATTATGTCAAAGTAGCCGGTTTCAAAGCCCTGTTTTTCAGGGGGATTAGATATATCAAGAACCTTGAATTTTACAAAGTCCCGACCGTTACCGTATTTTTTTTGTCCGTATCTGACAAACCCTTTTGATATATCGGTGTAGTAATATTCCGTAGATTTTTCGGACATGCTTATTTTGTCAAGAAGAATTTCACTTGTACCGCCGGTACCTGCTCCAATTTCCAGAATTTTTATTTGATGATTCTGAGGTTCATCGGAGATAATTTTATTTATTGTGAAGAGTATTGCTTCGTTAAAATAATCTGCCATTTTATTATTTTTAAAGATAAATTCAACATTTTCCATAGAAAATGCAGGAAATATCACATCTACAGCTTTTATTTTACCTGAAAGTATCTCGATAAGCTTTGATGAGACAAGATTTATTAAGGCGATGTGTCTTGACATATCTTGATTCTTATTTGTTATCTGAGTTTTGATTAATTCTTTCTTATTTTTGAAATCTTCAGCTCTTTGAAAACTCTCTTGTTTTATAATAATATCTTCACCTGATATCAGCAAGTATGATGATCTTTGAAGTATATCAAGAAAAGCATCAAATAATTTTTCATAGACCGGTATGATTGATAGTTCTGCTCTAAGTTTATCGATTGATAATCTCAATGTCTCTTTTTTAAAGATACCACCCTCAAATAAAGTAAGAAAAAGATTGTTTCTGCCGTATTCTTCGACAGACGCGAATTCGATCCCCCCTTGTTTAACGGTTTTTTCCTTATTTGAAAGATAATTTTTAATAAATATAATCAAAGACTCACAGTTGTTATCCATTTTTAATTTCCTTACTTTTATTTGTTTCTTCAATTTCATCGTAGAGTTTTTCTATCGATAACTTAAGATGTACCAATGCATCTTTTTCGTTTTCAAAGCTGCTCGGATTAAACGGTGTGCCGAATTTAATATAAGCATTTTTATTTACAAGTTTTTTTTCGAACACAAAATGTCCGGTTATACCGTAAATTGCAACAGGGACAATATCTGCGCCTGATTGCTTAGCTACTTTTATAACCCCTTTTTTTAAAGGACCGACTTTGTATTCATAATAATGGCGGCCTTCAGGAAAGATTACCAGAGAATACTTGTAAACAGATATCTCCCTTATACATTTTTCAATGGAGTTTTTTTTAGAAATAAGCTGTGTAAAATCCCTGTCAATAGGTATAAGCCCCATTTTCCATGCTATAAATCTGAAAAAAGGGTTGTTGTTTCTGTTTGCCATATCCATTAGGACAGTGAATGGCTTTCTCAAGAACAGACCTAATATAATGCTGTCGGCATAACATTTATGGACGGGCGCGAATATCATTGGTTTTTCTATTTTAAATAGACTGTCATCGGAAAGATTAATAGCTTTTATCTTTGCCGCCCATAGATATCCTTTGTTAAAAATGGGGTAATACAGCCTGTATAGCCATCTTCTCGGCATAAAAAGTGTCGGCGTGTAAAAAACAAGCACAAAGATACCAAAAATAATATATCTAAATATGAATTCTCTGTTAATCTTAGGTTTTGGGTCCATAAAAGGCCGATCCGTTAAATAAATATTTTTTGTTTTGTTTCGTCAGGGTTTTTTCTGTACTGAACAATAATATTCCCGATAATTGTCACTACAATAGAATTTGTTAATGATGCAATTCTATCAGCGATCTCACTTTTTGATTCTTTAAACTGAATCATTTTTATTTTTATCAACTCATGTGCTTCAAGTTCATTATTAATACAGCTCACAAGTTCTTCGGTAAGTCCGTTTTTACCGAGATACACTGTTGCAGATATTGTCTGTGATAGTGATCTCAGTTTGGTTCGTTGTTGTTTAGTAATCATATTCCGCCTATTTTTATTCCCAACCGAATGTCGCCGGTGGTTTATTGGTTATATCATAAAAAAGAGCGTCAACAAAATCGAGTTTGTAAACCTCTTCGATGATGTCCTGCAAAATTGCTTTGTCAAGTCTTGCAAAACTTGCTGTCATAACATCTTCAGATACGACCGGTCTTAATACAATTGAACATTTATCTGATGAAGATGCATACGGTAAAGAGATTGACAGGTGTTGAAAAATTTTATTATACCATCCGGTTTTCCTCAATATATTAATAACTATCGAATCCACTTCTCTTAACATATCAAGTCTCTCTTTGTTACAATAAGACTTAATAAGTTTAAGCGGTGATTTTACAAAAAGCTCAAGAACCGTTCGATTAACATCCTTTATATTATTTGTTAAATATGATGAAACAGAATTTAGTATTTCCCAGTCAGGTAAATTTTCTTTAATGTTATCAACAGCAATTACTATCGGGAAAGAGTATGTTCTAAAATCACCCTGAACCCCTACGGATTTAACGGGAAGCGGATATGAAAGGATACTGGTCCCTTTAAAAAATTTCTGAGGCGCCAGCTCGTCAAGTCTTTCTCTGATTGAATGAATTTTCGCTTCTTCATTAAATTCACCATTAGAACAGAGAACATTAATTGACAGGCCAGGTCCCGGAAACGGATGACGGTAAACCAGTTCATCTGCCAATCCAAGCTGTTTGCCGATAACGCGGACTTCGTCTTTGTATAGATCTTTAAGCGGTTCAATTACTAAACCGCGGTCAATCAATCGTTGGATTTCATCAACACGATTGTGATGTGTTTTTATTACATGTGAATTTTTTGTGCCGCCGGATTCTATAATATCCGGATAAAGTGTTCCTTGAGCAAGCAGCCATTGATCGGGGGCAAGGTTAAGTTTAGTTAAAACCCGCTCTCTTACCCTTAAGAAAGCATCACCAACCGCTTTTCTTTTTTCTTGGGGATCAATTAATCCTTTTAAAGCTTCTAAAAAGAAATCGGAAGCATCTTCAATAATAAAATTATCATATTCAGCATCTTTATATCTTTTTTCTATACGGTCTGTTTCATTTTTTCGCATAAATCCGTTATTTATATATAAGCCGAGAACTTTTTCCTTGCCGAGGGCTTCATTCAAAAGAGCAAATGCAACCGATGAATCAACTCCCCCCGATAAAAAAAGAAGAACATTTTTATTGCCGGCTTCTTTGATAATGTTGTTTTTTAACATATCAAGAACCATATCATTTTTCCAGTTTTTTGGCATATTACAATATCTTGCAAAATTATCAAAAATCTTATCCCCGATAGGGGTGTCTTTGACTTCTGCATGAAATTGGAAACCGAATCTCATAAGGTCATTTGATTGGTAAGATGCAATCTTGCAGTCTTTTGTTGTACCGGTTATAGAATAATCCTCCGGCAGTGAAACAACCTCATCGGAATGGCTCATCCATACCTGTGTAGGAAATTTAATATTTTGTGTTAATTCCGAGTCAGGCAGTGCATTATATTCAGCAAATCCGAATTCTCCTATTTTTGCTTTCTCGACCTTTCCTCCGTTGATATAAGCTAAAAGCTGGTGGCCGTAGCATAGTCCCAATATCGGTATGTTTAATGAAACAATATCTTCATTAAAATCCGGCTTTTCTTTACCATAAACCGAAGCTGGTCCTCCTGAGAATATAATACCTTTTGCGTCTTCAAAAGAATTTGTTTTAGCGGTAGGAAGTTCTATCTCAGAATAATACCCG
Organism: uncultured Spirochaetales bacterium; assembly: GCA_964608985.1. Classification (GTDB taxonomy): domain Bacteria; phylum Spirochaetota; class GWE2-31-10; order GWE2-31-10; family CAYYKD01; genus CAYYKD01. The sequence continues at coordinate 87,360 of CAZSQU010000002.1, forward strand.
AGTGCTCTGAATCTTTTTGCGATAAGGTGTGCATATTGTCCGCCAAAATCTAAAACGACCAGTCTATCCATTTTATTCCATCCTGTCACTTTCGGTTGTCTTTGATTTTTCCCATATTTCGTCAAGTTCGTCAAGTGATAAATCTTCGAAATTAAGCCCGTTTTTTTCAAGTTGATCTTCAATAAATCTGAATCTTCGCTCAAATTTTGTATTGGTTCTAGTCAGTGCTGCGTCTGATCTGATATCAAAAAATCTTGCAAGATTCACACAAGAAAAGATCAGATCACCGACTTCAGATTCTATTAATTCATTATTTCCGCTCTGAATTGCTTTTTTAAGTTCATCTGTTTCTTCTTCAATTTTATCGAGCGGGCCTTTATAATCCTTCCATTCAAACCCTGCTTTAGATGCTGCCTTCTGCAATTTATATGCACGAAGCAGCGGAGGAAAATTTATCGGAACCTTATCCAAGTGCGATTTATGAAGCTTATAGTTTTTTTCTTTAGACTTTACTTCATTCCACAATGTAACAACCTCGTTAGGTGTATCTGCCGTGGAGTCACTAAAAACATGGGGGTGTCGTGAGATCATTTTTTTATTGATATCTTTAACTACATCTTCTATCGTAAAAAGGCCGGATTCGGATGCAATTTGTGAATGTAATACAATCTGTAATAAAAGGTCGCCAAGTTCTTCTTTAAGGTCTTTTGAGTCCTCACGAATGATAGAATCTGCAACTTCAAAAACCTCTTCAAGAAGGTATGGAAGCAATGACTGTGTAGTTTGCTCTCTATCCCAAGGGCAACCTTCAGGTGAGCGTAGTTTTGCTATGGTATCAACAAAATCAGAAAAATTCTTCATATTATTTCCATAAGGATATTAAAAAAGCGATCTGCAAAGATCGCTTTTTTTGGAAAGTACAGGGATCGAACCTGTGACATTCTGCTTGTAAGGCAGACGCTCTCCCAGCTGAGCTAACTCTCCGAAGTTGTTCAAGTTATATCATGTTTATTCCGATAAGTCAATATATTTTTTTTTATCTTTTTGTAATAGTTATTTTGTTAAAAAGAGTATATAATGGTTTAAGCATCAGTTGTTTTTGATTACGAGATCTAATAAGGGAGATTTACTATGAAAAGAATATCGGCAATATTTTTTATGAGTTTTGCAGTGTTTTTATATAGTGCCAATGTCAATGTAGATGAGTTAAGTATTATTGCTGACGGGGCATACAGTAACTCAAGCGGTTTGTTTGAAATGAATACTTTTATGAAATTTACAACCTCATTTGACGGAGGTTTTAAATTCGCCGCAAATGCCGCTTTCGAAGCAAATATCAGAGAAGTTGAAAGAAACTACCTTATTAATGATAATATCTATGACAAAGTTTTTTTAATATTTAAACACGCTGAAGTGACCGCAAATAATCTTGCTGAGGAACATCTTAATCTTTCTTTCTGGACCGGTGTACACGGATATCTAGGTGCAGGTAATATTTACCGCGGTTATTTATATTATCCGGAAAATCAAAGTGATGATTTCGCGGGTTTTTACAGACTTAGAGGTACCGGTATAAGTGCTGAAATGAAATTTTGGCGCGATCAATTCAGATCGAAATTTCATTTTTATCAAAATACAAATTTCATCTCAGCAAATAACCAACTTGCTTTTCATTACTTTTCATTTGATAATGAAACCGGTTTATACATGAATTTCAGTGATCAGTTTTCTGAAAACATATTAATTAATCTTGTGTTTTTTGGCGGTATAACTTTTCCTGTGGACAGCAGTGTTAGAGGAAAAGTCGGTATGTCATTTAAGGTAGGTAATGAACACCTTGATTTTTTTGTGTCAGTCGGAATGCCTAAATTGGACATAAATATAGCATCAACTACTTTTGACAGTCTATATTTGGTTGCAGAATTAAATTTTAGGATAGGTTATACTCAGAATACTCTTACATTCTTAACAAGGCCAACATATTTTAATGAGGCTGAAACAGGTGCGGTTAATGATTTTGATATAAATTATAAGTTTCGTGTAGTAGTACCGGATTTCTGGTTAAGGGGTGGCTTTAATCTGAACTTTAAATTTTCTCAGACTGACCCCCAAGATTTTTGGAGACTCTATTTGACACCTTATATTGATATGGAGTTTTCAGGTGTTGTTTATACTGTCAGTATGCATTATGATTTTTCTCGGATATATGCTGCTAATCTTACAGGTAATCCGATGCTTAGTTTAGAAGGTCTTGGTGTCGTTATCGGTGTATCATCTAAATTTTAATATTAAGTTAGTATTTTAACATAATAAAGGGATATTTTTATTGACTTTTTTTCTTTAATAATATATAATCTCTTAAATTGTTTTATAGTATCATTCGGAGGACACAATGGGCAGGAACTGTGATTTATGTGATAGAGGCACACAGGTTGGTAATAATGTACCGAGAAAAGGTCTTTATAAAAGAAAAGGCGGTACCGGATCTAAAATAGGTGTTAAAACAAAAAGAACATTTAAGGTTAATATACATACAAAAAGGATTAAGATCGGATCCGGATATAGAAGACTTAATGTTTGTACAAGATGTTTAAAAACGCTGGATAAAGTTGTCGCATAAACTATAAACTCCCTTTTAGGGAGTATTTTTTTTAGTATATATGACCTTAAATAATTTAAACAGGGAATTATTTTGGAAGATTTAATAAAAGAACTGCTTATAAAACTTGGTGAGAATCCTGAAAGGGAAGGGTTAGTAAAAACTCCTAATCGAGTAAGTGAGGCTTATAAATTCTTAACAGGCGGTTACTTGGGTGACCTTAAACAGATAGTTAATGATGCTGTTTATGAAAGTGAAAATAATGAGATGATTATTGTGAAGGATATAGAATTTTATTCTTTATGCGAACATCATCTATTGCCTTTTTACGGCAAATGTCAGATTGCATATATTCCGAGTAATAAAATTATAGGATTAAGTAAACTTGCAAGAATAACTGATCATTTTTCCCGCCGTCTTCAGATTCAGGAACGACTTACAACTCAGATATGTGAAGCTATTGAAGAACTTCTTTCTCCGGTTGGGGTTGGGGTTGTAATGCAGGCAAAACACTTGTGTATGATGATGAGGGGTGTCCAAAAACAAAACAGCTATGCTGTAACAAGTGCTTTGAGGGGGATTTTTAAATCCGACAGCAAAACAAGAAATGAATTTTTAAATCTTGTGGAAACAAACCCATTTTAGGGGACCTCGAAATATCAGTTGAAATTTAATATCAATTTTTGGTGTATTTTATAGTGATTTAATAAGATTATTTTGATTGTTATTTATATGTGTTTGAGAGTTACTGTTGTGTTCCATCTGAAAAAGTAACCTTAGAGATAATAAAGCGTGTCTGTTATTTGCATCTGTTTTTATTGCTTCAATCCAAAAATTTTTGGCATCGTTAGTGTTGCCGAGTTTCCATAGGACTGAACCTGTCATGTCAAATATTGTAGATAAAAGATTTCCAGATGATATTTTTATCTCATTTAGTGAACTGTCAAGGTAGAATACGGCGGCACTAAAATTTTTCTTTTTATAAAGCTTTTCAACATTTTCAATCAGATCCATGGTATTCAAGAAGTCCTGATCGATAACTGCAAAACCTTTTACATCCATTTTAATTTACCACCTATTTTCAAAACTCAAAATAATTATATCTCATAATAATTTTTTTTTCAACATTACTTTAAATTAAATAAAATATTATATATAAGTCAAGTAGAATTCTTCTGTATTTCTGTTTAAAAATAACATTTTGATGATTTTTGTAATAATTTTAAAATTAAAAAGTTTTGGCTTGCAAATAGAGAGTCACTATCGTATAATCTAAATCGGGTTAAATTTCTATAATTTTCAAAAAAATAAGTTAAGTAATAATCGGAGTACATTATGAAGCACAAACTTTCACAAGAAGATATCAACCGTATAGTATATTCATATCATTGGGACCCATTCAGTGTTCTTGGTATCCATTATTTTGATGAAAGCGGCAAGAAATGCTCAGTTATCAGGACATTTCACCCTGATGCAAATAAAGCATTTGTTTTAAGCGGCTCTAATGAACTTAAAATGAATAAAATACATGATTCAGGGCTTTTTGAAGTAGAAATAAATGACAAAGTTGATAATAATTATAAAATAAAATATTTTAATTTTAATGATGATAGTTGGGTAATAGATGATCCTTACAAATATCCGCCTGTAATAACTGACTTCGATATGCATCTTTTTAATGAGGGAAATAACTACAGAATTTATGAAAAACTTGGTGCCCACTTGATGGAGATTGATGGTGTTAGAGGTGTTTTATTCGCTGTATGGGCACCTAACGCTGTGAGGGTGTCTGTTGTCGGAGATTTTAACAGCTGGGATGGAAGACGGTGTCAGATGCGTGTAAGGGGTTCAAGCGGTATTTGGGAGATATTTATTCCCGGACTTGAGGAGTATAACTGTTATAAATATGAGATAAAATCAAAAGATGACAGAATTATTGTTAAGGCGGATCCTTACGGCTTCTTGTCGGAGTTGAGGCCAAAAACAGCAAGTGTGGTTTACGATATAGATAAATATAAATGGAGAGACAGTGTTTATATGTCTGCAAGAGATGCAGGAAAACACCGAGGAGAGCCTGTTTCAATCTATGAGGTTCATCTTGCCAGTTGGAAAAGAAAGAACGGATGGGAGTACCTTACATACAGAGAGCTTGCAGATGATTTGGTTGAGTATGTAAAAGAGATGGGATTTACTCATATTGAGCTGTTACCCGTTTCAGAATATCCTTTTGACGGTAGTTGGGGATATCAGGTAAGCGGATATTATGCGGTAACATCAAGGTTTGGCACGCCTGAGGATTTTGCATACTTTGTTGATTGTTGCCATCTAAACAATATAGGTGTAATAATTGATTGGGTTCCGGCTCATTTTCCAAAGGATGATTTTGCTTTAAGAGAATTTGACGGTACCGCACTTTATGAACATTCTGATCCGAGACTCGGCGAGCATAAGGATTGGGGAACACTGATTTTTAATTACGGTAGAAATGAGGTTCGGAATTTCTTGATATCAAATGCGCTATTTTGGTTTAATAAATATCATATTGACGGTTTGAGGGTAGATGCGGTTGCTTCAATGTTGTATCTTGACTATTCCAGAAAAGACGGGGAGTGGCTGCCCAATGTTTACGGCGGTAATGAAAATCTTGACGCAATCTATTTCATAAGAAGATTAAATGAAGAGGTATATAAAAATTTCCCGGGGGTTATGATGATTGCCGAAGAATCAACAGCATTCGGAGGAGTCTCTCATCCGACCTATTTGGGAGGGCTTGGATTTGAATATAAGTGGAATATGGGGTGGATGAATGATTTCTTAAGATATGTATCAAAAGATCCTATACATAAGAAATATCACCATAATGAGCTTACATTTTCAATGATATATGCTTTTACAGAGAATTTTATATTGGTTTTATCACATGATGAGGTTGTTCATGGCAAAGGATCGTTGATTAATAAGATGCCCGGTGATGATTGGCAGAAATTTGCGAATCTCAGGGCATCATTAGGTTTTATGTTTGGTCATCCCGGAAAAAAACTTCTTTTTATGGGATCTGAGATTGGGCAGTGGTCTGAATGGGATTTTCAAAAGAGTTTGGATTGGCACCTTCTTGAATTTGATTTACATACAAAACTCCGTGATTTTGTTAAGGAATTGAATAATGTTTACAAATCATACCCGGCTTTGCATAGAGTTGATTTTAATTCTGCCGGCTTTGAATGGGTGAATTGCAACGATTGGGAACAGTCTGTTTTGAGTTTTATCAGAAAGACGGAGACTAATTCGGGAACAGTTCTTGTTGTGTTAAATTTTACACCTGTAGTTAGAAATGATTATAGAGTAGGTGTGCCTGAAGCCGGGTTTTACCGGGAAATTATGAACTCAGATGCAGTGTGTTTTGGCGGCTCGGGTCAGGGTAATCTCGGAGGAGTAAACTCTGATCAGATATGGTGGGACGGAAGGGAGAATTCAATCAGAGTAGTTATTCCTCCACTATCTTGCTTAATGTTTGTATTAGAAAGGGATAAATAATAATAGCATTTTTATGGTTGCCATTTTTTATTAAATAAGTTAAATTACTGGGGCTTTTGCAGAAATTAAGATTTTGCAAAAATTTCTATAATAATTTGTAATACAGGTGAGGTGTCATGAGACTATTAAAAATATTACCGTTGATGTTGATGTTGATGAGTGTTTCAGTTTTTTATGCTCAGGATAATACGGTTGATCTGCAGAGTACAATTCAAATAGCACAGCTTAGGGAAGAGATAAGCACTATCAGAAGTGAAGTTGAGCAGTTAAAAGCAAAAAGCACTCTTTTTGATTTTACGATAGGCGGGAGTGCTAAGGTTATCTGGGGATTGAACCTTTGGGCAAGAGGTGGTGATTTAGATACCGTTCCTGCGATCAATACTCTGACTCCTGTCACACATGGTTTTGATTTTGTTAATACTCTATTGTTTAATATGACACTTGGTAAGGACATTATTGCAAGAAGCGGTGAAAAGAGCTATAACGGTACACAGATAGATATTGAGCTCAAAATTAATTCGATGGGTATCTCAGATATGAGACCGGACGGCAGCTGGTATGTTGTTGACGGATTTGATGACCAAGGAAATCCTGTTAAGATATATCTTCCAAAGTTTGAATCAGGGGCTTCTAATGTTTATTTTGGAAATTTTCAATTAGTTCTTGATAAGGCAAGGGTTAGTAATATTTTTGATATGGGCATTTTTATTAATTACAGTGATGTTATGGAAGTACACAAATACTATGGTGTTAACAGTATGGTAGAGGTGTTAAAGCTAAATCATGATTATTTTAATCACGGTTTTGCCAATGGCGGTTCTTTATATTATGCTTTTGATGATTATGATTATGATCCGATTGCCGAAGAATCCGAGGCAGTTGATATATGGTCAAAAAGTGTATTGTATTTGGATCCGGCTGATCCTATCAGAAGCAGAGCTAATCAAAGACCGCACGGTGTATCATTCGGATACGATAGTGCTAATATGTTAAGTAATTATTTCAGGTTCTATATTGAGGGCGGAATAAGTTCAAAAGATGCTTTTGATCCGAAGTTCTTTTCAGATCTTTATTTAGATTATGGATTTTTTGTAAGAACTGATCTTTTGATTAAAGACAATAAAGCGTTTACATTTCATCCTAAAATCGCTCTTGCATTTGCATTTCAGTCAGATTCGGTTGAGGATCTCGATATAAATGCCGGCAAGGTTTTTTCATCATCAATATCAATCCCTTTAACATATCAATTTAATCAAAAAGATCACATAAATGTAGAATTTGACTGGAGTATAAATTATCACATAGACAGATCGGCTGTTACCACTATGATTGCTTTTTATCCGGAATTAACTCTGTTCAATCAGTCATTTTTTGTAAAGATTCCTTTTATGTACTCATTTAAGAATGGTACTGACGGAATAATCAGGGTTGGACATGAGGATGTAAAATGGATAGATCAAACATACGATAACCATTATTTTAATCTTGAATTCATTATTGGATTTGATTCTCAAAAATTGTTCGGAGATATGTTCAGGTACAAATTTACAAACAAGATGTTTTATACACATCTAAAATCTGATACAAGAAACATTAATTTTGCCAATCAGGTGCCTCCGGGTGAGCATTATTTTTATGAAATAATTGAGAACATGTTTTCATTTTATGAACTTGGCGATTCAACTTGGTCTATTAAAGAATTGAGTTTGTATTTGAACTTTGGTCTTGGATATACAAATAATGCAAGGATTATAAGGGATGGTTTCAGCATAGATCAGTATTTGAGATGGGGTGAGAATCTTGCATTATGTGTAGAAACAGGTTTATCGATTGTATTGATGGATAATCTTTCGTTTGGTTTTTCTGCCGAGTCACCCAAAATACTTGTAACTGCGATAAATCCGATTGGGGAACAAGCTTCGTTTGGTTTATTTAAGATATGGAGTGAGATTAAGTTTTAGCAATAATTACGGGGTGTCTATGGATGCGGATAATTTTTCGATAAAGTATATTTTTGAATTTGATTCTAATGATAGTCTTGAGTTTGCTGTAAACATTAATAGAAAAACTCTGATCTCTGTGGCTCCAACTGAGAGTAAGGAGTCCAAATGGACATTACTCGATTTTAATAAATGTGAACATTGCCCATTTACTCAGGATAAGGTTAAGAATTGTCCGATAGCTTTTAATATCTCAGGGGTTGCTGAGAATTTTGCAAAAAGACTTTCAACCGAAGAGATTAATGTAAGGGTTATAACTGAAGAAAGGGAGTATTATAAAAGAGAAACTGTTCAACACGGATTAAGGTCAATACTTGGTATCTATACAGCAACAAGCGGTTGCCCGCACATGGATATTTTAAAACCGATGGCAAGATTTCATCTGCCTTTTGCTACAGTAGAAGAAACGATGTACAGATATGTTACAAGTTATCTTCTGAGTCAGTATTTTGAGTACAATAAAGGGAATAAGCCTGATTTTGATCTTGACGGACTTTTAGAAAAAAGTGATAATGTTGATAAGGTAAGTTACGGAATATCTACCCGTATTGAAGAGATTACAGTCGGTGATGCGAACAATAATGCCATAGTGATCTTAAATGCTATCGGGCTTATGTTAAAGATAGAGATTGATAATAAATTAGATTCGCTTAGATATCTATTTAAATAGAGAATAAGAGGTTTATAATGTTTATTGATGTTATTGTAGCTGAGGTTGGCAGTACTACGACAGTTGTTAACGGATTTAATGGGATAGATACTGATAATCCGCAATTTATCGGACAGGGGCAGGCCCCTACAAGTGTAGGAATAGGTGATGTAACAATTGGTTTAAGTGCGGCAATAGAGGATTTACAAAAAAATTTAAATATCAGTGAACTTAAATATGGTAAAATGCTCGGTGCATCAAGTGCTGCCGGCGGATTAAAGATGACTGTCCATGGACTTGTTTATGATATGACAGCTAAAGCCGCAAAAGAAGCTGCGCTTGGAGCAGGAGCAATAGTTCACAATGTAACGGCGGGGCGACTCAGACGAACCGATCTTGAAAAAATTAAAAACATAAAACCAAATATAATATTGATAGCCGGTGGGCTTGATTATGGTGAGAGGGAGACTGCTTTAGATAATGCAGAAATGATTCTTTCTCTAAATCTTGATATTCCTGTTATTTATGCCGGTAATTGTGAAAATAAAGAGGAAATTAAGCTCATATTTGAGAATTACAAAGGTAAATTGTATATTGCAGATAATGTTTATCCAAAGATAGATATATTAAATGTTGAGCCGACAAGAAAGATTATTCAAGATGTTTTTGAAGAGCATATTGTACATGCTCCGGGTATGTCAAAAGTTAAAGAGATGATTAACGGAACAATAATACCTGTTCCGGGTGCAGTTATGGAAGCCGCAAAAATACTTCGTGAAGAGATAGGCGATTTGATTGTGCTTGATGTCGGTGGAGCAACCACAGATCTTCATTCTGTAACTGAGGATTCCGAAGAGATTGCAAGGATATTGATAAATCCTGAACCTATTGCAAAGAGAACCGTTGAAGGTGATCTCGGCATGTTTGTAAATATGAGGAATGTTCTTGAAAGGATTGGTAAGGAAAAGATTGAGCAGGAATTGGGGTTTAGCATAGATACGATTCTTGAGAATTTTAAACCTATCCCGCAGAGTGAAAACGAGATAAAATTTGTTGAAAAATTGTGTCTTGAGGCAGTTCTGACAGCCGTTGAAAGACATGCAGGTGCAAGACGGTTTATGTATGGAACATCAGGAAGAAAAACTTATGCAGAAGGTAAGGATTTGACTCAGGTTGAATACATAATTGGGACAGGCGGGGCATTAACTCGATTACCGGGTGGAAGAGATATAATGTCTAAAATTGCAAAGAATTCAAAAGAGATTGGGCTCTATCCGAGTGAACAAGCAAAAATATTGATAGATAAATGGTATATAATGTCATCACTCGGTGTACTTGCAAAGGAACATCCCGAATCAGCTTTGATACTACTAAAAAGAAGTTTGGATGTAGAAGGAATAAAAAAAATAAAGAAAAAGATAATTAAAGCTGATAGTAAGGAAGAAGCAGAGATTGTTGAGTCATGTACGCTAAAAGGTTAATTTATTTAACTATTGGGTCAGTTCGCAGAACACACATTTAACTTCATTGTTATTAAGAAGGATTCTTCCTGTTTTCTCGCTAGATATTGTTATATCAATCTCGTTCAAATCTTCAATTATAAACTGTGTTCCCGGGATTATTCCGTCAGAGATAAGTTTGTTTCTCAAGTTTTTTTCACCGGTAATAATCGATATGCTTATTTTTTCGGATTTTTTAAAGTTAATTATGTTATCAATATAGCGATTTGATCGGATGTTTGTTTTATCATTGCTTTTAAGATATATGTCGAGTTGGGTGATAAAATCATCTTCCGGTTTAAACCTTTGGCCTAAGAATTCAAGAAATTTAAGTAATCTTTCTGATGAAAGATTACTTATGTAGTGTTCTATGTTACAAGCATCTGTTTTTGCAATATCTTCAGGTACCTGAAGAATTTTTGTAAAAAAATCAAGTATAGTAATGTGTTTGTAATATACCTCACGGGCCTTGTTTATTCCTTTATCGGTAATAAAAACCGCTTTGTATCTTTCATGAATCAGATAACCTTTTTCGGCAAGCTTTTCTACCATCGAAAAGACAGTTGATTTTTTTATGTTAAGATTGGCGGCAATATCTGTTATTCTTACACCGTTTTCGCTGTTTTTGGAGAGAAGAAATATCTCTTCGAGATAGTCCTCTTCTCTTTTACCTTTATGGACATCCATTATAACTCCGTTTGATTACCTTGGAACCATATTCATTGATTCGTAGTTATAAATCAGCCATCTTTCACCTTTTTTATGAAGAAAATATGTATAAAAAACCTGTTGTGTAAAATCAAGATGCTTAAAATAAACGATAACATCTACTTGCCCGCGACCTTCAAGCGGAGAGTACTCTGCTCTTGCTATCTTGTAATGGTGCGGTAAAAAGCTAATGTCATCAACGGTACTTTGCTGAAGATAATTCTTATATTCTCTAATTAATTCCTGTTTTACCTCGGAATCACTTCTTATATATCTGTCTCTGAATATATAATTGGATTTAATTAATTCTTCAATATCAAGGTATAAAAAGAACTTATTCCATTCATTATTAATTCTTGCATCAAGTGTAAACTGCACAACATCCGGAGGCGATCTTCTTTCTGCAAGAAGATCGGTAGTTTCTTGTGTTACAGTAGTATTTGTAACAACAAAATCTTCTTGAAAACCTCTTGGGCGTATATTTAAAGGTATCTCAGTTGAACGGATCCCTTCTGTCGGTGTTCCTTGAACATCCCTTTTTAAAAAAGGATAATAAATTGCACTAAGATAAAACTGTCCGGTAGTATTAAGATCGTAGAAATCGTTTAGTTTAACTGTTACAGTATAGCCTTCGTTGGGACCAAGCCTTAGTTCTGTATTAAATATCGGTTGCACTCTATGAAAAGAAATGATATATTCCGGCCTGTATCCGATACGCTGGTTGTTTAATGTGATCAGGTTAAGATCAAAGCTGTACTTACGGTCCTGAGAGATAAGAGTAATAATCTGATTTGTTGTAATATTTTTGATGTTGATATCAACAAATATATCATCATTCTTGTAGTAGATTCTCGGATTAGTATGTGAGATTGTTACAGATAAACCGTTAACCTGCTGTTGGGTAGCATTAATTCCGATTAAAGACGAAATTGTTAAAATAAATAGTAATATTATCTTTTTCATAGGTCAATTATCGGATTAAATTTTTGTAAGGTTAAGAGTAAAAATGAGTTTTAGGAATACAATTTTAAAAATAATTTCAGAGAAACCTGGTTTTAGAGCAGTTATTGATAGTTTTTCTAACAGTAATTCAATCAATATCAGAGGATTGAACGGTAGTGCTGTTTCTGTTTTTACTGATGTATTAAGCGCGGAATCTGATAAGTCAATACTATTAATAACGGCAAGCGACAATGATGCAAAAGGATTTCATTCTGATCTCGTAAGTCTCGGAGTAGAATATGCTTTCTATTATCCTTCAATTAATATTATGCCATATAACCGATCTGTTGTAAATGAAGAGGTAGAATCTTCAAGAATTGATGTAATTAAAAGATTAGTCAACGGTGAAAAGATAATTGTTTGTACTTCATTACAGGCAAGTGTCGGGCAGATAACTCCAATTCATGCAATTGCACCATTTTATCTCGATATATCTGAAGGGATTAAAATTGATGTAGAAAAATTAAAGGGTGATCTTAACAGGGCAGGTTATAGAAGAACACAATCTGTTAATGACCCCGGTGAATTTTCTATGAGGGGCGGAATAATCGACATTTATTATTCTCCCCATAAAAGACCGGTTAGGATAGATTTATTTGATGATATAGTGGAAACAATTAAACATTTTGATCCCGATACACAAAAAAGCAGTGAATCAATAAAATCAATATTTATTCCGCCATACAAAGAAATTCTATATGGCGAAACTGAGATTAAACGGGCTTCGGTTTTGATAGATAAGATCGGCGGGAGTGTTGAAAACAGAACTGCGATTCTTGAAAAGATAAAAAATTTCAGCAGATTTGACGGAGAGTACTTCTTAATATCATTATTCTATGAAAAATATTCAATAACAGACTATTTCCTCGATCAAATAATTATTATTAATGATTCTGTTATGTGCGGCAAGAGATACAAAACGATAATCAGCGAATATGAAGAAAACTATCATCTCCCTTTTAATCGTGATATTCCACGGTTTACAAAAGAAGATATACTTTTTGACTATGATTTATTAAACGATAATGCAGCTTCTTTAATTAATGTAGAAAGCTTTAATTCAAGTGATGAAATTGTAATAGATTTCGGATTTAAAGGGATACCGGTTTATCTAGGCAATCTTGAGCTTTTCAGAAAGGATTTGGAAAAATATCTTGATGACGGATATAAAATAGTATTGTTCGGCGGGAATAAAGTACAGCAAGAGAGACTTATATCACTTTTTTCGGGGTTTAATCCGATCGATGACCGCTTTGAATTTGTTAAGAATGGTTTTAGTGTTTATTCTACACCATTGTCTTACGGTTTTATCTCAGATGAAGACAAACTGTTTTTTCTAAATGATTATGAGCTTTTCGGTAAAAGAAAGATTAGTCAACATTATTACTCAAGAAGAACCGAGCAGATCGATAGTTTTATTGATATTAATCCGGGCGATTATGTTGTACATATACATCATGGAATAGGGCTTTATCAAGGCATCGAAAGAATGAAGAGTCTCGGTGTCGAAAAAGATTATATCAGGGTTTTGTATGCTGATAACGAGAAACTTTTTATACCTGTTGAGCAGCTGAATTTTATTCAGAAATACATATCGAGCGGCATATCTGAACCGAAACTTGACAAACTCGGCGGTAAAGGATGGAACAGTACCAGAGTTAAGGTACAGAAATCTATTGAGGAACTTGCCCGCGAGTTAGTTAAGATATATGCTTATCGACTTAATCAAAAAGGCTTTGCTTTTGCACCGGACACACCTTGGCAGAGAGAGTTTGAGGCGGCTTTTCCTTATGACGAAACAGAAGATCAGCTTTTATCCATTGAAGAGGTAAAAAGGGATATGGAGAGTGATCGCCCGATGGACCGGCTTATTTGCGGTGATGTAGGTTTTGGTAAGACGGAGGTTGCCATTCGGGCGGCATTTAAGGCGGTGATGTCAGGTAAACAAGTCGCAATTCTTGTGCCGACTACTATCCTTGCCGAGCAGCATTATGAAAATATGGAAGAACGGATGAAGAATTATCCGGTAAAAATTGAGATGCTTTCGAGGTTTAGAAGTGAACAGGAACAGACCCAAATTATTGGGAAGCTTGCACTGGGTGAGGTCGATATAATTGTTGGAACTCACAGACTTCTATCTAATGATATTAAGTATAAGAACCTTGGATTGTTGATTATTGATGAAGAGCATAAATTCGGTGTAAAACATAAAGAAAAAATAAAGAAATTCAGAATATCTGTTGATTCTTTATCTATGACGGCAACCCCCATTCCAAGAACCCTGCATATGTCACTTGCAAAGATTAGGGACATGTCTGTGATAAATACTCCTCCAAAAGATAGGCAACCTGTTGAGACCTTTGTCAGTGAATACAATGAAGAGATCATAATTGATGCTGTTGAACGAGAATTAAAAAGGGATGGGCAGGTTTTTTTCTTGTATAACAGGGTACAAACGATCTATACAATGAGGAATCATCTCCAGAAAATTCTACCAAAGGCAAGGATAGAGGTGGCTCATGGACAGATGGAGGAGAATGAGCTTGAGGATGTTATTCATAACTTTATTAATCATAAGTTTGATATACTTCTTACAACAACTATTATTGAATCGGGGATAGATATCCCCAGGGCAAATACGATTATTATTGATAGGGCTGATAAGTTCGGATTAGCTTCTCTCTACCAGTTACGGGGGCGTGTTGGAAGATCAGATAAACAAGGTTATGCTTATCTGTTTTATAGTGAGGATATAGCATTAACTGAGGTTGCTATGAAAAGATTACGGGTAATCTCGGAGTACACCGATCTCGGCAGCGGGTTTAAGGTTGCTATGAAGGACCTTGAGATTCGAGGTGCCGGTAATCTTTTCGGACCGGAACAGAGCGGAAATATACTTGCTGTCGGTTTTCATTTATACTGTAAACTATTACAGCAGGCAGTAAATGAGATAGCTAAAGCTGAAGGGGAATCCGATATTATAGAGAGTAATGAGGTTTATATTGACATGAAATATAACGGTTTTATTCCCGATGATTATATTCCCGATCAGAAGACAAAAATAGAGTTCTATAAAAAGATCGCCGGAGTTATTCACAATGATGAAATAGGTGAGATTAAAAGACTATTGGAAGATAGATACGGCAAAATACCGTCAGAGGTGTTGACTCTATTTTATCTTTCGGAGATTCGTGTTATTTGTAAAAAGCTAAAAGTAACGGATGTTATTGAGAGGAATGGAGTTGTAGAGGTTAAATTTGGCGAAATAAAGCAGTTTGATGTTATAAAATTTATGAATTTTATTAATAAACGGGCTAAATATGTCAGTATTAAACCGGACAAACCCGAATCTTTGTTCGTTAAAACCGGTGAAGGCGAAAATCTAAAAGATAAAGGTGAATTATTAACCGGTATGCTTCTTGAGTTTGACAAATCTATTTGTGAAAAATAAGTCTTCTTTAAAAATTTCTAATAATCAGTTTTTTAGAATTCATCTTGACAATTGAGCATTTGTTCATTATAATGTATTGAGCATATGTTCAAAATTGTATTTATTTAGGATTGAATTTTGTCTCGTAATAAAAAATGCAGAAGATTATCTGAGATACCTATTGCAAAAGGGTATAGACCTTTTGGTGTGTCAATGTTTACGCTAGAGCCTGTAATTATTGTTCTTGAGGAATACGAGGCATTTAAACTTGCAGATTATATCGGATTATCACACGAAGAGGCAGCAGTAAGAATGGATGTTTCAAGACCTACATTTACCCGAATCTATGAGAGTGTAAGAAAAAAACTTGCTATTGCCCTTGCTGAAGGAAAAAGTTTTATAATTGAGGGCGGAAATGTTGAGTTGGATTTTGACAGGTATAAGTGTAATGAGTGTGACAATATTTTTATTATCGATAAGAACAGCAGTTCGAAAGAAGTTGTATGTTTAAAATGCGGTTCAGTAAATGTTATCAGTTTAAATGAATGTTTTACTGTAGGTTGTGCCGCTTGCTGCAGGTGTAAGGATTAATTTAAAAAAAGATATTTAATGGAAAAACACAAATGAAAACATATATTGATTGTATTCCTTGTTTCTATAGACAGATAATTGATACAGCAAGGATCGCCGGTGCAGACGACAAATTAATTAAAAAAATAATTGATAAATCCGGAGTTTTTATCAAGCAAAATGGTTTGAACTTCTCACCTCCTGAAATAATAGGTGAAATATATCAGATAATAAAAAATAAAACCGGTGATAATGATCCATATAATATTATTAAAGATCAGAGTAATAAATCCGCAATGGCAGTATATGACTTTTGCAAGTCTAAGATTGAACTATCAAGTGATAGGTTATTATCAGCTGTTGAGATGGCTATTGCGGGGAATATTATTGACTTTGGTATAAAAGGATCAATTGATATAGAAAAAGAGATTTTAAATATATTAAAAGAAGAAAGCAAGCTTATAAAGAATCATCGAACAGATTATTTTGCGTATGAAGAATTTAATAATAAAGTAACCGGTTCTAGTAGAATTATATACCTGGGGGATAATGCCGGCGAAATTGTTTTTGATAAGATGCTTATTGAAGAGATATTAAGGGTAAATCCGGCAGTAAATATCGTCTATATGGTAAGAGAAATTCCGATTATAAACGATGTTCTTATGAGTGATGCAAAATTCTGCGGGTTAGATACTTTAACCGATATCGTATCATCCGGATCAAGAGTACCGGGAACAGTCTATAAAAAGTGCCCAAAATCAGTAAAAAAGTTATTTAAAAAATCTGATTTTATAATAAGCAAAGGTCAGGGGAATTTTGAATCATTTGTTTATGAACAAAAAGATGTTTTTTATCTTTTTATGGCAAAATGTTCAATAGTAGCAAAAGAAGTTGGATGCAATGTCGGTAATATAAATTTGTATTATAAAAAAAAAGGGGTGAAAAATGAAGATAGCAATACCTACAAGTGATAAGGTTAATATCAATGACCATTTTGGCCGTGCAGATTATTTTGCAATCTATGATGACAGCGGTGTTGAACCGGTTTATTACTATGATAATAGAGAAAATGCTAATTCTGCTCAAGGAGCAGGAATACAAGCGGCGACCGGTGTAGTCAATGAGAAGGTAGAGGTTGTATTATCCCCCAGCTTGGGGCCAAAAGCAACAGATGTTTTAAAATCTGCCGGAGTTAAGTCTTATCTCATTGTTGAAAAAGGTATACCTTTAATAGAAGTACTCAAAAGTTACAAAGATGGCAAACTAAAATCGATCTATTGATTGTCTTAGAATAAATGGAGTTAATATGCAAATTGTTACTCTCATAGAAAATATGGTTTATGATCAAGGGCTGACTGCCGAACACGGTTTGTCGCTATATTTAGAATCCGGCAATAAAAAAATTGTTTTTGATACCGGTCAGACCGGTAATTTTGTTAATAATGCAGTCAGACTCGGTGTAGATATAAGCACTGTTACTGACCTTGTAATTAGTCATGGTCATTATGATCATACCGGCGGGATATTAAACTTTATTAAGAATAATAATCATGCAAAGATACATATTAAAAGACAGGCTTTCATAAAAAAGTATCGTACTAATAAAACCGATTCAATCGGAATCCCGTTTGATCCGGATTTTATCAGTGAAAGAATTAATTTTATTGATAAAAAAACTGAGATATCGTCAGGCGTTTTTATAATGCCCGAAATTATTATATATGAACCGGAAGATCTGCATTATGACGGTATGTTTATTAAAAATGCTGATCAATTCATACCGGATAAGTTTGATGATGAATTGTTTCTTGCAGTGGTTAATGAAGAAAAGTTAACAATTGTATCCGGTTGCTCACATAACGGAATAATTAATATCTGCGAAACTGCGGCAAATCAATTAAATCTAAAGTTTAATACAATATTAGGCGGATTTCATCTAATGAATAGTAATGAAGCCCATATTCGTTTACTTTCAGAGTATTTCAAAAAAATCAATCCGGAGAAGATCGGGGTCTGCCATTGCACCGGAATAGATAAGTTTGCTATATTAAAGAATATTTTAGGTAAAAAGGTTTTTTATAACTATACAGGAAAAAAAATAATAATTTAATAAAGGGGTATTTATGCACAATCAAAATCAAGATGAAGAATTACAGAACATGATGAGGGAGCAAAATCTTAACCGGATAAAGAACAAGATAGTTGTTATAAGCGGTAAGGGTGGGGTCGGTAAGAGTACTGTTAGTGTTAACCTTGCTTACGCATTGGCTCTTGAAGGAAATAGTGTCGGACTTATGGATGTTGATATTCACGGCCCGTCTGTTGCCAAGATGACAGGTATTGAGGGCAAAAGGCTTGTTGCCGGTAATAATGGAAGAGCAATACCGATTGAGGCGGTTAATAACCTTCATGTTATATCAATTGCTTCTATGTTAGAACACCCCGATGACCCTGTAGTTTGGCGTGGACCGGCTAAGATGGGGGTCATCAAACAATTTCTTGAGGAGATTGAATGGCCGGAGTTAGACTACCTTATTGTTGATTGTCCTCCGGGTACAGGCGATGAGCCATTGAGCGTAATTCAGCTTATAGGGAATGTTACCGGAGCGGTTATTGTTTCAACTCCACAGGATGTTGCATTTCTTGATGCAAGAAAGTCGATTTCGTTTGCTAATATGCTTAAAGTTCCTGTTTTAGGTATAATTGAGAATATGGCCGGATTTACTTGTCCCCATTGTAAAGGAAAGGTAGATATTTTTAAATCAGGTGGGGCTGTTAAAGCGGCAAAGGACTTTAATGTTGAGGTTCTTGGGGCTATACCGATTGAGACAGCTATCGTTGAGTCAGGCGATTCGGGTAAGCCATTTGTTTATTTCTTCAGTAAAACAGAAGCCGGTAAGGAATTCTTGTCAATAGTAGATAAAATTACAGAAAAAATTCAAACTCAAAATAAGGCGTCTTCTGAATCTAAAAAAAATAAAACCGAAAAAATAGCTATTCCTGTTGATGGAGATATCTTGGCAGAACATTTCGGGCATGCGCCAAAGTTTGTAATATATGATATTGACGGTAAAAAAATATTATCAAGTAGTGAACATACACCTCCGCCCCATGAGCCGGGTGTGATACCAAAGTGGCTTGATAGTTTAAATGTAACAAAGATTATCACCGGCGGTATAGGTCAGGGAGCTGTAAACTTCTTTAATCAGTTCAAAATTGAGGTTTTTTCCGGAGCGCCTGTAATACAGCACAACGAATTGATTTTAAAATACCTGAATAATGAACTGTCAACCGGCGGGGCTAAGTGTGATCACTCGGGAGAACACAGCTGCGGAGGTCATTAATAGTCCGGTATTCAAGTTTCAATCAAGCCGCAATAGTAAATTCTAATGCGGCTTTTTTTATTTTTTTTCTCTTATTTATCTTGATTATTATTTATAAATTATTATATTTGATTAGTAAAATATTATATAGTAGTCAATATTTTGTTATTAGATTGAAATAATTGAATCGGGGGTTATTATGGGCAAATACCTAATTGTGGGTGGAGTAGCAGGTGGGGCAACAACAGCGGCTCGTCTTAGAAGGATTGATGAAAAATCGGAAATAATAATGTTTGAGCGCGGAGATTATATATCTTATGCGAATTGCGGGCTTCCATATTATGTTGGGGGGACAATAAAAGAAAGAGATTCTTTATTTGTTATGACACCGGAGAAATTTTATGCCCGTCTTGCGGTTGATGTAAGGATTAAAAGTGAGGTAACGGCAATTGACAGAAAGAATAAAGAGGTTACAGTAAAAGATCTAAAAACCGGAAAAGAATACAAGGAGAGATATGACAAGCTTGTTTTATCCCCCGGTGCAGAACCCGTAAGACCCCCGATACCGGGTATAGAGAGTAATTTAATATTTACCATGAGAAGTGTGCCGGATACAGATGCGATTAAGAACTTTGTTGACACTAATAAACCCCAAAGAGCAGTTATAATTGGAGCTGGTTTCATTGGAATCGAAATGGCAGAGAACCTTCATCATAGAGGAATCAAGGTTACAATTATTGAAGCACTTGATCAGATGATGGGGGTTCTTGATTATGAGATGGCTTCCGAGATACATCAACATCTAAAGATAAAAGGGGTTGAATTTTATCTCGGAGACGGCGTGAAGAATTTCAATCAACTGCCTAAAGGTCTTACTGTTGTACTTAACAGCGGTAAAACAATTTCAAGCGATATGGTAATACTTTCAATTGGCGTTAGACCGGAAACTAAACTTGCAAAAGAAGCGGGTATAGATTGTAACGAAAGGGGTTTTATCCATGTAGATAAGTATATGCAGACTAATGATCCGGATATTTATGCATTAGGTGATGCTGTCTGTTTCACAAGTCCGATTACCGGTAAGATTGTTAACACTTTACTTGCGGGACCGGCAAATAAACAGGGGCGTATTCTTGCTGATAATATTGTTTTCGGCAATAAGAGGGAGTATAAAGGGGCAATAGCTACGGCTGTTGCGAAGGTATTTGATCTTACTGTTGCTTCAACCGGCATGCCCGAGAAAATTATTCAAAAAGAAAACATCCCGTATTTAACAAATATAATACACGCCGGAAGTCATGCCGGTTACTATCCCGGTGCACTGCCAATGAGTTTAAAGCTTGTTTTCTCGCCGGTTGACGGAAGAATTTACGGTGCTCAAGCAGTTGGTTATGAAGGTGTAGATAAGCGGATTGATGTTATAGCCGCTATAATCGGAAAAAACGGAACTATTTATGATCTACAGGAGGTTGAACACTGTTATGCGCCGCCATTCTCCAGTGCAAAAGATCCGGTCAATCAGGCAGGGTTTGCCGCTGAGAATATTCTAAGGGGGCTTGTTAAGGTAATTACCTGGAAAGAGTTATTTGAGTCGGATAGGTCTAAACTGCTGTTGCTTGATGTAAGAACACCAGATGAAGTGGAGATAAACAGGGTAAATGGTGCTTTAACTATTCCGGTTGATGATATCCGTGCAAGGTTAAAAGAGATTCCAAAAGATAAAAAAATTGTTGTTTTTTGTGCAGTGGGGTTAAGAGGGTACTTTGCGTGTAGAATTCTTATGCAGTCAGGTTATACTGATGTTTATAATCTTTCGGGTGGTTATAAGATATACGAGCTTGCAACAGGAAAACAGTCAAATGAGGATGTGTTTACCCACGATGAATATGATATTGAAGGTGTTGTTTATGAAAACAGGGAGAAAATTGATATGAGTAAAACAGTTGAAGTAGATGCTTGCGGACTTCAATGTCCCGGTCCAATATTAAGATTGAAACAAGAAGTTGATAAGTTAAGGGTAGGCGAGATTCTTGAAATAAAAGCAAGTGATCCCGGGTTTATGAAAGATAGTCAATCGTGGTGTAATGTGACAGGAAATAAACTCATTTCTATCAATAGTGATAAAGGTGTTATTACTGCTGTTATTCAAAAAGGTGAGTCTTTACCGTCTTGTAAGGTGTCAGATAACGGCGGCAGTGAAAACAAAACAATAATTGTTTTTAGTAATGATTTTGATAAAGTGCTTGCGGCTTTTGTAATAGCTAACGGTGCGGCGAGTATGGGTAAGAAAGTTACGATGTTTTTTACATTCTGGGGGCTTGTAGTTCTGAAGAAAAAAAAGAGCGGACGGGTAAAAAAAGATTTTATGGGCAAGATGTTCGGTATGATGCTGCCGAAATATTCAAAGAAATTAACATTGTCAAAGATGAATATGGGCGGTATGGGGACAGTGATGATGAGGGGTAGAATGAAGGCAAAGCAGGTCGATTCACTTGAGACTATGATTAATCAAGCTTTGGAAAATGGTGTTAAATTTATAGCTTGCCAGATGTCTATGGATGTTATGGGGGTTAAAAAAGAGGAGTTGATGGATCAAGTTGAGATAGGCGGTGTGGCATCTTATCTTGAAGAAGCGGATAAGTCGAGTCATAATTTGTTTATATAGTTAAAATGCTGTCTTACAATGACAGCTTTTTTTAGTTATTATTTATATTAATATTTTGATGAAAACATGCAATAAAATATTGACAAATTTTTATAATTTGTTAGGTTAAGTATTTGTGGATTTAAAATAAAAAAAATGGATTACTAAATATGAAAAAAACTATTGTTGTCATTTTGTGTTTTCTTCTTACCGGATGTTTAAGTCTTCAATATACAAGACATGTGTTTAATCATAAAACAATAATTCATATTGAACCATTCTCAGAGCTTTATATTCATACAGAAGATGAGACAGAGAAATTGTTTTCAACATACATTAATAATCGGATTAAGGAGCAATTACCTGCCTTCTTTCCTGATCGATTGATAAAACTGTCAGATTCTCCTGAAAATTGCACACAAAAGATTTTTATTACATTAAATAGCTTTAACTGGTATGAGGAGACTGAACAATCAGAAACTAATATAACAAGTAAAGATAAAAATAATAATGATGTTATACAAACAATTACAACAGAAAGAGATGTTTTATATATGTTTTATACTTATAAAATTGACTTTTCAGATGAAAATAATAATCAATTATCATTAGTTAATTCCGGATCCGTAAATGTTGATCTTAGAAGAAGGCAGTGGGTTAAGTATGATAAATATGCTGATTTTGGAGATTTTGTATCAAATCTCTTAAGCAATGCTATAAATAATGTTGTATATGCGGCTTTTGGTACATATAATGTAAATTTAAGTGATCAGCGGGATATTACAGGAGTTAAAGTACCATTATACAATGATATATTTAAAAATGTTTTAGGTAGTATTGCGGCGGTGTTGCCGGAGTATAAAGGGATTTTTTTGAACTTGTTTACCATAGATTATACAATCGATAATTATATAAGACAGAATATAAATGCTTCAAACAGAACAGATATTATCGATCATCTTCTGGATTTAGTTGAAATGAGGCCTGTTGATCAAAAGATAAAAATTTATTTTAATATCTCAAAACTTTATAAAATAGATGGCAACGACGAGATGTCGGACAAATATTACAATATTGCAATGTCTTTTAATCCGGATAGAGCCATATTGAACGAGATAATATTCATTTTTTAAAAAAGTAATTATAGTTATAAGAAGAAACAATATTTCTAAAAAAATGTGGTTTTTTTAAATTATATTAATATTTTAATTTTTCAGTAAACAGCAAAGTTAATATTCATATTCTTTTATTAAGAAATATTATTAATAAATAAATGAAATAACTTTGACTTTATTTTATTTTTTTGATAAAAATATAAATGTTTTAAAATTAAATTAAGGATTTTTATATGGCATATTTATTTGATCCTAACTTTGAACCTGGTTCTAAAGTTAAAGTAATAGCGGAGATCGGGTGCAATCATAAAGGCGACATGTCAATAGCAAAAGAGATGATTAAAATAGCCAAGATATTTTGTGGTGCCAATTATGTCAAGTTTCAAAAAAGAACCAATAAAGAACTTATGACACCTGAAGAATATAATGCTCCGCATCCTAACCCTATTAATTCGTACGGTGATACTTACGGGGCTCACAGAGAATATTTGGAATTTACTCACGATCAACACAAAGAATTAATGGATTACTGCAAAGAAACAGGAATTGGTTACTCCACTTCAGTATGGGATTTGACTTCTGCAAAAGAAATAGTAAAACTAAACCCTGATTTTATAAAAGTCCCGTCGGCATGCAATCTTCATAAACCGATGCTGACCGAATTACTTGAAAATTTCGGCGGGGATGTTCATATATCATTCGGCATGACAACACATAAAGAAGAAGAAGAGATTGTTTCATTTTATACAAAAAAAAATGCAGGTAAAAGGCTTGTAATATACTCTTGTACATCCGGTTATCCTGTTCCTTTTGAGGATATTTCTTTGCGAGAAATCGAAAGATTGGTAAAAAAATTTGGTAAAGATGTTAAGGAAATTGGTTTTTCTGGTCATCATAACGGAATAGCGGCTGATATTGCTGCCTTAGCGCTAGGTGCGACTTGGTTTGAAAGACATTATACTTTAAACAGAACTTGGAAAGGAACAGACCATGCAGCATCTCTTGAACCGGACGGTCTTAGAAAGCTAGTTAGAGACCTACATAATGTAGAAAAAGCTCTTACCTATAAGTCTGAAGAGATTCTTGATATTGAAAAAGTACAAAGAAACAAACTAAAAAGAATGCCCGGAAAACATTTTTAATGACTTTAAAAAAAGTAATATTTTCAGCATTAATACCGATAAGATCCGGTTCAAAATCTATATCTGATAAGAATATTAAACTTTTTTGCGGTAAGCCTTTGTTTTATTGGTCGGCAAAAGCGGCTGTGGATAGCGGTATTTTTAATGGTGGTGTGTATGTAGCTGTTGATTGCCAAAGATACTATGATATAGTCAAAGATTCACTTTGTGATGTTACCCCAATTATGCGTCCTGATTATACTGCCACAGATACTGCAAGTTCAGAATCGGTTATGGAATGGTTTGTTGATAATTACAAATGTGATGTTGTTTCTCTTATCCAAGCCACAACACCGACTGTTACCAAAGATGATTTTATAAATGCATACGCTCTCTTTAATGAAAAAAATGCGGATTCATTATTAACTGCTGTTAAGTTTATGAGATTTTTTTGGAGAGATAACTGTACTCCGTTTAACTACGATCCACAAAAAAGACCGCGTAGACAAGAAATGAAAGATCAATTTCTTGAAAACGGCAGTTTTTATTTTACCAAAAAAAACCTATTGAAACAAACAAGCTCAAGACTTGGTGGTAAAATAGTTATATATACTATGAATGAAAACACTATGATAGAGATTGATGAACCGTCTGATTGGGAAAAAGCTGAGAAAGAGTTTTTGAAACTAACAAAAAATAAAACAGACTTTAAAAACATTAGAGTTATTATAATTGATGTTGACGGAACATTAACCGATGGCGGAATGTATTATGGCTCAAACGGTGAATCCTTAAAAAAATTCAACACCAGAGACGGAGCAGCAATATCAGAGTTAATCAAAGCCGGATACAGAGTTTGCGTATGTACTGGTGAAAATTCCGATGCAGTAACATCGAGAATGATGAAATTGGGTATTACAGATTATCTGTTTGGCGTAAATAATAAAGTTAAAGAACTGAGTCAATGGTTGAAAAATAATTGTTTTGATTGGAGCCAAGTTTTATATGTAGGCGATGAATTGAATGATAAAGAGGCTATGTTAATATCAGCTTATTCTGTATGTCCGGCTGATGCACACCCGTCTATTTTAGATATTGCAAGTTACATAACAAAATCAAAAGGCGGAGAGGGAGTTATAAGAGATTTGGTTCTATTGATGGAGGTTAATCAACAAATATGAAAATCCTTCATGTTGCAAGTTTTAGCGGAAATGTCGGCGATAACTTAAATCACAACGGTTTAAGATACAAACTGTCATCAATATTACCGGAAAATACAACCTATGACGAACTTGAAATGCGTAGATTTTACTTAAAATACGATGGCAGTGATAAACTAAAATTTGATCATAATTTTGCAAAACTTGCCAATAAATACGATCTGGTTATTATCGGTGGCGGTAATTTTTTTGAAATATGGCTTGAAAATTCGTCAACCGGATGCACTATAGATATGCCTGAGTCAACTATTGATGCTATAAAAACAAAAGTGTTATTCTTTGGTTTAGGATTTGACAGGTATAAAGGGTACAGTAATTCTACTGAGAGCAAATTTTTATCTTTTATTAAAAACTTAAACAAAAGACCGAATTTTTATGTAACAGTCAGGAATGACGGGTCTATGGATCAGTTTGTCGATACATATGGACCAGATCATTCTCATTTAATTAAGAAAGTGCCTGATGGCGGTTTTTTCGCACAGATTGATGATGACAATAATTATTTGCATAGTGACAAAATAAATGTAATTTTATCATTAGCAATGGATATGGCTGATGTAAGATTCGGTAAAAACAATTCAGACTTTTTATTAAATACTTTTGTTAAAAATATTGCTGACTATATAAAAAAGATGATTAAATTTAATAATAGTATTTGCATCGCATTAATACCGCATATTTATAGCGATCTCAAAATTATTAATAGTGTGATCGATCTTATTCCCGACTTTATCAGACGAAATAATATCTTTGTTGGACCCTATGTAACCGGAAAAAAAGGTGAACAAAAAATATTTAGCTTATACAAGAAAGCTTGTCTTATTGCAGGGATGAGGTTTCATGCTAATGTCTGTGGAATAGGAATGAATATACCTACAATTGGTATAAATTCTTATAAAAAAATCTTTGATTTATACAGAGAACTTGGCGTAAATGATCGTATCGTAGAAAGTACTGATTTAGATTTATCAGATATCTTATTTAAAAAGTCTTGTGATTTAATTATTAATCCTGATAATGCAAAATATGAGAATCTGAGTATATTGAAAGATCTAAATAGTAATTTTGATAATTTTTTATCAGTTTTTAAGATTTTTCTTTGTAATGGGAAGTAATTATGTTAAACAATTCATTCAAATGTAAACTATGTTATAGCAGTTTAGGTACCCTGATATATGACAAAGTTCGAGAAAGTGAAGATTATAAAATATATTGCTGTAATAAATGTAATCATTTACAAATATTCCCCCTCCCAGAAGAGAAGGATAATAAAGAATTCTATAATACAAATTCTCAAGCCGCATGGGTAAGACCTGAGATTGATATTAATAAAATGAGACAAACTCTCAATACTGATACAAACAGACGGACAGATTTTATAAAAAAAATTATTGATCCTTCTGATTCGATTGTTGAAATAGGAACCGGTTATGGTTTCTTTTTAGAATCAATGAAAAAAGAAGGTTACAAGATAGAAGGGATTGAGATTAGCAGAGATAGAAGAAAAATAGCTGAAGAATTAAATAAAATCAATATATTTGATATAGATCTTTGCAATATTAATACTATTCCAAATATAATAAAAAACAGATTTAACTTAGCTGTTGCATTTCAGGTATTTGAACACATATTAGAACCGCTAAAATTTCTAAAAGGCATTTCATCTCTTTTAAAACCTAAAGGTAAAATAATTATTGAAGTCCCAAATAGAAATGATCATATGATTGAAACATCCGATGAATATAAATCATTTTATTATCAGAAAGCTCATGTGTCATATTATAATTTTAATGACACTTATATTTTGTTGAAAGAAGCAGGGTTTAAGAATATAAACTCACATTTTATACAAAGATATAGTGTAGAAAATTGTATGAATTGGGTTACAAACGGGAAACCACAAATAAATTCGCCTTCATTTTATTGTAATAACAAAAAAATTAAATGGTTAGATGATATATATAGAAGTGAGCTGATTAAAAGAGGGACTACTGATACCTTAATTGTAGAGGGACAGATTTGAAAATTATAAAGATGATACTCAAAATGCTAATAGTTATGATAAACAATTTTTTTTTGTTTATTATTTTTATTGTTACATTTGATATAGTAGGTTTAAAATTATTATTTGGTTGTAGATATAATGAAAAAATTAAAGAAAGACTATTTTTAAAACTTATCAAGTATAAGAAATATAATTTTATATATAATAATTTCTGGTTAAAATTATATAAATATTTTTTAATTCAAAATAATTTTAATTTTGCTTTAATCTCTGATATTAACCTTGCCGAAAAGTTATTCCGGTCTTATAATTCAACTAAAAATTTATATATTAAAAATCGTATTTACAATACAATTAGATTGCTTTCGAATCAAGATATTATCTATAATAAAATTGAAAATAATAAAATTTCCGGTTTAAAATATTTATATTTTACTAAAAGCATAATAGATTTAGATATTGAAGAAATGATAAAAACAATAGATGAAGAATCTTTAATAACAAGAACAGAAAATCAAATATTTTTTGAGTTGATTAATAATAAAGAGATTGGAATTGTTGGACCGGGAGCAATTGGAGATTTTGATGATAATAATTATGCAGAAAATCTAATCATAAGATCAAATTTCTTAAATGATTGTGATAATAAAAGAGCTGATATCTCATATTATAATGGTGGAACAACTCAAAAGATTGTTGATGGTAATTTTGAAATACCTAGTAGTATAAAATATATGGTATTAAGAACAAATAATAAAGAATTTAAACATAATATTCCATTTCATTGTCTTGAAAATGTTAATGTACTTTACAATATGACATTAATGGGAATACAAAGAATAATCTTTGACTTGCTTTTTTATAAACCGAAATCAATAAAAATTTACAACTCCGATTTTTACACAGGGAAAAAGATATACGAACAAGGTTATATCGGTGCCAAGTATTCATTACTTCCGGTTAATACTTTAATTAAACATAACTTAGTACAAAATTTTGCTTTAACAAAAGCTTTTTTTAATGCAAAACTTATAGAAGGTGATTCAGTCTTTCAAAAAGTGATAAATTTGTCTATCGAAGAATATGCTTCTATATTGGAAACTAATTATAAGTTACAATTTATTAAAAAATGATTTTTTAATCTTACTATTATTTCACTTTCTTTTACTCTCTTAGTATTGTTTTTTTTTATGTATTATGTTAGATTATTTTTTAAATATACGATAACCGGAAGGTGCAAAATGTTAAATGGCAAATCAATTTTAATTACAGGTGGTACCGGTTCATTCGGTAAAAAATTTACCGAGAGGATATTAGCTGAATATAATCCAAAAAAAATAATAATCTATTCAAGAGATGAATATAAACAATATCTTATGCAAAAACAATTCTCAAAATTTGATGATAAACTAAGGTTTTTTATCGGCGATATTAGAGATAAGGATCGTCTCTATAGGGCATTTGATGGTGTGGATGTTGTAATTCATGCTGCTGCATTAAAGCATGTAACAGTTGCCGAGTACAACCCTATCGAAGCGATTAAAACAAATATTGAAGGTGCAATCAACATAATTGATGCAGCTATTGATCGAAAGGTTGAAACAATTGTAGCGTTGTCAACCGATAAAGCTGTTAATCCAATAAATTTATATGGAGCGACCAAGCTGGTTTCAGATAAACTTTTTGTTTCGGCAAATGCTTATGTCGGAAATAAACCGACAACATTCAGCGTTGTCAGATACGGTAATGTTACCGGAAGCAGAGGATCTGTTGTTCCATTTTTTAAAACACTTATTGATAAAGGTGAAAAAGAACTTCCGATAACAGATTATAGGATGACACGGTTTTGGATAACTCTGGATCAAGGGGTTGATTTGGTTTTTAAAGCCATTAAAGAAGCAACAGGTGGTGAGATATATGTTTCAAAGATTCCTTCATATAAGATAACCGACCTTGCTAAAGCTATGTTAAAAGAAACGAAACTTAAAGAGATCGGTATGCGTGAAGGTGAAAAACTGCACGAAGTAATGATTACAGAGGAAGATTCGAGGTTTACCTATGACTATGGTGACCACTATATTATTTATCCTAACTTTGACTGGTGGAATACCAAAGAACACTTTAAATCAGGCGGTAAGCTTGTAAAAGAGGGGTTTAGGTATGCTTCTGATAATAACGAAGAGTGGCTATCAACAGAAGATATGATAAAAAGACTAAAAGATATCGAAATAGTTTATTAGCTCAACTCTCCACAATATCCCAATCCACAGGATTGCCTTTGACAACATCTTTAGTTGCTTTTTTACCGATTATTTCACAGAAATGTCTCGGATGAAGCCCATACCCCGGCCTTACTGATCTGATGTTTATTTCCGTCAACAGCTCCCCTCTCTTGATATCCTCAGCAACAAACAATGAACGGGAAAATTCACGGTTTTTCTGCTTTTTTTCGGTTAATTCATAATCCGGTTTACCGAGTGCCTTTTCCACACTTCTTATGGAGTCAACCATCTCCTTAAACTGAGCAGGTTCCATCGAAAATCCTGCATCGGGTCCCCCCATTTTACGGTCAAGTATAAAATGTTTTTCAATAACTTCAGCTCCGAGAGCTACTGCCGCAACCGCGACGATACTTCCTATAGAGTGATCAGACAGTCCGACTTTTACCCCAAACCTCTGTTTCATATCCGGTATGGTCAATAGATTTGCCTCTTCGATGGGTGCGGGATAACTTGAGGTGCATTTGAGCATAGTAATATCGGTACAGCCTGAGTTTTTTAATGTAAGAAGTGCCTCCTCGATGTCATCGATATCGGCTATACCTGTTGAGAATATAACAGGCTTCTTTTTACTCCCGATATATTCTATAAGCGGTATATCGGTAATCTCAAAAGAAGCAATTTTATAGATAGGGTTATCGAGGGTTTCAAGAAAATCAACCGCAGTTTTATCAAATGGGCTTGAAAAACAGACAAGCCCTAGTGATCTCGCATAATCAAAGAGTTCCTTGTGCCATTCCCATGGTGTATAGGCGGTTTGATAGAGTTTGTGAAGTGTCGTACCGTCCCAGACTGTCCCCTGTTTGATCTGAAAATACTCGTTATCACAGTCAAGCGTGATCGTGTCGGCAGTATAAGTTTGCAGTTTAATTGCATCAGCACCTGTTTCAGCAGCTGCCTTAATTGTTTTTAATGCCAGCTCTTTATCCTGATTGTGATTAGCAGAAAGCTCCGCGATTATAAATGTTTTATTTCCCATAATTTATCCTATTATCAGTTCTTGTATTTGAATTATTCCACTCACTTTTAAGTAACCCGTACTGAATAACATCCATTCGTTCTCCATTTTTTATTATATTTTTCCTTTTTATACCTTCCTCTTTAAAACCAACTTTTTGATATAATTTATGTACCTGTATGTTAGTTATGATAGCTTCACAGTTTAATTTGTCTATGTTAAGAGAGTTAAAAGCATAGTTAATCAGCTTTTCTAGAACACTTGTTCCAATCCCTTTACCTCTTAATGAGGTGTCATAAATATAGAATCCCCAGTCTGATGTTTTATGAGTTTTATTAATGTTAACGATGGACACTATTCCTATCGGATTATTATCAATAAATACTACGAACGCTAAATTTTTTTCACTGTTTTTTAACGAATCTAACCACTTTATATGCTCTTCAACCGATATATCATGATCACTATACATATATTTTTTAACATCGGCACTATTACGCCACTCTCTAACCATCATCTGTAAACTTTCATCTACCTCTAATATATTTTTAAACTCAATATCCATCTATAACCCCCAAAGATTATCTTCACTAAAAACCTATCTATTTCTTTACAATACCAGCCAGTATGAGATGTTTTTTTTTGCAAAAAAGCGAGCGTACTCGCAGTCGCAAAACAAAAAATATCCCCGACAGGGCGAAATGAGGCTACAGCCTAATGCAGTCATACCGGCTGTTATGTCCAAAGTTCCCATCCTAAAAACTTTCCTGAATCAATTTCACAATGTATATTTTCTGAGTTAATATTTTCTACCATTCTGTCAAGTGAATAAACTATTTTTTTTGTATAAAGAATGATCTTATCATCTTGCTCATCCACTTCAATAATAGAACCATCTTTTAATGAAAAATCATTAACTATTATTTTGGGTATTCTAATTCCTAAACTATTCCCCCATTTTTTTACAACTGTTTGCATTAATTTTTAACCTCTTAAACAATTATACTATGTATATACATTTTAGTCAACAATGACTTACTTTCTTAGGTGGGGGAACTTCGGACACAACTCCCCAATACCCACCATTATCAGGGCCTACTCTTACTATAGGGCACCTCTAAAAACCTTATATTTTAAGGTTTTTAGAGACTCTAACCCATTCCTATCCCTATATGGCCTTCTAAATACAGAGTATTTATAAGGCCATATAATCTCATTCTTTTTTAATTTATTCAAGTCTCTTTTAACAGTCTTTTCATTAACACCGAGTTTTAAGGCAAGCTCCTCTATCGTTAAAATAGACTTTGCCTCTTTTAAATATAAATGCAACTATCAATATTTTATACATATCATATTGATAAATGCTTTAAATTTTGATATATACAACATATATTAAAAAAATATATAAAAATCAAGGTAAAATATGTCTAATAACACTAACTATAGACCGACAGAATTTTTATCATACGGTAAACAACAAATAGATAATGATGACATCTCTGCCGTGGTTGAAACACTCAGATCTGATTTCCTGACTCAAGGACCAAAGGTAGAGGAGTTTGAAAAAGCACTCTGTGACTATACAGGGGCAAAATACGCTGTTGCATTTGCTAACGGTACTGCGACACTTCACTGTGCGGTTGCATCTCTAAATATTGAGCAAAATGCCGAGGCGATAACAAGCCCGAATACTTTTGTTGCCTCATCAAACTGCATGGCTTATAATGGGATTAGACCTGTTTTTGCAGATATAGATTCCAAAACCTACAATATTAATCCACAAGAGATATTAAAAAGAATATCAGAAAAAACCAGACTGATAATACCGGTTCACTTTGCCGGGCAACCGTGTGATATGGAGCAGATATATAAAATCGCAAATAAATATAGACTATATGTAATAGAGGATGCGGCGCATGCGATCGGCTCGCGATACGCAGATGGGAGTATGGTTGGTAATTGCAGATACTCTGATATGACAAGTTTTTCATTTCACCCTGTAAAGACGATGACAACAGGTGAGGGGGGAGCTGTAACAACCAATTCTAAGGAACTATATGACAAACTGAAGCTCTTCAGAAGCCATGGGATAACAAGAGACCCCGCACTACTACAGCAGAACCACGGAATATGGTACTACGAGATGCAGGATCTGGGTTACAACTATAGAATCACTGATATACAGGCAGCTCTCGGTGTTACACAGTTAAAAAAACTGGATAGATTTGTTGACAGAAGAAGGAAAATTGTTGATTTTTATAATAAAAGATTCAGTAGTGTCCCCTGTATAATTACACCTTTTGAAGCATCTTCTGTAAGATCAGCTTTTCATCTATATGTTTTGCAGTTTGATTTCATTAAACTGTGTATTAATAAAAATGAGTTTATGAATAAACTTAAATTACTAAATATCGGTACTCAGGTTCATTACATACCTGTACATATTCAGCCGTATTATCAAAAAAAATTTGGTTACAAGTCAGGTGACTTTCCTATAGCTGAAAGTTACTATGAAAAAGCTTTAAGTATCCCGTTATATCCAAAGATGACGGATGATGATGCTGAATATGTAGCAGACAATATTATAAAGTTGGTGAAATGATGAAAATAAGAAATTTAGCTGTTATACCTGCACGCGGCGGCAGTAAAAGGATTCCAAGAAAAAATATTAAAGAATTTTGCGGAAAACCCATTATAGCTTATTCTATTGAAGCAGCTATTAATTCTAATATTTTTGATGAAGTTATCGTATCTACAGATGATGTTGAAATAGCAAATGTTGCTAAAAATTTTGGAGCAAGGGTACCATTTTACAGAGCATCCGAAACTTCTAATGATTTTGCCGGGATTACAGATGTTTTATTGGAGGTTTTAGAAAAATATACAGAGCAAAAAGTATATTTTGATAATATATGTTTGATTTATGCAACTGCACCATTTGTAAATGCAGAAAAAGTAGTTGAAGCATATAAGATATTAACTAATAATGAATATAATGCTGTTTTACCTGTTATTAAGTATTCTTATCCTATACAAAGGGCTTTAAGAATAAATGGCAATGATCTAAAAATGATAAATGATAGCTATATCAAATCACGATCTCAAGATCTAGAACCTTCCTATCATGACTCCGGACAATTTTTTTGGATAAAATCAGAGATAATACAAAGTCAAAAGAAGGTTTTTGTAGACAAACTTGGCGCAGTTATAATTAACGAAAAAGATGCACAAGATATTGATACAATTGAAGATTGGGAAATTGCAGAGTTTAAGTATAGGTACTTTTTGAAAAGAAATAAATAAGATAATAGAAAATCAAATTTTATTAATAATTGACTCCAAGGCAGTTGAGAAATTGTTTCTCCAGTTTTTATCGAAAAAGTAATTGTCATCATCAGGCGGCTCAGGTACATTCTCAAGGTTTAGATCATCATGATCGTTAATTCTAACTATGTTATTCTCTGCAAGTGTTTCCATATATTCATAGCCGGGTACTTTTAAAATAATCGTTCTACATTTTAATGCGAGTCCTTCAAACAAAGCGGTAGAGTTAACACCGATCTGAAAAATGGCCTCAGCTTGAAGTTGGTAAAGCGTTGGAGTGTCTGTGTCAATAACCTTGATTAATCCCTTATCAGAAGCTTCATTTAGTTTAGGCAGGTCATTTTGCCATGTTCTATATTGATTAGGGTGCAGTTTGAATATTATTTTGTAATTATTTAAATATTTATCAGCGATCTTTATAGCATAGTCAGTTAAACTAATAGAACTGTTCGGTTGGGAGAGAAAAAGTATAATATTTGATTTTTTTCTATCTATTGTGTTGATTTGTTCGGTCAGATACGGGTACCCGAAGGTAAATATCTTATTATCAGGTATCGGGAATAGCGATGCTTTGTTCCAGTATTCGCCAAAACTAAAAAAATAGTCAGGGAAAGTCGATTTTACAAGCGGAGGGGGGAAACAGTAACCCATGTGCATATTATTTAAAACACCATGTTGAATCTCGATAGTAGGAATATTAAGAGATTTAGCTGCTTCAATTAAATCCTCTTTACCGTAGCTTACAAGAATAATCACAATTTTTGGTTTTAGATATTTAAGGAGTTTACGGTAAATATCCGGATAAATAAGCATTTTTTTATAAGCTTTATCAAATATTTGTTTTAGATCAATATTAATTCCGAATATTTCTAGAATTTTATTTTCTGTTTCTTTTATTTTATTAAGATCATCATCTAAATAATTTAGTTTGAGCTTATTAGATTTTGTTTTTAAAAAATAAATTGAATTTGCAAAATCGGAATAGTATAAATTAGGGGTTAACTCAGGGATCATGTGTGATCCATAGTAAGGAAATTCTATTGATAGAGTTTTGTAGTTTGTTATTGAAGATATTAAACGGTCAGTATATATATCCTCGTAAAGACCATCGTTGTTTTTTTTTCTTCTTGCATGTCCAAATAAGACAATATCCGGTTTTTTTAATATAAAATACGGGTTACGGGAAAACAGTTTGAAATATGGTGATAATTTTTTGCATATTTTTGTTGATTTTAATTTTGAAGTAATAAAACTATCTTTCTTTATAAAAGGGGCAGGTTTACTTCGCTCATCAATACCTATTTTAATCGAAATCTCCTGATGAACGGCAAATCTGATCCTTTCCCATATTTTGGAAATAGTAGTAGTACCGTTTAATAAGTTCGCTTCAATTTCTAAATTTACAAATTCTTGAGTAAACTCTTTAAAAGAGAAGCGACCTTTGTTTTCTGATAAGTCGTCCATAAATATTCCTTTATAAAATCTAATCGATTTTGTATTCATTCCACTTGATATAAATATTGCAGGTATATGCAAGATGATCTATAATTCTATTGGTGTGTTTAACTGAGTTACCTCATATAGATATATATCCCAAGCAGACCTATTATCAATAACCTTTTCAATGCATCTTAAACGATTATTAATGTTTGTATTTATTTCTACAGCAGATATTATATATCTGCCGTTTAATTCAAGCAATTTATCGTAATCAAAATCCAAATGTTCTATTGTAATATTATTGTTTTTTCTAATCTGTGCATCACCGTCTGTTTGAGCAACAAAAAAATAGCATCTTGACCCGAAATTATTAAAGTAGTTTTTGATTCTTTCGTTTTTATTTAGTTCTCCTTGAATAATTGACCTTATTTTTCTTTTGTATTCAAGCGGATAATTTACATGATAAGCATCAAGTGTAAAAATGCCATTAAAATTAGCAATTGCCGGCTCTAAACCGATGCAAATTGCCTTGTCACCGTAAAAATCTGTATTAATCAGTTCTTTTACTCGCGAAAATTGATTTTCTGCATAAAATTCTGTAAATGAAGGAGTATTTCTACTATTTGCGTAGTATAGTGATTCATGGTTTATAAACAACAATCCTATTTGAAGTATTATTGTGAATAATAATAATTTTTTTAGCCTTTTGTCATATTTTATTATTTCTACTATTGAGAGAGTTAATAACACATACCATAGAAATGAAGTTAACAGAGATATGCGTTCCATTCTTATAAATATAAGTTGAAATAGAATAGAATAAAACTTGGAAACCGGAGCAAAAAACAAGAGCGCATGTATAAGGTAAAATAATATAATCAAGAAAGCAATGATTAAGAAAGTCTTGTTGAATTTTTTTGTAGCAATTTGAAATAATAAAGCCGCAATACTGACAGGTAGGATAAATGTTCCATGAAAACTAAATGCATGACTTATACCGTTTCCTGTAAGGAGCTTGATAAAAAGCTTGATAGTTCCTTTGAAATTGGTTATTTGAGAACTTAAGAATTCGGATCTGTGTGAGATACTGCCGGAGCTAAAAAAGGAGAAAAAGAGTTCATAATTTGCCACAATAGTGAGTGCTGTAAAAACCAGAATTGCCCAGAAAAGGCCGGTAATTATTTTTCTGCTTGATATTAGATCATAAATATACAATACCGAGAATAATATAATAATAAAAAGACCGCTTAGTACAATTGAACTGTAAAACGGCATTAATCCGACAATAATAAAATTCTGTTTTTTAAATTCATTATTTCTAAGGTTCAAGAATGTATAAAAAAGTAAAGGGAGTCCTGCAATTGTAAGAGTAAATGACCAGAAAGGAAGCAATGCAAAACATAAAGAAGTGCCGTAATGGATAACTTTGTCATAATAATCTTTTAAGAAATATTTTTTCAATAATAGGATCATTCCAATAAAAGCAACTAGTGACATTATTATTTTATTAACTACATATCCCCAATAATAACCGAATAAAAGGAACGGATAAGCGTTTAAATTAATTTGGAGATATTTTTTTATACCGTTTAAAGGTTGGATATTTTCATCATTCGCAACGGCAAAGAATCTTTCACCTTCAAAATGCATTTTCATCCAAGAGATATTAGCATCAAGGTTATCATGGATTCTTATAATGGAGTTTTGGCCTTTAATCAAATATGGCGCAAAATATAGAGATATTATAAGGACCGATATAATTATTGGATATTTTTTGAAAAAATTGTACGGGAAACCGATTAGAAAGTAAAACATGTTGAAAATCTTATTAAATAATTGCATAGACCCTCTGTTTATTAAAAATATTAAGAAGTTGTTAACATATTTTATTGTTAATATCAATATCAGTTATAATATT
The DNA here is from genome assembly GCA_964608985.1 of uncultured Spirochaetales bacterium. Taxonomy (GTDB): domain Bacteria; phylum Spirochaetota; class GWE2-31-10; order GWE2-31-10; family CAYYKD01; genus CAYYKD01. Next base: position 124,698 of record CAZSQU010000002.1, read on the forward strand.
TGATAAGAAATTAGCAAAATTATCCTTCCAATTTTTCTCAAAGAAAGTAACATTCTTTGTTATTTCTTTTTTCTCCAATAAATCAAAATCGGGTATATCATCCGGCTCGATAAATGTAAAATATCCGCTGTCAATAAACGGTTCAAGATTTTCATAACCGGGTAGTTTCAAAATAATAGTTTTGCAGTTAAAATAAGTACCTTCAAAAAGCGCGGTAGAGTTTACACCAACTTGAAATACAGCAACTGACTGGAGCTCATAAAGTGTTGGGGAGTCACTGTCAATAACCTTTATAAGACCGGTTTCTTCAAATTCATTAAGTTCGCAGTAGATCGTCTTTCTGTTCTTATATTGTAACGGATGCAGTTTTAGAATAAAATCGTATTTACCTTTATACATTATTGCAGTTTTAATAAAATTTTCATGAAGTTTCTTTGCGTTGTTAGGTTGTGATAAATATATAATTGAATTGTTTTTGTTTATATTAATTTCTGCTGTTGTTTCCACAAAGAATGGATATCCCAGAGGAATAATATTTGTCTCTGATGTTGGAAACTTGCAGACTTTTTTCCATTCGTCGCCGAACACCAAAAGGTAGTCAGGAAAACTTTTTTTTCCGGAATTGGGATAGTTATAACCCGGATGGTTTTTATGAATGATTCCATGTTGTAACTCAATTGATATAATTCCAAGTTCTCTTGCCGCATCGATAAGGTCCTCTTTACCATAGCTGCAGACAAGAAAAATTATTTCCGGTTTTATTTTACTTAATAATTTCTTATATACAGGAACAGCCGCCTTCATTCTTATGCGTGATTTAACTATCATAGATTTTATATCCAATCTTAAATTGAAAGAATCGAGAATAACAGACTCTATTGATGAAATAATTTTCAAAATCTCAGCAGATAGTGTTTTTTTAATTAATTTTGCTCGTAAATTAATAATTAATTCATACCAGTCAAAGTATTTAAGATTATTAGTATATTCAGGTTTATAGTGTCTGTTTTTTAAAGGCATTTCTAATGCACATACTGAATTTTCATTTAATAACTCAATCAAAGGGTCGGTAAAAAGGTCATGATATAACCCGGATCTTAATAATTTCCGTCTAGGATTTGTTAAGAATAAATATTTTTTTTCTTTTTTTAGATATGACTTAATTGTTACTAAATTTGGAATTATATTTAGTATAATACTAAATTTTCCAATAATATTATTTTTATTTATTAGTATCCTGTCATCTAATCCGAGTTTGATACATATATTCTGATGTAGTGAAAATCTAATTCGTTCCCAATATGGCTTAATTATATTTCCATCTTCAAGGAGTTTTAATTCATTTTCTAATTCATAAAATCTATTAGTAACATATTGAAAATTATTAAGATTATTCATCATAACTATTAACACCTTAAAGATTTAAAATTATTTAGTCCGTTTATTACACCACTCGACAACTGAAGCGGCGATACTATCCGCATCTTTATCATTTAACTCATAATAAAGCGGCAGCCGTACAAGTGTATCTGTATATCTGTCAGCGTTTACTAAGTCTCTGCCATCATGTTTATCTATATAATACTCACTTGAGTGGAGAGACAGGTAGTGAAATGTCGCACCGATCCCCTTGTCTTTTAAGTATGAAAGTAAAGATGATCTCTCATCAATATTTCTGCATGTAAAAAAATACATATGTGCATTATTAGTGGTTTCAGGCGGTGTGTCATATAGTTTTATTATACCTTTCAGGTCAGCGTTTTTTAAAGCAGTGTGGTACTTATTCCATATCTCTATCCGGCGGTTTTGTATTCTCTCTATATTTTCGAGTTGTCCGTAAAGATATGCGGCAAGAATGTCGCTTGACAAAAACGATGAACCGATATCAACCCAACCGTATTTGTTAACTTCACCTCTAAAGAACGCACTTCTGTTTGTCCCTTTTTCACGGATGATCTCGGAGCGTTTTAAAAACTTATCATTATTTATGACAAGCATTCCGCCCTCACCACAGACGATGTTTTTGGTTTCATGGAAGCTGAATGTGGCAAGGTCTCCGAAACTCCCAAGCGGTTTCCCTTTATAGTAAACATCGATCGCCTGCGCCGCATCCTCAACAACAAACAGGTTGTACTTTTTTGCAAGACCAGAAATTTTATCCATATCGCAGGCATGTCCGGCATAATGGACAGGTACGATTGCTTTAGTATTTGCGGTAATCAGTTGTTCGATCTTATCAGCATCGATATTAGGATGATCAGGCATTGAGTCGGCGAAAACTATCTTAGCACCCCGCAACACAAATGCATTTGCAGTTGAAACAAATGTGTATGACGGGATTATAACTTCATCTCCGGCTTGTATATCAAGAAGAATAGCCGCAAGCTCAAGTGCATCGGTACAACTTGTTGTTAAAAGTGTCTTTTTAAATCCGTATCTGTTTTCAAAAAAACTCTGGCACTTTTTTGTAAAAGGGCCGTCTCCTGACAACTTACCGTTTGCAATTGCATCCGAGATATGTGTTTGTTCAATTCCTGAACAGTATGGTTTATTAAATGGTATCATTGTACGGTTCCTTCTAACATTTTAGTGACAAAATCTATAAGTTCGTTTATTAAGGTAAAATATTTCTCAGAGTCTTTTATGTCATCATGAATTATTGAATATCTCCAATCAACAGCATAATCTGTAAGCCGTTCTAAATTCCGTACATTGTCTATTAGTGTGATATTGTTGTCAGTTATAATATTTAGTAAGTCTTCAATGTCGTGGCTATGAGGAAATTTTATATTATAATAGTCGAGTGTTGCTTTTAGAGTTTTTTCTACACTCTGTTGAAGATGGAAACATATTATACTTATATTTAAATCAATTTCATCATTTTTAAATCCATTATATAAATACTTAGCCGCGGCAAAGTCTTCTTTTGCTTTTATTAAAAAGATTTGATATTGCTTTAAAAATTGTTGTTTTGCCACAGTATGATCCCTTTTTTATCTATATCATAAAATACTGAGTTTATTTCATTTTTGTAAAATTCATACTCATCGTAAGGTGTAACTATTATATCTTTAGGTATTTTTATTGATTTTAACAAATCCCTAATTTTTTTCTTTTCATCAGTTTTTGAGGTTATGGTTTCTTCAACTACGCATATATCAAGATCACTATCATATGTTGGTGTGCCGTAAGCATAACTTCCAAATAGTATTATTTTAATTGCATTTACCGTTTTTAAGGAGTTTATAATATTTTCTTTTAACTTTTCTGTATTAACATCCACTTCATGCTCCAAATATAATTAGTATAATAACATAACAAATCTAATATGTCAGATAATATTTACCGTTTGCAATCGCTTCAGAGATATAAGTTTGTTCAACTCCTGTACAGTATGGTTTATTAAATGGTATCATAGAAAACTACCTATCCTTTCTCTGCAACAGCAATTATACTTCCACCGGCAGGAAGTTTGAAAAGCTTTAAAAATATTCTATCAATTGTACATAAGATATTAAAAAGGGTATTTGAGATAGTGCTTATTTTTAAACCGCTATTTGATTCTTTATAATCGTTTTTGGAAAGAAATGATCTGATCATTAAAAAAGGGAGAATAGTCAGGTTAAAATGTGTGATGTATCTTACTTTAAATCCGTTCTGCTTCAACAAGTCAGAGATAGTTTTAATATTATATCTCTTTTTATGCCCCGAAATATCATCAATTTTAGACCATAAAAACATATGCGCAGGTACAGTCAGAACAAGTTTGCCTTTGCTTTTTAGTATAGTACCGATATTCTGAATTATTTTACCATCATTTTCAATATGCTCTATCACATCAAACATAGCAACGACATCGAACTCATCATTGAATGGCGGATCGTATAGATCAAACTGATACAAGTTTGTTAGTCCCCGTTTTTGGGCGTATAATAAACCGTTTAAGTGAAGTTCACCGATAGAGTAATCAGTAAATCCGGCATTTATCAAGTTCTCTGCTACATAGCCTGTCCCCGCACCGACTTCAAGTATATGAGAATTTTTTTTAATGAATTTCTTAAAAACAGTTCGTATTAATTTCATTCTATTTTTAAACCAGAAGTTGATCTTTTCATAGTTATAGAGTTTGTCAAGACCTTCCGGTTTGTAGTCATCAAGATTGTTTTCGGTGTTTGATATAAACGATATTATTTTATCATTAACAGCATAACTTATAGAGCAGTGTTTGCAAAACAAATCGGTTAATTCGGTATTACATTTTGGACAAGTTATCATCTAAGTGTTTCCTTCTATAAGTTGAAAATAATTACTCCGGTTACAATTATTACTGTTCCGATTATATGTTTAAAACTGATTTTTTCTTTTAAAATAAAAAAAGATAAGATATACAAAAAGATATACAAAAAAGGCATCAAAATAATTACTGATTTGACTTCTATAAATTTAAAAGCATATAAAGTCATAATAGTTGTACAAAACATCAACGCATAACCTAAGATAGAATATATGTTAAAAAATATCGATATCTTACTTATGTCTTTGTATCTATTAGCTCCAGTTTTTAGTAGTATCTGAGAGACCCCGGTTATCAAATACGCTGTCAAATATATTAAATGATACTTATTCATTAGTGTTCCTATAAGTTATTATAAATGTTGTTCCACCCACAATAAGTAACGCACCAATTATATTATACAAACTGATTTTTTCTTTAAAAATAAAAAAGCTGTACAACAGTATAAGAACAAATAATAAACTGTTAAAAACATATGCAAAAGAGAGCTTGAAGTGTTTTAGTGCAAGTTGCCAAAATATCGCCTGCAGTCCGAGACAGATTAGAACACCCCAGTAGTATGGATTAAGTATTACATTTATTATAGAAAAACTATTCATTTGCATAGATGCAAATTTACCTAGAACTACTGTTAGGGATTGTAGGAAGACAGAAAGGATTATGTATAAATATCTTATAAAACTTTTCATAGTTTAGCTTATATTATATAAATTAATTAAAGTAAATATTAAAATTGGTTTTGCTAAATACTTATTCTATAAACATTTTTCTATGTATTCTATAGAGTCTGTTTTCCCGCCTATTCTTGACCCACTATACAGATTTTCATATAGTTTTTCTTCAAATCCCAATACTTTCATTTTATGTTCAACTTCACTGATATCATATGGAACACGAAAAAGTGATATTTCGCCTGAACATTCGTCAAATAAACAATATGCCGCATCTCTATTACCATCGCGAGGTTGACCGATAGATCCGGGATTAACAAATGTTTTATTTTTTTTTAACAAAATAGACTTTTGAACATGAGTATGACCACAAAAAAAATAGTTTTGTGGTAAATCTTGAAAGTATTCGCCTGAGATTGTGTACAAGTATTCATCTTCAAGGTTATTCCAACCACCATGCACACAACTGATTATATTTGATTCGTATTTTGAGACTGACATTTTTAACCAGTTCAAGTTATTTTTATCAATTACTTTTTTTTGATATTTAAGGCAAATATTTGCGGTATGAGATCTTGGGCATTCAGTGTTATCAATTAGATATCTATCATGATTACCGACTATGTTTATAACATCATGTTTTATCAAAAGCTCAATAACTTCGTTAATAAATGGATAGTACCCGGCAACATCTCCAAGAGATATGATTTTTCTTACATTTTCTTTTTTAATATGAGACATTACTTTATTTAAAGCTGGTAAATTACCATGAATATCAGAAATTATTGCTATCAAAATAATAATCCTCAATAAATCTTATTACAGATCCGCTTTTTTGTTCTTTTATCTCTGGGATTGTATTTAACAAAAAGAACTCTATGCACATTTCTGCTTCATTAACTCCAAGTAGTCTTCGAATTGAAGTTGAAGATGATGTTCGTGGATTTATCTCAAGCAAATAATAGTTGTTTTTTTCTTTAATAAATTGAAGGTTAGTCGGCCCTGAAAATTTGCATTTTTCTGTTAAGACTCTTAAAATATTTAATAAGATAATATCAATTAAAACACTTTTTGCTTTTTTTGTAGCACCTTCTTGGCTTAGTTCGCGCTTCAGACATGTTGGATTTACATAAGATCCATCGCCTAAACCAAAAACAGAACAGGTGTATTCGTTATCAACAATATTTAATCTTTTTTGTGCCATGCATTTATTTTCAAATTTTCTTGAATAATATTTATAATCACTTAAGTTGTTGATTAAAGCGACTCCCTTTGAAGCATATGATTCATATTTTTTTAATATAAAAGGGAGTCCAAAGTTTTTCTTAGCTTCTATATATAAACATGAGTGATAATCAATAGACTCAATTAAAGGGACAGCTTCTTTTAAAAAGAAATAACTTTCTTTTTTGTTGCTTAGTATGTTATGCAATGATTCGTTGTTTAGGACAAAGACTGCCTTTGATGATAGTTTTTTTTTATTAAAAATGAAAGTAGCTAAATCTTGTTCTATGCCGGGGATAACCAGATCTATTGATTCGTTTTCTATTATGGTGTTTATAAATGGAATAAATGACTCAGAGCTTGCCATTACACCTTGTATAAATTTATCACACCAAGCTTGCCCGATAGCATCATTATAAATATCTATCCCAAATAATTTTACCTTAAACTTAGAGTGTCTGAGGTTCTTGAGTATCCCATAACCGATTATAGCACCAACACCGGTAACTAATATATTATAAGTTTTTTCTGTTTTCATATTCGATTATCTCTTTAATCCCTTGGTGTAATATTTTAGGTCTAAGTGTGGTTTTTAATAAACCTGTATTTGGTATGTAGATACTTTTAATGTTCTCTTTGTTTTCATCGTAGTTTATTTTTGCTTCTATGTTTAATTGATTAAATATCATAAAAGCCAATTCGATAATTGTATGGCTTCTTTCATTTATTATATTGTATATACCCGTCTTTTTTTTTGATAATACTTCCATAACTATTTGAACCAGATATTCGATATCGATAAAGTTTCTCAAAGGATTTTTTTTCCCGTAGATATCGAATTGTTTGTTTTTATGTATATTATCAATTAAGGTATATAGAAATGGTTGACTCTTTTTTGCAACTCCTTTTTTATCGTAAACTTGAGACAAACGAAGTATAGTAAGATCGATATTGTTATTTTTACACATCTCGATAGCTATATCTTCAGAGATTCTTTTAGTTTTTCCGTACACTCCATAATACTCATTTTCAGGCATATCATATATAAAAATAGATGAGAGTAAAATTATATATTTTACATTTTTTTCTACAGCATATTTGCATATATTGTGAATTCCGACTATATTAGAATTAAAACAAGTCTCAAAATCATTATTGATTGATGCGGCTGTGTGAATGATAATATCGGGATTAAAGTTTATTTGTAGCAGTGATTCGTAGTTAGCTATATCAGTGTCAGTTGATCTTGACACACCAAAACAATCATGTATTGATGATAAGTTTTCAAATAAATATGAGCCGATAAAGCCTGTATGACCGGTTATTAATATTTTAGCCACAAGATAACTCCATCATAATTGCGTTAGATAGTTCAGGGTAGTTTTTGCCGACTTCGAGTAAACCGTTTATAGCATTATCATCGAGATTAAGCGACATTAATTGACCGGTTGTAAATGGTTTTAAGAAGATCCCTTCTATGTTAACTATGTTAAGATTACTATTCTTCGCTAATTTTTTAAGATCATTAATGTCAAAATATCTCCGATGGCCGAGTAACAAATCTGATTCTGAAAGTTTTTTTAAATCATCAAGCACTTTTGCATGGTGACCTATTTGCCTGTGCAGTGAAGTTGCATTTGGAACTGTTATAAACAATTTTCCGGTTTTAGCAAGAAACCTTTTAAATTTTGAAACAATCAAATCAGGGTCAAGTACATGTTCGAGAACAAATCCCATTACAATGTAGTTATACTTCTCATCGGTTTCAAAGTTTTCAAAAAACGATTCTATGATATCAACTTTTTTAGCCAAATCCGGGTTATTCTTAATAAAATTATCAATTACTTCCCTTGATCCATCAATTATTGTATATCTATCAGTATGATTTAAAAATTCTTGTATTGTATATCCGTGCCCCAAACCAAGTTCAAGTAATTTACCTTTTTTCATTTTACTTATTATTCTCTTAGGGTAATATCGAAGCATTATATCGTTATCAAACTCATATTTGAAATTCTTATTGTAGGCGTTAACATTATCTAAAATTGACATACTATTCCTTTATTATTATTATTATTTAACTTTTTCATCTCTGTTATAAAAATTTCTTATAGTTGTGTATGGACGATCTTTAACCTCTGAAAATATTTTTGATAAATATATACCAATTATTCCTATACTTAATATAGAGAATCCTCCCAAAAACCATATTGATGCAATTAGTGAAGACCAGCCGGAACTTATATCGAAAAAAAACTTTCGAACTACCACTGATACTATCCAAAAAAATGAAAATAAAGTGATCAAAACTCCGGAGTAAAAAACAAAATGTAACGGTTTACTCGAAAATGAAGTTATGGAATTTACCATAAGATCAATTTTTTTGGATATACTATAAGAGGATTTTTTTCTGGATTTCTTTTCAAAAGGGATTGATACTTGTTTATAACCGGTTAACTCCATTAATCCGGCGAGCATCAGTTCTTTATCTTTGTATTCTAATAGAGAATTAACATATCTTTTTGTCATTATTCTGCAGGTAGTTGGATTTTTGGGGATTTTTACAGATGATAAAAGATTGAACATATTATAAAACAAGGCTCCTGATAGTTTTTCGCTGATATTTCCTTTACGGATTGTTTGAATCCCGAAAACAACATCTGACTCAGTTTTATGTATAGTTTCCCAAAATAATTCAATATATTCAGGTGCCTCCTCAAGATCGATGTCTATTAGAAAAATAAAATCGCCGGTTGTCTTTGAAAGACCTGTCATGATTGCCTTGTGATGGCCAAAATTTCTTGATAAATCGACAATTTTGACTTTGGGGTCTTTAATATTTAATTGTAATGCTTTTTCTAACGAATCGTCAGGTGATCCATCATTTACAAAAATAATTTCATACTCATTGGTAATTTTTTGAATTGTATTTGTTATCCTATCGTAGAACTCCATTATATATTGAGATGAACGATACATTGTTGTTACTATAGAAAGTATCATTTTTTTTTACCTTTTAGTTATATTTATATTCTTCTAATTGAATTAGCTTGGCTATGTTTTCTATAGTATTAGTTTTTATAATATAATAAGATCCCCTAGTTGAACTGTCACTAACTTTTTGTTCCGGTAATGAAATATTTTCTGATTCTTTAATAACTGAAATATTGCTATTATCTTTTATAATTATGTAGTTACTAATATCTTCATTATAATAAATAAACTTAACAAAACCGGTATTAATCGTTTTAGATTCTAATAGATCGGGCTCAATTCCACATGCAACTTCTATGATATATTTTAAATAGTCGTGTCCTGTACTGATATTGACCAAACTTGATCCGATAAAATCACCTGCCATTCTTGCACCAATTTCAATAATAAAAATTGAACCATCTTTAGTTACTTTGAATTCGGAATGAGATGCCCCATTAACAATTTGAAGTGCATCTAATGACTTTTTTATTATTTCTATTGCGTTAGACTCTATTGTTTTATCTATTCTAGCAGGTTGTAAATGAGCTGTTTCAATAAAATTGGGAGCACCAGTTGTAAATTTTTCGGTAGTCGCCAGATGGTAGTGTTTTCTGTCAATTGATATCATTTCCATACTATACTCTTTTCCTTCCACGAACTCTTCCAAAATTACTTTTTTTGAAAACGATGAATCAAGTGCTATCCGATAGGCAGAAGTCAAGTCTTTTTTAGATTTGATTTTAACCACACCTCTGCTTCCTGATCTATCTACTGGTTTTATGATATACGGCTTTTCAACTATAGGAATTGCGTCTAAATCTGACTTTGAATTAATTTGGAAATACTCAGGGACAGGTATATTATCGCTACTTAGTACTTTTCTCATTTCAAATTTATTTGTCGAAATCAATGATGAATATACACTGTTGCCTCTTAAGTTTAGTTTTTCGGAAATGAAGTTAACTGAGATTACTGCAAGGTCAGATCCGGATGTAACAACTCCTGCGGGATTAATTTTCTCTGCAATTTTCAAAATATCTTCTTTTTCTGTTATGCTAATCGGGTAAAAATAATCAGACACTGATTTTGCAATAGCTCCGTCTTCCCATGCAAACACATGTGTTTGATAGCCCAAACTTTTTGCTTTTATTATAAGGTCATATTGAAAAAGGCCTGCACCAATAATAATTAGCTTTTTCAAGATAGGCTCCACATTATTTTATTGTTGTTAAAAATACAAAAAAATAAATACAATATTAAAATTAATTTGTCAACTCTTATCCACTCATCCCCTCTCACATAACACCTGTCTGACCCGCTCAATGTTACTAATATTCAACTAATATAAAAATCCAAATAACCATAAAGGTATTTTATTGTTTACGCCACATTCTATATCATCTATTGCAAGAAACGAGTTTTCTATGCCCTTTATTTGATTAAAGTCTTTTGACTTGCCCCCAATCTCAAATGTGTATTGATTATCAACAAGGAAATCCCCTGACTTAACTGGTTTTATGTTATGATCTTTAGAAACTATATTTATAAAAAAAGTCTCTCTTATATTTCCTGTCTCCGGTTCCCGGAAATTTCTCAAAGCATATATCAAATTTGTATTGTTCAGATAGATTTTTTCAGGTTTTTCCATCTCCCTGATCCCTCTACCGCCGCCTGATAGAGTTATTATAGTTCCGGCATCTTCAAGATACTTTAGATATGTTTTTAGTGTGCGTTCATCCCCCACCTCAGTTAGAGTTTTAAGATTTTTCAAGTCAGGAGTAAACGGGACAGAAGTTGAGATAATTGATAAAAGTTTTTTTATCTTTTTAATACTTATTCCATTGATTGTCGGATGGACTGCTATCAAGTCAGATTCAAGTGTTGTGTGAATATTTTGTTCTAAAACTCTCATGTAGAGATGCGTGTCATTATATTCTTTATAAAAAGGATAGTAGCCGTAATTCAGATACTCCTTAAATATTTTAAGTATTTTTAAGTTTTTATTTTCGAGGACTTTAAAAATATTCTCAGCAATCTCTTTGTGTTGCAAAGTTATATCTTGTAAGTTAAATGCGGAGAATTTTATTTCATAATGTAATTCAATAAATTCTCTGAGAGACATGCCTGTCATATCATAGTTTACTGCTCTGCGTGATAAATCAAAGGCCCCTTTTCTAATCTCTAAAATGGAGCTGCCGGTAACAATTATTTTTAACTTTGGGAAAGTATCGTAGATACTCTTAAGCTCTTGTGCCCAATTTGCATATTTGTGAATTTCATCAAAACATATCAACTCTCCGCCGTTTTTATAGAACTCCTCTGCAGCTTCATATAGTGATAGATTACCGAGTAAAAAATGATCCGCAGGTATATATATCACATTGTCCCGTTCACCATCCTTAAAGTTTTCAATAATAAACTGAAGTATAAATACGGTTTTTCCTATACCTCTACCACCTTTGATTATAGAAAATCTGTTTGATAACTTATTTTCATAAAAAAAATATCTTTTAAATTTGTTTTCAGCATGTCGTATAAACTCGTCGCTTAAAATTTTTAATTTATCTATCATAAGATATCCTTCGTACGGTTATTAGTTAGTAATGCAATACTATTATATCAAATTAAAACAGTAATGCAATACTAATTTAACTTAATATTAATGGTAATGCGATACTATCGAATGTTGAATACTCATCCCCGCTCATAGAACACCTGTCCAACCCGCTCTATGTGACTGATAAACTCGGGGTCGGTGAGTTTACTAAATATTGACAGGTCAAAAGTGTAGGGTAGCAGCAGGTCATCGAGGTTGTTATCGATTTTAAACTGTATGGTTAGATCGAGCTCTCCATGTAAAGTCAGGTCAATATCAGAACCGTTTTTATAATTGCCTTTTGCTCTGGAACCGTAAATAACAGCTTTAGAAACTTGCGGATATTTTGCCAGAACTGAGTTAATTTTATCTATTGTTTCATCTTTAAGTCCGAACTTCATAAATTGTTTACTTCTTTTGTCTTTTCGGTACCGAGTAAGTTTTGAAGTTCAATAAATGCACTATAATAAAAATTAACTATTTTATTATAAATATCATTGGCAACTTCCTCATTGTAAGTATGGCTTGACAGATTTCTACTCCTGATCATATCCATCCATGTGTCACCATCAACTATCAGCTCATACTTAAAAGCAAGTCTCGTTGCATCCCGTGAACCCAAAATCTTTTCAGGATTACCGCGATCCTCAAGCAGATCTTTAAGGGTGTTCCAAGCAAGTTCATGAGTGTACTCAAAACCTTGAATTAACCCTTGTATTTCCAGGTCAGAAAGTGATCTCTCTTTAGAAAGCATAACCCCACTTTTTAACTGATCGAGTGCCTTGCAGTAGTTGTTAAATCTTTGTATCCATCTAATGTCGTGTGTTTCCATAGCTTTATTCCTACCCGTAGTTTTTCTCTATCCATTTTTTGTAGTCGCCGGACTTAACACTTTCAATCCAGGAGATATTCTCAAAGAACCATTTCACTGTTTCGTTTAGTCCCTCTTCAAATGTAACCGACTGTTTCCAGCCAAGCTCTTTTTTGATCTTATCACAGTTGATTGCATATCTTCTGTCGTGTCCGGGGCGGTCTTTTACAAATGTAATCAAACCCTTAAAAGCATCTTTATCGAGACCTTTATAAACTGCAACTTTTTCACAGAGTACATTAACCAGTTTAATGTTTTCCCACTCATTCTCACCTCCTACATTGTAAGACTCGCCTGTTTTACCACTTTGCAGAATACGCCATATAGCATCGCAGTGGTCTGTAACGAATAACCAGTCCCGTATGTTTTTACCGTCACCATAAACCGGCAGATTTTTACTTTCAAGCATATTTGATATCATAAGCGGGATCAGTTTCTCAGGGAAATGATAAGGTCCATAGTTATTAGTGCAGTTTGATAGTGTTATAGGCAGACCGTATGTATGAAAGTATGCTCTTACAATGTGGTCAGATGATGCTTTACTTGCAGAGTACGGGCTTCGCGGGTCATAGGCTGTGTCCTCATAGAAATAACCTGTATCACCAAGCGAGCCGAAAACCTCATCAGTAGAAATATGATGAAACAAGACGCCGTTTTTACCGTTCCATTTTTCGCGGGCAGTTTCTAAAAGGTTAAATGTTCCGGTTATATTTGTTTTTATAAACTCTTTGGGGCCGTGTATAGATCTGTCAACATGACTCTCAGCCGCGAAATGGACAACCGTATCGATATCATGATTATCCCAGATCGATTCTATCGCTATATCATCACAAATATCGGTTTTATAAAAAAAATATCGTTCATCACCGTACTTTGAAGATATTTCAGAGAGATTTAACGGATTACCTGCATATGTGAGCTTATCAACATTTATTACCTTGCCTTTAAACTCTTTTTGTTCAAACATATATCTGATAAAATTAGACCCGATAAATCCGCAACCGCCTGTAACCAGAATATTTTTAAGAGTTCTTGCCATTATATCACCTGCTCGTTAGCTATTTTTAAAAGGTACTCGCCATAACCGGACTTAACAAGCGGCTTTGCTATATCCATCAGTTTATCTTTACTGATAAATCCTTTCCGGTAAGCGATCTCCTCTATACAAGCGATCTTTAAACCCTGCCTGTCCTCGATGGTTTTTACAAAGTTAGCCGCATCTGTCATAGAAGCATGAGTGCCGGTATCAAGCCACGCAAAACCTCGGTGCATAATGTCAACATTTAATCGTTTTTGTTCAAGATAAACTTGATTAACAGTAGTTATCTCAAGTTCGCCCCGTGCGGAAGGCTTAATAGTTTTTGCTATTTTAATAACATCATTATCATAAAAGTATAATCCTGGTACAGCATAGTTTGATTTAGGATTTACCGGTTTCTCTTCAATGGATAGTGCTTTAAATGATTTATCAAACTCAACAACACCGTAGCTTCGCGGGTCATTTACATAGTAACCATAAATTGTTGCCCCTTGTTGTCTGTTTGTTGCTTTTTTTAGAATATCGCCTATCCCGTGACCATAGAAGAGGTTGTCTCCGAGTATTAATGATACGCAATCGTTACCGATAAACTCTTCACCGATTATAAATGCCTCAGCAAGTCCATTAGGCGCATTCTGTACTGCATAAGTAATGTTTAGTCCGATATGTGAGCCGTTACCGAATAACGCTTCAAATTTACCGATATCCTGCGGGGTAGATATAATTAAAATATCGCGGATTCCTGCAAGCATAAGGATTGAGAGCGGGTAGTAGATCATCGGTTTGTCGTAAACCGGCAATAGCTGTTTTGATATGATCTGAGTTACGGGGTATAGGCGTGTTCCGCTACCGCCTGCAAGAATTATACCTTTATACATAGTTAATTTCCTAAATAATTAATTATTGAAAATTGTATAAAAAAAAAAACAAAAGTAAAGCAGTTATAGATTTGTATTGTATAATTTTTCTTTAAACTGTTGATATATTATTAATAAAGTTTTATAATACCCTAAGTTAAGCCGAATATATCAAATAGCTGTTATTCAAAATAAAACAGGAAATTTAAAATGGGTATGTCTGAAGTTTTTGTTTATCTTAAACATGTTATTCTCGGAGACAACGAGGCTCTTCAAAAGTTAAAGCAGCTCAATGATATATATAAAGTTTTCAAGCCGCATAAATACAGATATATTAACAAAGATAAAACAGTTACCAATCTTTTTTTAATGAAAATTTATGCAGTTTTTGTGGAATTTGAGAAGTTTAAGCCGCATCTCGATTCAACTATTTTTGCCAAAGATGAACAAAAGAGCCGTCTATATCTTAACTATCTTATTGAAGCAAATATATCTGAGGAAGCAAGGACCAAAGGTGATAAGTTTATAAGAGAGTTTATGCTTCAAAAGATGAAAGAGTCTGAAAATCCTTCAAAAACAATCAAAATGATTGAAGAAGACTTTTTAATGTATAAAAACAACTTTACTAGATCAAATATGCCAAAATTTGAAACAGAATATAATATTTTATACAAATTACAGCATCTCTCGACTTTTAATTATGATCTGTTCTTTTCTAAGTTTGATCCTTACTTTAATAAAACCAAAGCCCCGGCTTATAATCCTGTTTCCGGTAGGGATATTATTAATGATTTGAAGGATCTTTATTTCTTGATCGGTTCATTGCCGACTAAAACTGATCTGACAAATATTTTCACGATTATCTATAAACGGGTATCAGAATTGGACGCTCCTAAACTTGCAAAAGCAGCAAACAATGCCGTAGCCGCAATTTACAAGCTGTGTCAGGATGAACTTAATCCGCAAAAACTTCTATCTATGTGTAAATACATTGATGAGAAACCAAAACTAATTATTCCCATTGAAACAAAGCCTTTATCTATTCTTGATAAATACAGGCATGATCTCGATGAAAGATTTGCAAAGAATAAAGAATTTGTACTGCAGAAAGTATCTGAAGAAACAACTTATCTGGAAATTCAGGCTTTGTTTAATAATAAGCCTATGAATAAAATCAAAGGTTATACAGACGATCTTATGGGTGAGCTTGAAGCACTGGGATTCGGCGGTTTGGATAGTATTCAAGGATTTAAGATAACAAAGACCTTTATAAATGATATTTACGAAAAGGAATTCAGGCATATAATTAATTCGCTTATAGTAGAGAGTTTTTTTGATGACAAAGCTTATCAAACTAAATTTTCAGACAGATTCTTTGCAGTAAATGAGCTGTCAAATTTATTATCCGAGGTTGAGAACTCTGTTGCTGAAACCGGAGCAAATTCATTTTTGAAACTTGAGTCCCATATAAAGAGTTATCGAATTAATAATAATAAATCTATTGAGATCAAGATAAATAAAATGATAGAGTCGATTAATGATAAATTAAAAGAAACAAATAAGAAATCAGCAGAGTTATTATATCAGTTGGGGGTTCATCTTTATGAAGCATTGCAGGACTTTAAGAATCCTAAGCCGGTATACATTACAAATATGAAAGTAATAAAAGGCTCAGGAAACAAAGAATTTATTACTGCAGTTATTAATATCTATAACTCGATATCAAAATATCTCAAGATTATGAAGAATTTTATTGTTATAGATACAAAAAAGGCTCAGTAGTTTATGGTGTCGCGGAAACTCGTAATAGGTATCTGTACATACAAAAGACCGGAACTCATTTTACTTGCGCTCGATTCTGTTAATAAAGCTCTTATACCGGATAGTATAGAACCGGTAATAGTAGTAGTTGATAATGATCCGGTTGGTTCTGCACAGCTTTTAATAGAAAACTATTCTAAAACCTCAGCGATTACTATTTATTATTCATTAGAAAAGAATCGAGGAATCCCATTTGCCAGAAACAATTTTTTAAGAATCTCAGGGGAGCTCGGGGCAGACCTTGTTGCTTTCATAGATGATGATGAAATTGTTGATCCGCTTTGGCTTGCACATCTCATTAAGTCATATGATGAAACAGATGCGGATTGTGTGTTAGGTTATGTTAAAACGGTATATCCTGAAGATACACCTGAGTGGATAGTTGTTAATAGATTGTTTCAACGGGAACAGATGGCTCATCATTTATTACTTGAAACTGCTAATTCCGGAAATATACTTTTTGATTATCATAAGTTTGTCGGAGATTTGTCATTATATTTCAATGAAAGTTTTGGATTGACCGGCGGATCTGATGCAGAGTATTTCAACAGGGCAGTTTTGAGCGGATGTATAATCAGGTGGGTGTCAGACTCTGTAGTTTATGAGCCGCTTGAAAAAAAAAGGATGAGTTATTCTTATTATTTTAAAAGAGCGTTCAGGACATCAAACGATAAAACATTTTTTAGAAAATCGTTGAGTTTTAAAGTGAAAATGTTGTTTAAATCATGGATTTATTTAAATTATGCCGTAATTTCTTTGCCTTTCAGAACAATATTCGTTAAATACGGTTATATTAAGAGTCTTACTTATCTCTTGCGTGGAATAGGGTTTACCTTAGCTTGCTTAGGTATATATATAAATTGGAAAGAGTATCGTTAGATAGTTGATTTTTTGATTATTTTTGAAAGATACCTTGCTGTATGTGATGTTTTTGATTCAATTATCTCTTCCGGCGTGCCTTGTGCTATTATTTTTCCGCCTTTATCTCCCCCTTCGGGACCAAGATCGATAATATGATCGGCAATCTTAATAATGTCAAGATTATGTTCAATTATTATCATTGTATTGCCTTCATCAACCAGTTTATTTAATACAGATATCAGTTGCATAATGTCGGCAAAGTGGAGACCTGTTGTAGGTTCATCAAGCAAATAAACTGTCTTGCCGGTTTGTCTTTTTGATAATTCGAGAGCAAGTTTGATCCGTTGAGCCTCGCCGCCGGAAAGTGTCGTTGATGACTGCCCCAGTCTTATGTAAGAAAGCCCTACATCATTAAGTGTCTGAAGTTTTCGCTTGATTTGAGGGTGTTTATCAAATAATTCAAGGGCTTGTTCAACAGTCATATCAAGTACATCAGAGATCGAGAATCCTTTATATTTTACTTCAAGGGTTTCACGATTGTATCTTTTACCTTTACAAACCTCACATTTTATATATACATCGGGGAGGAAATTCATTTCAATTTTAATCTCACCATCTCCCTGACAGTTTTCACATCTTCCACCTTTTACATTAAATGAGAATCTGCCGGCTTTATAACCTCGAATTTTTGAATCTTCAAGTTCACAGAAGAGATCCCTAATGTGTGTAAATACACCTATATATGTGGCGGGATTTGATCGGGGAGTTCTGCCGATGGGGGATTGATCAATATTAATGACTTTATCAAGGTGTTCGATTCCTGTAATATCCGCATCACATTCAATTTCAGTTTTTGCATTATTCAATCTATTGTGAAGAACAGGATAAAGTATATCATTAATCAATGTGGACTTACCGGATCCGCTGACACCCGTAACTGCGGTCATTACCCCCAAAGGTATTTTGACACTTAGCTTATTTAGATTGTGGAGTGTGGCTTTAGATACAGTTATGAAGTTGCCGTTACCTGTTCTTCTTTTTTCCGGCACCTTAATCAGCCCGGGGTTTTTAAGGAATTTTCCTGTAATCGAATCTGAATTGTTTGCTATCTCTTCGGGTGTGCCTTGAGCAATAATCATTCCACCGTGTTCACCTGCGCCGGGACCGAGTTCAACAACGATGTCTGCTGTTCTTATTACCTGCTCATCGTGTTCAACAACAATTAATGTGTTGCCGATATCTCTTAGATCGCAAAGTGTAGAAAGTAACCGGTCATTGTCCCTTTGATGGAGTCCGATTGTCGGCTCATCGAGTATGTATAATACTCCGACGAGTTTAGATCCTATCTGTGTCGCAAGTCTTATTCTTTGGGCTTCTCCGCCTGAAAGTGTCATTGCTTTACGGTCGAGTGTGAGGTATTGAAGCCCGACATCATTTAAGAATGATAAACGGGCTTTTATCTCTTTTAGAGGCGATTTTCAACCTGTTATCGGTGAGATTAAGGTTTTCAAAAAACTTAATTGCTTCTGTAACCGGCATTTCAGTAACCTCAATTATATTCTTGCCGTTTATTAGTATTGATAACACCATCTCATTGAGTCTTTTGCCTTTACAGACCGTACAAGTTTGAAATGACATAAATCCTTCAAACCATTTTCTAACGCCGTCACTGGTTGTTTCTCTGTATCTACGGTTTAAATCGTTGACTATACCTTTGAATTTGCCTTCATACTCCCAATTACCTTTTTTTTCTTTTGTTTTATATACAAAATGGATACTTTCACTTGACCCGTACAGGAGAATATTTTTATTTTCCGTAGAAAGATCCTTCCACGGGGTATTCAGGTCTATCCCGTGATGAGAAGCAACCGATCTGACCTGTTGATAAACAAAGTTATGTTTCGGCAGATGGGTCAAAACTGCTCCGTTATTAAGCGACAGTGATTCATCGGGGATAATTTTATCTAAACTAAATTCTCTAAGTTCCCCTAAACCATGGCAGTGTTCACAACATCCGTGCGGCGCATTAAATGAGAATAGACGCGGTTGTATATCAGGATAGTTAATTCCGCAATCTATACAAGCAAACTTCTCTGAAAAAACTGTTGTATTGTTGTTGCATTCTATTGAAACTGTACCATTGGTTAATTTAAGAGCTGTTTCAACAGATTCTGTAAGTCTTTTTTGTATACCGTCTTTTATTATTATTCTATCAACTACTATTTCTATTGTGTGTCTTTTGTTTTTATCAAGTTTAATATCTTCGTCAATCTGATAATTTATACCGTCAACTCTTACCCGTAAGAATCCGGATCTCTTTGCATCCTCAAATACTTTTTGGTATTCACCTTTTCTGTCTTTAATCACTTGAGCAAGGACTTGTATCTTGCTACCCTCAGGAAAATTAAGGATACTGTCAATAATGCTGTCGATTGATTGACTTTCAATCTTCTTTCCGCATTTATAACAAAATGGTTCACCAATACGAGCAAACAATAATCTTAAATAATCATAAACCTCGGTTACCGTACCGACTGTTGATCGCGGGTTATTATGAGTTGTTTTTTGTTCAATGGATATTGCGGGGCTCAAACCTTCAATATAATCAAGATCGGGCTTTTCCATTTGACCGAGAAATTGTCTTGCATAAGCAGATAGAGACTCGACATATCGTCTCTGACCCTCGGCATATATTGTATCAAAAGCCAAAGATGATTTACCGGAACCACTGACACCGGAAATAACGATAAATTTATTACGAGGAAGAGTAATATCGATGTTTTTTAGGTTGTGTTCCCGAGCACCTTTAATTGTTATGTTTTGTTGGCTGTTCATATAATAACCCTTATTATTGAGTAACGAAAAGATAATGCTATTATGGAAAATAATCAAGAAAAAAATAAAAAATGGAAAGGCAGGCACCTTTCCATAGGGTAGAATGGTATATTTTGGGAGGGTAATATAAGTTCCATTCCTACAAATTAATTATCGTTATTATTAAGCAAATTCTTTAGGAGTTTTTTCAAAATTTCATCAAAAAAAATCGTCAGTGTGTTGATTGCATTATAGAGTTTTGCCGTCTTTATCCACAATCCTTTTAGCGGGTTATCATCAAACTCGTATTCCTCTTTGATAGATAATAGGATGTCTTGAGCGGAAGATGATATTATATCGACAATATCGCTTATCATAGGATCGTGAAAGAGTTGTTTCTCAAGCTGTTCGATTTTTTGGATATCGGGAGGTGTTTTTATCGGATCATCCGGTATCAATTTAATTATTTCTGCAGATCTTTTTTTAATTACAGCAGAACACTCGAGCAAACGGTTAAGTTTTGAAATGGCAGATGATTCTGTTGTATTAGGTTTTTCCGATGATATTGCTTGAAGTTTTGTTCTTGTTTCCATAATGTTTGAATTATTCAACAGTATTTCTGAGAGATCTACATTTCTAATGCCTTCAACGAATGCACCGCCTGAGTACGGCATATAAACAGGTACTTGAGTGAGTGGAACTTCGCGATCGAACCACTTTTTAAAAATAATCATTTTCTGATCAGAATAGACAAATCGTTCATCGTTATATTTAATTAACTGCATATCAACATGGGCAAGATAGCGGTATGAGTTGCTTTCAGCCGTATTGAAATAGTTTTGGATACATAAAAAGTTCTTTTCAAAAAAAGCACCTTTAAAGTGTGTGTTTCTGTTAGGGAACGAGAGGTCAAGTCCTATTAGTACAATCGATGAAGATCCTATGATTCTTGCCGTATCAAATGCCGTAGTGGCAACAGACCCGCCTGCTCCTGTAACTCCTCTTTTTTTGTCGCCGAGAATATATCTTCCGAGGGGAAAAATTGAATCCGGTATAAATATATTGCCTGCCTTAAATCGTTTTAGAGCTTTAGGATAACTTGAGATGTCTGTAACAAGTATTTCGTCTTTGATATCGACAGATTCTAAGTACTTATAATTCCAGTATTGCGGATCGATAGAAACGATGATATCAATTCTAACCCCGTTATTTTTTAGGTACTCGACAACTGTATCAACTGCAATTATTATCAGTTTGTCCTGATTATTTTTAATCCAATTAATGTTTTTATCGAGTGACGGACCTCCTGCAACAACCACCGCAGTATTTCCTAAAGATATATTGTTAAGCAGTGTGATAGGCCTATATAAATGTGCTGATGGGGCATTGTGAAGAATATTATGTGTCCATAACTTTTGAAACCTCAAGAATGTTGCAGTATTCATATCCTTACGGTCAAGAATATAGTTAAGATAGTTATATAATTCTTTATAATATCCATGATTAAGCTGGTATGTTGAACGGTGGTTGTAGTATTTAATATTTTTTGTAGGGACAGACTGAACAAAACTACCGACAAGTTCTTTTTCGGGATTGATAAAAATTTTAAACTTTTCATCTTTTATGTGTTCTGATAGATCAAAAACTGAAAGTAACGATCTAAAAATCCTTATGTCTTGTTCTATGTAAATAATGACAGGTCTTTTTTTTAATTCTTTTAAAAAGGATAAGCATTTAATCAAAAAATAGCCGAGTCCGGCCCCGTTTATAATAAGAATGTCAATCTCACCTAAGGAGTCTTGAAATATCTCAAACAATCTGTCTGCTTCTTTAATGGGGTCGTATTTTGAGTGAATATAAATATTTTCTATCTGTATTGTATAATAACCGTTTTTTGTTTGTTCCAGTGAATATGGTTCAATATTATCGATTATTGATCTGAAATTATCGGATATTTGTCTGTTTATATCAGATATTGATTGTGTTGCGGTATTCATCTAAGCGATACCTCTATAGTTATCGGGCTATTGACAACTATACCGGGGGCAGGATTTTGATTGTTAACAGTACTGCCTTGTCCCTTCAATACAATATTTGTGTTTACCGCACTAAATAAATATAGTACATCAGATGGAGTCATCCCTTTTATATCAGGCATTATAAATGGGAATCCGGTTAAAGGTTCAATATTATTTGTTTCTGAAACCAGGCTGTTTTGATTGATAATGAATGTGTTGTAGGTTTCTATCGGAAGATATCCGCTTATATTTTCGATAAACTCCTTGATCATTCTACCGATTATTATTCCGCCCCAGTATGTTTCACCTTTAGGCCTGTCAAGGTATCCGTAAACAATATAGCGTGGGTTTTCTGCAGGAAAAAAAGCTATCAATGATGAAGTTACTTCAGTTGTTGAATATCTGTTTGTCGTTGAGTCAAATATCTGGGCTGTACCGGATTTTGCGAGAAAATTTATATTGTTAACCTTCAATTGGGTCTCTATTCCCCCGGACTGAGTTGCAAACTGCATTGAGTTAAGTACCATTTCTGCTGTTGATTTGCTGATAACCTGTCTGATTACCTCTCTTCTGTTCTCTAGTACAATTCTTCCATCCGTAGTAAATACAGTTTTTATTATTTGGGGTTTTAATAATTGTCCGTTGTTGAGGAATATTGTTGCCGCCTTGACTATCTGAAGAGCATTTACACTCATCTCCTGTCCTATCGGTATAGCATATCTTGATCGCCCTGACCATTGATCAAAACTTCTGAATATACCCTGCTGTTCACCTGGAAGTTCAATACCGGTTTTAATACCAAAATCCATTTTTTCAAAATAATTGAACAGATTCTCTGATGAAAGGTATTCCATTGCGCTTAAAGTCCCTGTATTACAAGAGTATTTAAGAATACCGCCGATATCGACTTCTCCGTGATTACCTGTACATTTTACGGTTATACCGTTTGCTTCATATTGTCCGCCGCAATAAAACTTCATATTTATTACAGATGGGTTTTTGTCCAGGATAGCCGCCATTGTGAAAAGTTTCTGAACGGATCCGGGTTCATATTGGTAGAATATTGCCGGATTACGGAATGTTGACTGATTATATTGACTGTATGTGTTAGGATTAAAGTCAGGAAATCCGGACATAGCGAGAATCTCACCATTAAGACCATCCATGAGGATCAAAGCTCCGGTTCTCGGGTTATTGATCTCGGCATGGTTTTTTAAAGCTTTTTCTGCTTGAAGCTGGATGAAGCTGTCAATTGTCAGGACTATATTGTTTGTATCAAGATAAGTTTCATTTAATACCGAACCTTGCCTTGATAGTATCTGATCATAACGGCTTTCAATACCCTCAAGACCAATCTGATCTATGTTACAAAATCCGAGAATATGGGAAGCTGTTTTGCCGGAAGGGTACGACCTCTTAAATTCCTTGGCTGCATCAATAAAACTCAACTGCATATCTTCAATTATTATGTATTTATCATATGGTACCTGTCTTTTTATCCATACAAAACTTGAGGTTTGTTCCAATTTAGCGAGTATTTCATTGACCGGAATATCAAGAACCAACGATAGTTTGTCAGCATAGGTCCTTTTTTCTTCTTGGGCAATTTTATCAGGATGTGCATAGATTGAGTATAACTCATCGCTTACGGCAAGAAGTACACCGTTACGGTCGTATATATCACCTCTCCGGGTATCTGTCAGAATATTTTGTCTGCCCATAAATTTCTCGGGGTCGATTGTTATAAGGTATATCACCCTTGAAACAAGAATCAGAGTTATGAATAAGGATACAAATATCAATACTCTTAATCTGATCGAAGAGAGATTGTTAGAGTTTTTGTTTTGAACATTAAAGTTCATTTGAAGGTAATACCTCTTTTAAGATTGAATGAAAATAAAACACGGGAAACGATACATTTCTTATCAAGAATCCCGCTATCAATACTTGATATACCTGACGGGTTTAGACTTACAAAAAAGAAATTACCGTGTCCGGGGATAAACCTACCGGTGTAGTTATAGAATATTAAATTGTTTTGATCAAGTGAATTGTTGACAAAGAGAGAACCATTAGTAAATTCAACAATATCATCATCATAACCTGCGATTTTTTTTAGTATTAAAATATTATAATAATTGATAACATAGAAAGGGCTTGTTCCCAGGGAGATTATTTTTGTTGATACTATTATATCATTTTTATAAAAGCATGGTTCCATAGAATTACCCGTATTAATATCAATTCTAAAGTAGAGTATCAAAATCAGAGTAACAAGCAGTATTATTGACAAAACCCAATATTGACTAATCTTGTTTGTCTTCATCAGTTGTTTGTGGAGAGTTTTCTTCTGTTGTTAAATTATCTTTATCAACAGGGAGATACAAGCTGTTTGTACTGAGTTTATCGTGAACAATATAATAATGAAATGCGCTTGATAAACTAAACGCAACAATAATAGCTTTAATTATTGGCGTGTTTTCA
Organism: uncultured Spirochaetales bacterium; assembly: GCA_964608985.1. Lineage (GTDB taxonomy): Bacteria > Spirochaetota > GWE2-31-10 > GWE2-31-10 > CAYYKD01 > CAYYKD01. The sequence goes on from CAZSQU010000002.1 coordinate 149,224, forward strand.
AATATCCGTTTATCGCCGAGTTCAATCTGGAAGTGCAGACTATCATCAGCGTTTTGAATGAGTTTTTTTTCTGTATTATAGTCTTTAATAAGCACTTCGAGCTTTGCCGCAAATGCCTTAAAGAATAATGCCCCTCTGTTTTTGACCTCAAATAGTGATTGATGTCTTTTAATGTTTACTTTTTCGATTTTTTGTCTTTGTATTGTCGGTTGATCACCAAGTGAGTTAACATAATCTTTATATTCTTCTGTTAGTTTGATATATTCTTTAAGATGTGATGATATCTCGCTGTATTTTATGTATAGGTTATCCATGTCATATTTAACATCTACCTTGACACCGCCTTCAACTCTTGTAATAAACTTTATTTGAGAGGTTGTCATAATAAATGAGTATTCTTTATCAAATTCAGTGAATATTTTATAAAAATGTACCATTTTCTCTTTAGGATCAAATAATCTTACTATACTATCATCAGATTTACCCTTATTTTTTGCAAGAATCGTGTCAATTAACTCAAGTCCTTTAACAAGATACTTAGGCATCTTCTCAATTTCTTTTTTTTCAACTTCCTCTTGAAGATTTTTTAGGCGTTCTTCTTTTTCTTTCTCAAGCCGTTCCAAGTACTTTTTTCGTTCTTCCATAATTGATTTTGTGATAAACCCGATATCTTCGGTAGTCTGTATTCCGTAATCACTATACATGATTCTATAATCATACGGAGTTCTTTTGCCTGTATTATAGTTAATTATTGTATGAAAACGGGGGTAATAAGAGTTAAAAAGCGAATCAACCATCTTATTTATCCGTGTTTTATTAAGATACGGCTGAGTTTGTGTTAATTGCTGATAATATTCGCTCGATCTCCAGAGGATGTCTTTAATGGTTTCCCAGTAAGGGTAGAGGATAACGAGTTCTTTCTGAAATACATAAAGATCATCGATAATCGGATCACATATAATACTGTTGCTTTTACTGTAAAATCCGACAATTTTTGAGAGCTTATTGTCGTCTTGCAGTTTATTGATTCGCATTATAAGCTCATAACCGAACTTGTTTTTTTGCGAGATAAAGTTAACCATCTGCCATTTGTGTTCTTCATCGAGAAGTAATATCTGCCCTGTTAAGAAGTTCAAAGACGATACTATTTCATAAAAATCTTTTTCGATTGTTTCGGTAAATTTTTTGGATATCTTACCGTATAGGTTAAAAGTGCCTTGAAAAAAGCCGTTTAGAAATTCAGAAAAATACCTTTTATTCTTTTTTGAGTCATTCTGATCGCCTGAACCGCTGTTTGATCTGTTTTTGTTGGATTTATCATATTTTTGGCGTATATCCTGACTATTTTGAGCCATCTTTTGATGTGCTGCTCTTTGTTTATCTCTATTAAATTTTATTGATTGACCTGCCGGTTTATCCTTGATAACCTGACCGCCTTTCTCTACAAATTTATTGAAAATTTTATCTCTGTCAGTGCGATCCATATCCTCAATTTTAAGTTTCTTTTTAATATCATCAAGTGAAGACATATCTATCCTTAATCGCCAAGCTAATAATTTAAGAGTATTTTAACACTATTTTATCTTCTTAGTCAAATATTTATTTAAATGATTTATTATTTTTTTTTAGATTATACCGAAGATTTATTAATATCTCTCTATTTATCCTTTTTAATAATAGATTCTCAAGGAGAAGTATTTGTCAGGGAACATCAGATATAGGCGCGAAATTCTTTGGGATTTTGATGCAAATAAACACAAAACTATTCAAACCAAGAGAAATATCAAACCGGCAAATATTGGCAATAAAAAAACATTATTAAATAATAAAAGCGGCGGTTTGTATATAGCGGTATTCTTTGTGTCAAGTTTTGTTTTTCTTTTACTTTTTGGCGTTACTTTAGGTTATGCTGATTCATCTAAGGAGAATGTCAAGCTTAATAGTGAGATTTTTGTTGACAGAAGAAGAAATACTGAAGATCTGATAAATATCAATTCTGATCAAAATCAAAGTGAATCAATAACGGAGATAGAAACAAGACCAATAAGTGCTGTTATTACACCGGCAGTCAGATTTAGAACAATTACCGTCGTAAACGGTGAAACTTTAAGCAGGATTGCGTCGGCCAACGGAGTTACGGTTGATACACTATACCTGTGTAATAAAAACCTTTTTAATAATAGAATATTAAGAGCCGGCATGAGACTGCAGATACCGAGTTATAACGGAAGATTGATAGAGGTTAGAAATAATGATTCTTTGAATCTTATCGCCGGTCGTTATCGCGTAAATTGGCAGGCAATCGCTGATGCGAATGAGTTAAGCTCAAATGTTATTAAAGCAGGAGATAATCTTTTTATCCCCGGGTCTCAAATGACAGCAAGAGAAAAAGAGCAGATAACCGAAAAAATATATTTAATCCCGATGGCCGGAAGGATAACATCAAGATTTGGTATGAGGTCGGACCCCATAACAAGAAGACAACTTTTTCATACAGGACTTGATATCAGTGCAAATATTGGTACACCGATAAAATCTATAGCTGACGGAATCGTTGTGTTTCGCGGTCGATCTAATATTCTCGGCAATTATCTTATTATAAGACATGCAGACGGGGTTGTATCAACCTATGCACACCTGAATGAGTATATGAAAGAACTTAATGATTCGGTTGCAAAAGGTGATGTGGTTGCTACCTGCGGTTCAACGGGGCGGTCAACAGGATCTCATCTGCACATAGAAATACATGTTAACGGAAGACTGGTAGATCCTTATGAATTTCTTTATAAATAATTTATAATCATTAGAAATCTTATAGCAAGAGTTAATTGAGCGGAATAATAAAGAATATGAATAGGAATTGTTAGGCAATTGATTTGTTTAACAAATTTTTGATACCCAAGCAGTATATCTGATAATATAAAAAAAACAGTACCTATTGTAAAAAGATAGAGTGAGTCTTTTATTCCGTAAACATCAGCATTAACAGCAGCTATAAGCATTACTGAAAGTACAGCCCCATAAATAATTACGGGTATCCCCATTGCTTTTTGGGTATTGTTGTTCATCATTAAAAAAAGTATCAGTGTCAGAATCATAGGAAATGCGAAAATAACTACTGCAATATAGATCATTATCATAGAGTCATATCGAAACATCATATAGATAAATATCAGATGTCCCAAAAGAAACGAAATAAGACCGGGAAGTGTCAAATTGCGGTTAAGTAAAATAATATCCCCAATAAGACCCAAAATGAGAGCAGCAATAAGTAAAATAGAGCAAATATTAAATATTTTCCAATCAAGACTGATAGCTGTATAGATGATAAGAATAGTTACCGGTATAGGTTTAACAAATTTAAAAAACTCTCTCTTTAAATATCCGATAAGTGAGCTTAAGATAGAGACTGCAAAATATCCTGCTATGAAGTATCCCATGTTTTTCTCCGCTGATCTTAATTATGCCACGGTTTAGTCGGTGCAACCGTGTTTAGGTCATTGTTATTTGTTGAGCCGATATTTTTCATGTCAAAACCTGTCGGCTGTTGAAAAACCCTCAATTCAAAATATGGAAGTATAGCAAACAGATGGTCAAATATATCTGATTGTATTGTTTCATATTTCAACCAAGCCGTATCATTTGTAAAGAAATATATCTCAATCGGTAATCCGTTAGGTCCTGATTCAAGTTGCCTGACAAGTGATGTCATATCGCTGTTAAAGTTCGGGTGTTTCTCTATATAAAGTTGAGCATAAGCCCTGAATGTTCCGATATTAGTCATGTGTCTGCCGTTTAAGAGGTCATTACCGTCTGTTTCGATAGATTTATTAAAGTTGTCTATATCAATTTGTTGTTTTTTTAAGTAATTCTCTAGAAGTTTGATTTTACCAAGTCGATCGATCAATTCCTGATCGAGAAATCTTATGCTGTTTATATCAATAAAAATAGATCTTTTTATCCTTCTGCCGCCTGATTCTGACATACCGCGCCAATTCTTAAAAGAACCGGAAACAAGTGAATAAATCGGTACTGCAGTGATGGTGTTATCCCAGTTTTTTACCTTGATCGTTGTTAATGACATCTCAATGACATCGCCGTCTGCTTGATAAACCGGTATCTCTATCCAATCGCCGATTCTTACCATATCATTAGCACTGATCTGAACAGATGCAACAAGCCCAAGAATACTGTCCTTGAATATCAGTAATAAAACGGCCGTCATCGCTCCGAAACCGCTAAGGAGTATCCATGGGTCTTTATTTATCAAGACAGATACCGACAGAATCGTTGCAAGCATATACAAAAAAATTTGAATAAGCTGAATATAACCTTTAATTGAGGTTTTTTTTGCTATCTTGAAGTTTTGATAAAGTGAGTTGAAGTTGTGAATCAGGGTATTTATTATTCTGGTAGAGAAGAAAATCAAACAGATCGTTATAAGTTTTCTAATGACATTGAATGGTGCTGAGTTATTTTCAATAAAAAGATCGAGTATGAAATAGGAAACGACAAACGGAACAAGTGTTCCGAGTCTTTTAAAGAATATTTTGTCAAAAAGAATATCATCCCATTTGTAAACGGTTTTAGAAATGATTTTTCTGATAGTTTTGAAGACTAAATGATTGGCGGCAAATCTTATTATTATGCCGATTATTACAAGTAATAACAGCGATATAAGTATCAACATATATGAATGGAGAAAGTCTGGTATTTTTATTTTATTAAGTAAGAATTCAATATAATTTTTCATATATTATTGATTACGGATTTTAATTACCGCTTCCCTTATGTTTCCTATTTCGAATTGTGGATTATCGATATTTATTAAGTTTTTTATATCTTTTATCAGAGGATTTACGGGAAGTTTTGCCGGATCAACCGACAATTCTCTGTAAAGATCTGCCTTAGAAATCCCGAATTGACTGCAGACTTGATCAACAGACATTGACCCCTTGATCGATGCCGGATCAGCTGTTAATATGTGTTCTTCGGTTTGAGGAGTCATCGTTTCATTACACGAATCTGTCTGATTTGATGTGTTACCTCCAAAACCAATAATATGATCTACGGTAACTCTGACTTTCTCTTCTGTTACATCGGGGTTGATTAGTTGTATATCTTTAACTTTTGTATCGACAGGGACAGACTGTTGATCGATATTAAGTTCATTGTATAAAACTTCTTTATCAATATTAAATATTGCAATAATATCCTTAATTTTCATAAATCCTCTGATATAGTAGGGATTAAGGTTACCGTTATCGGTTAACATCTCCTCAAGGGATGATTCCCCTGTTTGCCATAAGCCCGATATCTTTCCAATACCGATACTCCCAAAATAGATCGATACACCTATTACGGCAATAATTCCCGATTTTAAAAATAAACCGGCAATTTGGGGCTTTAAGGTGTTTTTATTGGTCGGGCAGGCAGAAACGCACTCCATACAGTTTATACATTCGGCATTCTTGACAAAGTCAGCTTTAGCAACATCTATATTCACCGGGCATGCTTTTGTACATTTATTACAGTTAATACATGTTGTTTGATCCCTCTTAATCCTGTACAAACCGAATCTTGAGATTATTGCAAGAAATCCCCCAAGCGGGCAGAGATATTTGCAGAAAAATCTATCATAAAAAAATGATAATATCAGAGAACCTATGAGAATAATAAAACCAATGAGAAATTCGCCCAATAACTCCTCAAATCCGGCAGTAATGTGAGCATAAGCGGCAAACGGATCGTATGGCCTTATGATAAGATCGGCGGTTTTCCATGTGAAAAATAGAATAACTATAAGTATCGGATACTTTAAATATCTGAGAAATTTATCTATTCCAACCGGTATAACAAATCTTTTTTTTAGGAGTTTTCGTCCGAGTTTACCGGTCAAATCCTGCATTCCCCCTATTGCACAGATCCATCCGCAGAAGAATCGCCCAAGCAGGACTGCAAGTATCACTGCTCCTCCGAGAACAACAAAATTTGAGGTATATGTTCTTTTTAAGAATTCCCCTTGAGCAACGATTTTATATATGGTTTCTATCGCACCAAAAGGGCATATAGAATCAATCGGAGGGGAACCGGTCGGACCGCCGCCCATAATCTGATGTTTAATTGATGTTATAGTTACAATTATGATAAATAGAGTAAGAACTCCGAGTCGTATCCATTGAATAATTTTACCGGTTTTCATAATGATGACCTCTCATAAATAGATTGATTTTAATAAAATTGATATTAACTAAATATTCATATATGATCAAGTAAAATTATGAATGTTAATTAATAAATTAATTATCGTGTCTGATCTGAACTATATTACAGTATTCGATCTTTTGTGAAAGATCCAGCTTTAGATATTTATAATCTGTTTTATTCTCAATTTCTTTGAAACCTATCTCTTGAAGGACATCAAAAACTATATGGTTTCTTGAAGATGGGACAAACTTTAATAGCAAACTGTCATATCCTTCCTTTAACAATTGGGACTTAAGCCAATTAAAAACCGCTTGCTCGACCATTTTGTTTGCTACCCTGCACGAAAGCACAAAGTCAATAATACAGGGGATATCTTTGCTGTAATCTATAATAATAAAACCGACCAATCCGTAATCGCCGAAATTATCCCGGCAAGTTAGAGAGAAACTTAATTTATCGGGAGAATTAATTATATTTATTAAATCTTCCATACTATACCTGTTGCCGGATATATTTAGTTGATTTGTCCTCTGAATGAGCTCCAGGCTTCTCTCAATCTGTGAATCACTATCCGGTTTTGAGATGTTTGTTATTAGTTTACATGACTTTAAGAATTCATAATAGTTGTCTCCGAAACCGGCAGCAATATTCATGCGCGACTCTTCCTGTTTATACATCAGGCGTCGTTTTTTGCTTTCATCTGTAACAGCAAGATCAAATTCAGGTTTATTTATCAGAACATCGGTTATTGATTCATCATATACCCTTATTTCAGGTATTGCAGTTTTAACCTCGTTTCGTTCAAAAGCAGAGTCATCAATAAATACAAATGAATCTAAATTGATATTAAGTTTTTTTGCGATATTCTTAATATTCTCACTTTTGGGTCCCCAATTAATTGACGGGTATAGAAAATAATCTTGCAAATTAAATTTTTCAATCATTTTCCATGCGGGTTCATGATCGTTCTTACTTGAAATTGTCTGAATAACACCCTTGTTATCCAGTTCTTTAATTAAATCTGTTATTCCATCCCGTAATTTAAGTTTGTTTTCGCCGTCTTCTACTAGCACGCCTTTCCATATAGTATTATCAAGATCCCAGACAACGCATTTTGCTTTTTTTGCGGGTTCTTTTACATTATTACCTGAAGAGATTTGATTTTTAAATTTTACAAAATTTAACCATGTAAAAATCACTCTTATTTGTTTGTCGGCATCAGGATAAATTGATATTCTTCCCATATTATCAGCAATCGACTTTAAATCAATATTCATAATTTTACTATCTAAACAATACTTATTAAATCCGGGATTGAAAGTGATTGAAGTACGGAAGATTACCTTTGTTCCGCTGATAATTTCTAAATTGAGTTTGTAATCTTCTTTTTCCGGATTTATTGCTTCAATGATTAAAGCATCAAAATCCCATGAATTAATATTTGATTTTTTAAGAGATAGTTTAAAAAGCTTATTTCTAAAATAGTTATACATAATGTATAAATTAATTTTTCTGATTCTTGTTAAAGGATTAATAATAACAGCAAATATATTAACAAACCTCGTTATTATTGAGTCAATAAAATTATATTTTAAAACAGAATCTATTATTACCGGTTTATAATTTAAGTTTGATTCGAGCTTACCCCATCTTTTAAAAAAGATATCAGCTCCGTAAGGAAGTAAACCAGAATATTGATGGTTTCTAGCAATACCGTAAACAAATCTGGCACACATTGTATCAGATCTTTTGCTATACAAACTACAGGTTTTGAAGCAGTGGGGGGCGGAACACTCAACACAATGCTCCTGCCAATGAGTAAATAAGATATAATCAATATCTTCTTTTAAATAAGATGATTTGAAATTGCTTTTTACTTTCTTTTGTCGATGTTTACCTGAGAATTCAAACTGAAACATTATTTTTGCTTCCTTATCGATTTTAAAAAAATACTCAAATTTCTTTTTATATTTGTATAGAAATACACCCAGTCGTAATTCCCTGATAATTTCTTTGTAAATTTATCAATATTCTCATTATCATGTATTACCATTCGAGAAATTCTATATCTCATTTTACTATTTATGGATTTAATTGATCTGTATTCAAGAGAGAAAGCATAATCGTAACCGGATTTTTTGACCGCTTTTATTACCCTTTTATCATAATAAGAATACGGATAAGAAAAAGTATTAATTGGAACTGAGAATGTTCTTTCGAGTTCATTTTTACTTTGAATTAATTCATCAAAACATTTTTCTTCACTGCAGGCGGTAAGATTACTATGGCTTACCGAATGTGCACCTATTGAACATCCGTTAGCTATCAAATCTTTAATCATTTGTTCATCCATGTAAGGTATATCAAATTGTTGGTTATTCTTAGTGATCCGTTGATTTCTATTAAGATATTTCGATGTTAAAAAGAAATGAGCCGGATAATTCCATTTTTTTAATATCGGCCATGCAATTTCATAGTTATTTTCATATCCGTCATCAAAAGTAATGCAGATGTATTTGCCGTTTTTCGCTTTTTCCGTGATTAATAGTTCTATCGCTTGATCCATGGGGACAACCTGATAATTATTTTCTTTAATGAATTGAAGTTGCCGTTCAAACTCATCGGCTGATATCATAGGCGTATAGGGGATATCGGGATATGCGTGTTTATATAATCCGTGATAGCAGAGAAAACGAACACCGAGTTCTGTTCTGATACCGAAAATAGATAGTAGAGTAGAGTAGAGTAGAGTCCATTAATTAATCCCTGTTGTTAGAATTGTTTTAACAAAATATTCCAAAAAAATATTCAACAATTTAACACTAATTATTAAATAATACAATTAAATTCAACTTTCTTAATTATTTGAAAAGTTAAAAAGATGTTGATTTTTATATACGATTTAATTATAATGCATTTAAATTGAATGTCAGGGGCTTACAATGGGACTTACCGATAAACTAAGAATAATTAGAGATGATTATGTCAAAACACTTAAGGTGATCGATGAAACAATTGTCGAAGTGGAATCTTCTGATCTTCATAATGAAAATCAGTCTTTACGGATCTCAAATGATCAGCTTTCTAAGGAGCTTGACAGTTTAAAAGACAGTATTAATATACTTAGAGAACAAAACAGTAATTTAAGACTTAAACTCAATGAACAGATACTTGATGAAAAAATTAACATACTGAAAATATCCCGTAATAAACTTGTTACCTATTTTAATAGGGAAAAATCCTCAGCATTAGACAGGCTTACCGCATTTGAGGTATCTGCAAAAAGTAGAATAGGCAGGCTTCAAGGTGTAGCCGATAAAATTTCTGCACAAGAAGGGGCGTTGATAAAAGAGAAACTTGACCTTGTACAAAATGAATTGACAATAGCTTATAAAGAGCATTGTGCTCGTGTTGAGGAGGAACATTCTGCATTAATTAAGGAAACAGATCTCCGCTTAAAAGGTTTTAAAGAGGAACCTTTAGATGAGGAGACTGTAATCAAACGGATGAAACAAACCAGATTTGAGATGAACATAGGGTTATATGTTCCTATAACAATAGGGATTATTCTGATCCTCATCGGTATAGGGATATTTGCGTATTGGCAAAGATCAAACATCAATAACTTTGTTAAAAGCGGTTCAATTTTTCTATTAGGCATAATCTTGCTTGGCGCAGGGGAATATCTCTTTCGTAAACAGAAAAATTTCTTTTTTCAAGGGGTGATAGGTGGAGGCGTTGCAGTTTTATTTACCGGAGTTTTTCTCGGTTATTTTGTTCTTAATGTTTTTAGGGTTTTCGGTTCTTACAATCTTTTAGCGGCTTTATTTTTGTCGGTTTTAGTATCTGCTTATGCTGTAATTGCATCATTGCGGTATAATTCTAAAACAGTAATTACTTATGGTCTGATCGGCGGCTATCTTCCATTTTTGACTTATATACTTACGACAGGATTTTCGGGAAATGCTTTTTACTATGCTATGGGCTATCTATTGTTTCTAAACTCAGCTGTGCTTGTTATATCTTTTAGAAAGCAGTGGTTTTTGCTTAATTATATCAGTTTTTTCTGTAATCTCCCTTCTATTGTATATCTTGCCGAAAACTCACCGGTTAAGGTGATTGGTGTTGTATATATAGCAATAGCATTTATTATGTATCTTTCGATTATTCTATTATACCCGCTTACAAACCGAAAGTCATTGGGCGGTTTTGAGGTGGGATTACTTGCTTTAAATACAGTTTTTACCGGTTTGGAGATAAACATTTTATTAAATGACATGGGGCTCGGATATTTGAACGGATATCTTGCAATTGTTTTTTGCCTGCTTTTTGCGGCGCTCGGATATATATGTGACAGATTAATAAAGAAAGAACGGATCACAATACTGCTTTTCTATATCACTTCGGTTGCTTTTTCTGCCTTAGCGGTTTTTCAGCAGGCCGGGGTTGCGTGGGTTACACTCGGATGGATGATCGAAGGGATTATTCTTTTTATGGTGGGACATTATAAGAGGATTAGAATATTTGAACGGTCAGGTCTTACAATTATAGGAATTTGTGCAGGTTTTTTCTTCTTTCTTGAGCTGGTTTATGGTTCGTGGCTGGGGCTTTTTCAGGTCAGATTCTTTGATCTTAAGTATTTTACAGTTGTTTCGTCTCTGACTTCGGTTTTTATTATATATCAAATTGATATGATAAAAGCTCGAATCAATCCGGTCTCAACAACCGGTAAGGATATAATCTCATTTAAATATTTAACTATAGTGAATCTTTATATTGCCTTGATTTATTTTGCCGTAAGGGGTTTCCTTGAATTAAGACTCCACATCAATGGTTATCCACGACATTATCTTGACGGATTCTATTCAGTAACGATTGCCGCAATAGTTTCTATTGTTTACGGCATGTCCCTTGAGTTATTAAAGAAGTATATCGGTGATAAAATGGTTACGGTATTTAAAACAATTTTCATGATTGCAGGCTCGCTCTTTTCATTCGGGTTAATTTTTAGAAATTTAAACAATGTTGATAATCCATTTATGAGATACATCTCGATTGCAGTATTGCTTGGTTATCTTGTATTGGCTGTTTTTACGATAAGACATCTCTTAAGATCACTTTATATAAACTATCATTTTAATCTTGAATTCTATCCTGTAATCATAGGAATAACGGCGGTATTTTATATAACACTATTTTCGGCTATTCAGATAAGTATTGATAATGTGAGTCTTTTAATAAGTTTTATATACCTTATTATGGCAGTATTATTTATTGTATTCGGATTTATCAAGAAATTCATATATATTCGTTTTGCCGGACTATTTTTGGCTTTCTTATCACTATTGATACTACTGATAAATGTTTTTACAATCTCAAATACGCCGGTTAAGATACTATCAACTATGTTATTCGGTTTTATTATTATAGGTATATCTTTTTTGTATCAGCATATTCACAAGAAACTCGGTAATTAGAAGTACCCCGGGTGCGAATTTAATTTTTGGCAATTTAGTTAATGATAGTGTTAATTCTGTTTTTTATATGGTACAATCCTGAGAACCGGTATTCTCCGCTTGCTATACATAATTTTAGTTTAACCGGCAATTCATTTATAATTTTAATAAACTT
>CAZSQU010000003.1:0-109684 GCA_964608985.1 uncultured Spirochaetales bacterium
CAGATATGGGAGAGTAGGTCGTTGCCGGGTTTTTTTTTATTTAAATGTGTTTTTTATGATTTCTTTAATCTAATTTGAAAGGTTGTACCTCTTAACTCAGTGTCAACAACCTTAATTGAACTATCATATATTTTTAAAATATTAAATACTATGTATAGACCTAAACCAAGGTTTTTTGAGTTATGGAATGATGAATAAAATGGATTGAAAATCAATTCTTTTTCATTATCGGGAATACCCGGACCATTATCAATTATCTCTATTAAACAATGGTCTGTGTTATTAATTGTCTTGATAACTATTTTTTTTGAATTGTTGTTTTGATCCTTTGATAAAACGGATATTGCATTGTTTATAATATTTGAGATTATTTGATCAAATTGAACATCAGAAAAATTAAATAAAGGCATAGATTTATCAAGTTCTGGTATTATCTCAATATTGTATTTAGGAACCTTATCATCGTAAGATTTAATCAGATCAATTAGTCTTGTGTTGATATTGATTTCCTTCGATTGAATTTTTTCAGGTGACATCACCATATATCTCATTGTTTCAATAATAACATTTATTCTGTCAACTCTTGAAGATATTTTACTGAAATTTTCTAACATAATATTTTTTTCAACATTTTTGTTTTCTTTTTCCCAAAATAATACACTATCAGATAGAATTTTAATAGACTGCAAAGGTTGATTAATCTCGTGGGCAATTGCAGAAGATAATTTACCAAGTGAGGATAAGCGTTGATTTCTGATGCTCATTTTTTCAAGCTCAAAATTATTTTCTTTAATCTCATTTAATTCTTTGTAATCGTTCGATCTTTTATAGAGAATTGACAAGGCATTAGCAAAAAGTTTAATGTAAATTAATTGTTCATCATCAATAATAAAATCCCCCTTATGAATAAGGACGATTATGGCATATAAATCATTATTAGTTTCAACAGAAAAATATGAAATAAAATTTGGTTGATTATCGGATAACTTAAAAATCGGATCTGATAAATCATTACAGTTGGTTTTTTCATTATTTATGATTGAGGATTTATTTAGAGTAAAATCTTTATCTATCTTATTACTGACACAAAACTTAGGTTTTAAAAGATCATTTGAATTCTCCAATAATATTATATCAAACAATTCAAGATCAGCTCGAAATTCGTCAAGAACAAAATCTAGTTTTTCTATGGGATTTAAAGATGAGTTAATAATAGTAAGAATGAAATTTATCTTTTCTTCATATTTTAATTGTGTTTTATACTTTATTATTGCTTTTTTTAATTTGTTTTCCATCTCCTCTCGATACATTGTTATATTTATAGCAATCTTAATCTCAGATTCTCTGAATGGTTTAAGTATATATCCGTAAGGACCGACATTTTTTATTTCATTAATAAATTCTTCATTTTCATAAGCGGTTATAAATATAACAGGGATACTGCAAGTATCAGCAATTACTTTACTTGCTTCAATACCATTATATTTACCGGGCATATTTATATCCATAAAGATCAGGTCTGGTTTTATTTGGTTAGCGGCTTCTATCGCCATTTCTCCCGAATTACATTTTTTTACAATTGTGTGACCAAGTTTTTTAAGAATAGATTCTAAAAAAAGTAAAATAACTTGTTCATCATCTACTATAACTATGTTTGACATATATTAAACCTCTAATATAATTTTAATAAATTATCGTATAAAACAAAAGGAATATTTTTCTTTTTTCCATAAAACCCGATTATTGAGTTGCGCATATTATCACAGTGAAAATCAGATCCGCCTGAAATAAACAATTCGTATTTTTTTGCAATACTTTTAAGGTATTTAATATCTTTTTTTTTATAACCGTTATAGTAAATTTCTATCCCGTTTAAACCGACAAGTGTTAGTTTGTTAACCAATTCAAGAAGTTTTTCTTTAGGGATATCTATTTGAAGCGGATGAGCAAGTATTGCAACTCCTCCTGCATTTCTAATTATTTCTATTACTTTTTTGTAATCTATAAGTTTTTTTTTAATACAAAAACCTTCATCATCTTTGAGGTAATAATCGTATGCTTGATAAACACAGCTGATTATTTTTTTTTTGTAGAGATAATAAGCAAAATCGGGTTTACCTATACTGCAGATCGTTTTATCTGCAAGCAGTTCATTTTTATCAATAGTAATACCTATTGAATCAAGTTTATTAATTAGTGCTGTGTTTCTTTGAAAACGGTTTTCTTTTAATTCGAGGCACATATCTATGAGTGCGCGATCACTTTTATTAAAATTTAATCCAATTATGTGTATCTCATCATTAATATCTTCAACCATTGTTGAAATCTCAATCCCGTTTATAAAGATAAGACCAAGATCATTTGCAGATTTATAACCATCATCCAATCCGTTAAGTGTATCATGATCTGTTATCGATATAGCTTTAACACCTGAATTGTATGCTCTGTTAACGAGTTCGGATGGGGTTAAACAGCCGTCACTGAATCTTGTGTGAAGATGAAAATCAACCATATATATCCTTAAGTAAGATATTGTCGGCAGATTATATTATAAAAAACTTAACTTCCGCTATTTTTTTCTGTGATAAATTCGTAATCAGTATCGTTGTATAAATTCATTTCATTTCCTGCAATATCCTGAAACCCTTCAATCGTAATATTAGAATATGTTTCTTTATAATCAAAATCAGTTGTCGGATTAACTGTTATTTGTTTTGATGACACAGAAATGGTACAATTTATTCCGTTTTCATAAACAATGGGAGAACCGTCGGAGTCAAGAGACACTGTTCCTATAACCAGAGGATTTATGTTTTCGTTAAAAATAATTGTTATATTAGAATCAACAGAAACTTCATCACCGGAAAGATCCCCTGTTGGTGTTATAGTCGTAACACCCGGTTTGGTTTTATCAATTGTTATCTGTAATATATTAGAGCTTCCCGATTGAATCCCTGATCCGTTTTCCTGTTTAACAAAAACAAAGTAATTGTCGTCTGTAAGGTCGTTGAAGAATGTTAAAGGTATTTGCCAGACAGAAGGGTCTGTCGTTGCGTCGGTTACTGTATGAACAATACTTCCATCAACAAAGAAATATAATTTACTATAAATGTTATTTACACCATCAATTATTATATTTCCGGATTTTGTTATATTGTCAGTTTGTGAATAACCTAAGTCACTTGCAGTATTAAGTGATATGTTTATTTTCTCTGAATCACCGGTACATATCGAATAATTTGTATTAGAGTAGGAAGTCATGGTATTACCTGCAATATCAATAAATCCGGAGATAGTTATCTGATTAAAAAAATAGTTTGCTGATAATAAATTTGTATTTAAAGGTGTTACGGTAACAGTTTTGTCATTAATTGTAATAGTCGCATTTGTGTTGTTCATTGTGTAATTACCTATGGTAACACTTCCGGTGACAGACGGGTTCATCGTTTCATTAAATAGAAATTGAAACTCTGTATTAATCGGTAAGTCCGTTGAACCGTTCGGCGGATAATCTATTACGGTTATCTGCGGTGAAGAGGTGTCTCTTGTAACTACAAGCAGGCTTGAATAAGCACTTGAGTTCCCGAACGAATCAATTTGCTTTACAGCGATCAAGTTTGTGCCGTTTTGCAGAGGCACACCTGATATTGACCATGCAGTATCAAGAATAGTGAAGTCTCCTGATTTCACCAAAGTAAAGTTGTTATAGATGTCAATCCGATATGTGTCTGTACTTGAATCAGAACCCCCCGTAATAATAACCGATCCGCTCGTGGTGATTCTATCGGCTGATGAATATCCGGTGTCATAACCTGCTTCCAAAGCGATTGCTCCGGGCACTCCCGGGGCTGTACTTCTAACTTCTGTGATATATCTTGCAGTTTTTGACCATCCGCTTTGATTACCGGCCTCAACGAAGAAATTCCATATTCCGTCACTGAGGTTGTTTTCAGAAACAAAAAATGTTTTACCGGTCTCAACCCATTCTCCGTCATTGAGTTTATAACGGTATTTATCACAGTTTTCTACTTTATTCCAAGTCCAGCCCGGGGTTGTAGAATTAGTTTTGTCTGCACCCAAAATAACCGGTTTTACAGGAACAGGTGGCGGCGGATACTCAGATATTACAAGAGCACAACCTGATGATAATATTAATAAAAGTAAGAAAAATTTAATTTTCATAATAATCACTCCGTAGTAGTATTTGTTTCCTGTCCGGCAGTTTGACCGGATTCGCCGGTTTGCTGAACAAGTAGTGTTTCATAGAAATTGTAGAATTCTATTCTCATTCTGACGCCGAGATTTATACCCATCGAGTAGATATGGCTTGTCCATTGATTGCCCGATTGTTCCTCTCTGACAAAGTATGAAAAGTTTAAACCAAGAAAAAATTGCGGACTGACAATATTTGTCGGGAAAAGGTGAACAACTATATTACCTTCAAAAGCGTATGTCCAATCAATGTTTCTATTCAGATTCAAAAAAAACTGCATCTCAGTTCCAATCCCGAATATTTCTTTCTTCATTTCGCCGGCTACGAGGTAGGGTATATAGAATGATAGGTTGACCCCTGCCGATAATCCGCCTGATAGGTATTCTTCCGGAGGTTTTCCGGCAACTGCGCCGGCTATGTCAGACTCAAAGAACCCCCCGAAGAAAAAGAAAAGGTTTATCGGTTTGTAATACCAGTTGTCTGCGCCTAATTCTTTTATATGAAAATACAACTGCGTGTTAAACTTTAGATCAGAAAATGAGTTAAAAACCAAACCTTCATCACGGCTTGAGAAAATGTTCGGTGTAACCAGGTCAAAAACTCCTCCGATTAGATATCTGCTTTTTGCAAGCACCGGCGTCATTAAATCTTTTTCTTCCTGTATCTCTCTTAGCTCCAGTATTTTACAGGAAACAATAACATCACGAACGGGTTTAGAATCTTGAGCTATCCCATCATTAAACCAGTTAAAAATGGCACTCAAGTACGAATCCCAGTTAACAAACTGTTCCCCTTTGCCTTTATCAACGGTTATCTCATTTAACCGAACCTCAAACAGTGTGCGGTTTGTCTGATAGTTATACCTGAATATGGGGTTATTAACAATTCTCGGCACAATGTCAAGTCTTGTTCTTGGATTTAAAATTACGATAAAAGTATTTATTTTGGGGGTGATCATAACCTCAGTTCCAAAACCAAACCCGATATCAGCTTCATTGACAATAATTGATCCGAGATTACTTGTCTGTTCAGCTTTAAAAATGTTAGTTTGTGCAAACTCGATTGTTTTCTTGAAATTGTTATAGTCTATCGGATTAATTATTGATATGCCGAATTTTGTTGTTTCTCCGGTTATATCAAAAGATATTCCAATCTCTTCCTCAGAAATATTTTCGACTGTATAACCTTGAATAACTGTTTCTGACTGTAAACCGGTAATCCACCTGGAGAGTAAATTGATACTTGTAGTATCCTCTGAATAAATATTGAATGATGATATTATCAATATTATAATAATTAATATGTATTTCCTCAAAACCAATCTCCTTCTTTCGGGGTATCGAAGCCCGGAAATTTAATAAAACTGTATTGACCATTCTGTTCTTGAATTTGAATCTTGGAAGAAACTTCATTGTTTCGGTTGTAAACCATAAAAGTTCCTGTGCTGAGTATTTCACTCTCTTTTCCCGGATATAGAACCATTTCAAGACGGCCTTCGTATGAAACAAAATATCCGTTGATCGTTAAATAAGAAAAAAGCGCTCTTTTGTGATTTTGTAATCGTAATTGTTCACGCTCTACGGATGTTATTGATGCTTGTTTTGATTCAATCTCAGATATTAGTCTCTGTTTTTCTCGATTGACCCTCTCTATCTCCGCCAGATTTGCTGCAATGCTATTGTTGAGGTTGACTATTTGAGCGTTTAGTGTTTGATTCTGTACTTCTGTTTGTGATTTCTGTCTGTTGAGTTCGGTAATGTTGTTATTTAGACGGTTGATCTCCGTATCTTTTGATGCTATTGTTCCGTTGAGTGTCCTTATTTCATTATTAAGATTATTTATAGTTTGATTGAGTGATAATATTTCGCGGTTTTTCTCGTTAATAATATTAATAATCTCTTGTTCCTTTTCCTGCCGGTAGTTATAATATGTTAATTCAAGATCGCGATACAACTGTTCCTGTTTTGGTATCTCTTCTGCGAGTTCCTTGATTAGTGTGCGTCCGTTATCAAAAGTAAAGTTTGTTTCTATTCTCCTTGAGAAGGCTGTGTCCCCCGGTCTTGATCCTCTTATTATGTTTTTTAGTTCATTGATATATCTGATTCTATCCGCATTTTCTGATTCCAGTATTTGCTTTAGTTCATTTTTCTCTTGTTCAAGCATGGCTATTCTAAAGCTCTCAGTTCTTATCCTCTCTTCAATGGATAATCTTCGTTGTTCACTTTCATCAAGTTCTCTTAAAGTGACAGCACTCTCGACTTCAATTTCTCTGAGCCTTTTCTGAACATCGGCAAGTTCTCTTGCAGAAAGATTGGACATCATTCTTTGAATAAGTAGCTGCCGTTCCTCTTCGAGAGATTTAAATCGGTCAATTAAGAATTGTTCAACCTCTTCCATAAGCATTGTGAGAATATACCCTTCAACATCAACTGTTGACTCAAGGGGTTTGTCTTTTAGGAAGTTATTTGCCCCCATTGCCGCTCCAAGGAAAAGAAAAATAGCAACTAAAGCAATCACAACACCTTTAAGTATAAAGATCATGGTTTTCATAGAAGATCACCACCTTTGATATACAATAATTTTATCATTTATCAAGCTCCATTGCTCCGAATTTTATCCAATCATCACTCGGTTCTTTAATAAAGAAAGAATCTTTCTTTAGCCATTCGTCGGGGTTTTTGGTAAAGTGATCAAATTCCTCAAATTTAATCAGTATTTTAACATAGTGTATCGCAGGCGGGAATTTGTCTGTATGGTAAAAGTGTGAAAACTTTTTCCCGAGTTCAATCCATTTGTTTACCGCCGCTTCTTTGAGAGATTGTTTGGTTGTTTCTGAATCAGGATTTGTAATCTCCTGCCAGTACTTGATACCGGCAAAAAAATCCTTTAGAATATCGGTGAATTTACTAAATTGCTCGTCAACAAAGATCTTGTCTGAACCGATAAATGAGAACTGATTGTCGTCTTTAACTGTAAGGACTGTAAACATCTCTTTGGCTTCTGTTTTACCTTTTGGTCTTGCCTTATCAAGCATGTATATCCTGATATTTGTATTGCAGTCCTCTTGAAGTGATATACGAGTGTCATAAGTTAATCCGGTGTTTTCAAGAACCTTTTCAGACATCAATAGATTCGTTCCGTATTGTTTATTTAGGGCTTCAAATCGTGATGCGGTATTAACAGGATCGCCGATTACACCGAGTTCATATTTGTTTTCAGAACCTGTTTTTCCATAAAAAACACTCCCATAATCAAGACCGATTCTGAAATTAAAATCAATATCAAGCTCTTTACATATAATCGGTACGGTATTTAGAATATTAATTGCGGCATTCAGCGCATAATTACTTGACATCTCTTTGCTGTCTGTATAATTCTCGGGAAATATAATAAGACTTGCATCCCCCATATATTTGTTAATTTTGCCGTTAAATTTCACAATGATTCGTTCCACCTCATTCCATATATGATTAACGATCTTAAGTGCGTTTTCTTTAAATTTCTCAGATATTGTTGTAAATCCTTTAATATCGAGAAACATTACGGTCATTAATACCTTATGCGGGTTAAGAACACTATTGTCTTTTTTTAGGGTGGCGATAAAGAGATCACGGTCTGCTATACCGGTTATTATATTACCGAGGTCATTTAATTGATCATTTAAGCTTATATAGGAATTGTATAGAATATCAGTTTCTCTAAATTGCGGTGTAATATTTATGAGGGATTTACCGATCTCTCCGTTAATGCGGATATTATCGCTGTCCTCTTTGATGTTTGTACTTATTTTGAAGATTTCTGTTGTAATCTTATATGTGTTGTAAAATTTGATGGCAAATCCTGTTCCAAAGATTATTATTAACATAAGAAAAAAATAGTTTCTGACTTTATCTATAAGATAGAAGAATTCACTGTTTCTATCAGCAAGAATGATTATCGGTTTAAATGTTGAGTCTGAATTACGACTAAAATTGCTTTTTATTTGAGTATTAAAGAATTGAGCAACCCCGATATATGAGTTCCCGTTCATTGTAAACCTGATATCCTTTGCTTGTTTTTTGATGACCTTAATATTAGATAGTATTATATTGGCTTTGTAGGTCTTATAAGGGTCTAAAGGTGAGTTTAATATAAAAGTTTCCCCAACCGGTTTATAGCATTGGCTTATCAATTCTTTATCATCAACATTTATAATCTTATTTAAGATATTTTCAAATTCAGTCTTAGTAAACTGTTCGGGTATAACCTCAAGCAGTTTCTTGAAATAATTGTAGTTGTAATGCTTTAAGTCAATTTCTATGTCCGGTGTATTTCTTTGTCCGCCTATTATCAGATTATAATCTTCCGGAAAAAGAAACAACACAACACTGTTATCGTATTTGACGCGGTTAAGAGCGGATAACTTGATATAGTTAAGGATCTTACTCGAGCCCTGTTCGTAGGACAACTCGTTTCTTTCATCAAGATATTGAAATGAATTGAATATGTCGTCTTGTATGTAGTCAACATTATCATAAAATCCGTCAATTTTATTGTCGACGAGTATTTTCTTGATGATAATTTCAAAAAGAATAAATATTGAAACGAAGATGACAAAAAAAGTTATAATATCAAGAAAAAAAAGTGTAATCTTAATATTTTTATTACTGCCTGATCTATTGCTGCTTGTCTGCATGTTCTCTCCAAGAATCAATTTTTATTTATTTAAATTACAAAAAATTTTATTTTCATGTCATTATAAATAAAAATAAATTTTAAATCAAATAAAATTTATATAAATATTACATAGTCGTTTATTCAATAATAATATAAATCAAATAAATTAATGACAAAATTATGCATTTAATTTTTTTACTTGAAAAAAACCGTTTTTTTATTTATAAGTCAATTATTCAAAACCGGAGTTGTATATGTCTGATCATGCCGCTGAGTATCCATATAAGGGTGTTAACATTATTGTAAAGTATGGAAATATTACCAAAGAAAAGGTTGATGTTATAGTAAATGCCGCTAATTCTGCATTAAGGGGCGGGGGCGGGGTTGACGGGGCTATACATGATGCAGGGGGGGCTGTTATTCTTGAGGAGTGCAGAGAGATTATTAAAAAAATCGGTTCACTTGAGATCGGCAAAACCGCAGTAACAAGCGGAGGTAAGCTTGATGTCAAATGGATAATCCATACTGTCGGTCCTGTATGGCTTGGGGGCAGGTCAGGTGAGTCTGATTATCTGAGAAACTCATATTTGAATTCATTGATTGAAGCAGAACGGCTTGGGGCTTTAACAATCGCTTTCCCGTCGATAAGTACCGGGGTTTTCGGTTATCCTCAGATCGAGGCAATGGTAATTGCTGTTAATTCGGTTTTCGAGTATATAGATAACGGCGGCGATAAGATTAAAGAGATCAGATTTGTTGTTTTTAATGAGTCATATTACAATAGATACAAAGAGTATCTGTCGGATAGAATATCTTATATTTAAGGCGGGGTTTGTGTCAGAAATAAATTTTGAAAAATCGCTTGAAAGACTTGAAGAGATAGCTTCCAGACTGGAAGAGGGTAAGTTGACTCTTGATGATTCGCTTAAGATGTTTGAAGAGGGGATTAAGCTTGCTAAAGTATGTGAATCTAAGTTAGGTGAAGCGGAAAAAAGAGTCGAAATACTAAAAAACAGCGATCCCGAAGAGATTGATATCTTAATAGAATCAAATAAAAAGAACTTAGCACCAAAATCAAATCCTGTTTCAAAGAAGAAGGTCAAGGAAGTTGTCGGTAATATAGAGATAACCGAAGATTCTGCAGACAGCGACTTCTTGTTTTGATATGATAGAAAGAGTATTGATTAGTCAATTAAAAATCGGTAAACCTTTTCTCATCATAGGCAGGGTCGTTTCAATTGATGATAGAGTTACAATAACCGATATGAGCGGCACTATATCTCTTCGTTCAATTCCCGATAAACCTCTTGTGAATGAAGGTGATATAGTAAAGGTCTGTGTCGAATTTATTGAAAATGATTGTTTTTTAACCGATCTTGAAATACTACAAAAAACCTTACTGAATCCGGTTACACTCAAAAGATCTCTTTTTAACAGGTATAACTTCAGTAGTGTTGATTATAAAAAAATTCTTGTTAACAGGCAGTCTTTCTTCCGGGAAGTAAGGGGTTTCTATGAATCGGCAGGCTTTATTGAGATAAATACTCCGACACTTCTTGAAAGCCCCGGGATTGAACAGTATATTGAACCTTTTGTTACCGGGTATTATGATCATCACGGCAAGCACACCGATCTCTATCTGCCAACCTCTCCGGAGTTTTCGTTAAAAGAGGTTTTGACAACAGGAATAGAGCGTATTTTTGAGATAACAAGATCGTATCGAAATATGGGTGAGCATTCTAATACTCACAATCCGGAGTTCTTTATGCTTGAATGGTACCGGGCTTACGAGGGGTATGAGTCAATACAGAATGACTGTTTTATGCTTGTTAAACGGTTAGCTTCAAAGGTTTATAATAAAAAGACCATAAATAGAGATGGCAAGATATGCAGTCTCGATAGAATTGATAAGATAAGGATAAAAGATAAGTTTGCAGAGTTTGGCATAGATCTTGATTTGTATTATGATGACGAAAAAATTTTTATTGATTGTGTTTCAGAATTGCTTGGCATTGAAGATTGCAATAAAGACTTACTGAAAAAGGATGATCTGTTCTTTAAATTTTTAATGGAAAAGGTTGAGCCGTATATCGGATGGGCCTGTCCTGCTATTCTCTATGAATATCCTTCCGATATGGCGACTCTCTCAGTGAGGACGCCGGATAATATCCGATACGGCAAGAGATTTGAACTCTATATATGCGGTGTTGAGATTGCTAACGGTTTTGAGGAACTCACAGATTATAATGCTCAAAAAGCCAATTTCCTTGAAACTATAGCCAAAAGGTCCAATGCTAATTGTACCCTCGAAATTCCTCAGCGGTTCTTAGACGCAATGAAAATGGGGATTCCTCCATGCAGCGGGGTTGCTTTGGGGCTTGAAAGATTATTTATGCTTTTAGAAGGTCTTCAGTCTATCGAAGAAACAAATATTATAAACACATTTGTTTGATTATCTCTAATTTATATCGAGATCCTCAATAAGTCTATTGATCGGGTATTGATCAGATTCTTCTGCAATAAAGATCACCCATTCATAAAAAGTATTGAAATCAAACCTTTTTAAGAGATAAAGGGGGTTAAATCTTTTTATTTCCGAATTAATTACCCTTTTCATTAGTATCGGTGAATAATTAAGTCCGGTTTGAAAGATATTTTCCATTGCGTTCCTGATATCGTTTAGCGATTGTTCGAGTGTCTCAATGCGGTTTTCGATAGACAATATCTCTTTATCGGGTTTAGTTAAAATGTCATATAAAAGTCTTTTTAATGTTTCTTCCGATTGATCGAGTTGATTAATTGATCTGATTGTAGAATTAAATTGATTATCTGCGTTTTTCTCTATTATTGAAGAATAAACGGCTGTTTCTTCATATAGTTCAATGAGGTTTGAGAAATAACAGCTGATATGATCTTTTTTGTGTCTGTTTTTTACAATCATAGAAAACAGCAGATCAAAAATCATAAGTTCTTTTTCGAGTGGAATATCCATCCATTCAACGAAGAGTATTTCCGGTATAAAGGATTTAAATGCATTGGAAATGTCTGTCGCCGCCTCTCTATCAGAAATTTTATCTCTGATATACTCTTCAAAATCAGAGTTAAACTGTTCTTGAGATTCCATAAGACCGGTTTTCAGAAAAACAATATTTCCTATCATAGATATATTGCCCTTGTTTGAACGGATAATCTTAGAAACCGGCTGCTTAATATTGAGAACCTTGAGGTTTTGTTCGAGCAATTCGATAGTAATTTTATCTCTGTGCTCTTTTAGTATTGTATGGATCATATCACTGATCATCTTGTTCATTTTCCTTTCACTTCGTTGATTATTTGAGCTGCATTGTACTCTTTAAACTCTTTGCCGGTAGTAATCTCTTTGAGATTATAAACACCTTTAGTTAATTCATCGGTACCGGCTATTACAACATACCTGACACCTTTTTTCTCGGCATATTTAAACTGACCTGCAAGTTTTCCTGCTTCATATATTACCTCACTATTAATACCGTTTTCACGCAAGACAGATGCCAATTTATAGTATTCTGACAGATGGTTATCGGAAAGATTGAAAATTATTACCTCAGAAACCGATTTTTTACCTGAAAGGAGGGATTTGTCCTCCATTAAAGCAAGAAGTCTATCAAGCCCGAAGGACCCGCCTATTCCTGAAACAGGAGTTTTTGAGTATAAACCGGTTAAGTTGTCGTATCTGCCCCCTGAACATACCGAGCCGAATTCCCGTTTGTCTTCAATAAATGACTCAAAAACAATACCGGTATAGTAATCAAGTCCCCTTGTTATTGCAGGATTATATGCAAAGTTATCTAATACACCCAATTGTTCGAGTGTTTTAAATACTGTTTCCATCATTATTACCGGTCCGGCGAGTTCACTTCCGAGATTTTCTTTTACTATTGTAAGAGCTTTAAAAATATTACTTCCAGTGACTTCATAATAATTGTTAGAAAGCCCCTCAAACTTTAGAAGTTTAAGTATCTCTTGCGCTTGCGAAAGTGTGAGTCCTGCAATAGCCGTAAGTTCTTCAATAACTTTTGCTTCTCCAATCTTGTATATTTTATCAATAGTCCTTAATATATCCGCAGATTTTTCATGAATCTTAAGCTTTATAAGTGTGTTGTTAAGGATCATTCTGTTGTTAATATTAATTATCGGAGTACCTGCATTAAGAATTTTAAATCCGTTGTATATCACAAGAAGTATCTCGATATCTGATGCAACCGCCTCTGTGCCGAGTATATCAAAATCACATTGATAAAATTCTCTGTATCGTCCTTTTTGAGTGTTTTCGCCGCGCCAGACCGGAGCTATATGGTATCTTTTGAAAGGAAAAATCAGTTCGTTTTTATGCAGAGATACAAATCTTGCAAGCGGTACAGTAAGATCAAACCTTAATGAAACATCTCTTCCGCCGTGATCCTTAAAACGGTAGATCTGCTTGTCCGTTTCCCCGCTGCCTTTACCGAGTAGAATCTCAGTGTATTCTAAAGCAGGTGTGTCTATCGGGTCAAATCCAAAGCCGGTAAAGAGGTTTTCGAGTCCGGCAATGAGTTTTTTTTTGTCTATCATTGTTGCCGGCAGAAGGTCTCTGAAACCTTTTAAAATTTTCGGTTCAATCATCTTGTTTCCTGTTGATACAATATTCTTGAAAAATCACTTAACAAAAAATCATTTTGCAATTTATTAAAATTTCGATTAATTGATGAGTAAAATTTAACAAATACCGAATTTATTTAAAAATTTCTTTTGTTTGTTTGTACCAGAAGAGTATATCTATGTGATCGGGAGGGATTTTTATTGACTCGCAGAAATCTAAAAGATTTTTTTCAAGTGTATAATAGTGTTTATCTGAAAGGTTTTTTGGGATTTCATCAATAATTTTGTATATTAACATATTCTTTAGTATGTGTCTGTCAAGAATGGCTATATCTTGACCAAAACCGATGTTTCTTAGGAAATGCCCGGATTCCTTTAATCCCCACCCCTTAACCTCGGCACGGAGATGGTCTCTAAGTTTTTTTTTATCATCATAATTTTCAATAAAAAGTTTAAATCCGGGTTTTGAAAAGAATTTATCCCTTGCTTCGACAAGATAACGGGATTTGTTGTTTCTAAATCTCACGATGTTTATCTCTTTTGCAATATCTGACGGTGATCCGTCTGTGAGTAAACCTTTTGATTCAAGGTTCAATACTGCCTGCCAGCAGGATTTTGCACTTGATTGAGGTGTAAATATACAGAATGCCATTTCACGGAATATTTCATAATCGCAGGCATTGTAGAAAAGGTTTTTGAATGAGTCAAGTCTTGCGGTTATACTATCTTTAATTGAGTTATACAATCCGTAAAGTTCAATAAGATCGTTCGAGTGTTTTAATTCCATATTTTATTTATCGAATATGTAGCCGCTTCCGAGATAAAACCCACCTTCTGCAAGTATCCCGAGTTCTTTATATATTGTTTCGTCATCTCTGCCTGTATCAAAATATACCGGAACGAATAATACAGCGCCAAGTCTTAGTTCTGCGGTAATAAAAAAGTTGTCTGAGTGAAGATTCTCAAAGTAACAAGGAAAAACATCCACACCTCCGACAGCGGAAAGACCTATGGGGAAGCCATCCATAAAGCCGCCGTAAAGAACGCCTCCGATAAAAGGTTCAACCGGATAACCGGGTATGATAAAGTTGTATTTAAGTCCTATTTCAAGGGAGGGCATTACAAAATTGGATAGATTTACGCCAAAATCGAGTGTGATGTTGTTATCGAATTTGACACCCCAATTAAAAGTAATATCAAAATAGGGTTTTGATTCGGCATTAAACACCCTTGGAAATCTGTGAGGTGAAGGGGAACCCGAACTCATTAGCCCGTTTGGTATCTCATTATCGCGGTTCAATATAAGAAATACATTTCTTAAGCTTGTTTTTTGCTGTTCATTAAGATCATTTCTTATGACAGCGTAACCGTAATCTCCTTCGATAGTGTATGAATCGTTTAATACATCTTTAGCCGCTTGAGAGCCGCAACTGTTAACTAATTCATTAAAATTTTCTATCATTAACTCTGCCGGTATCTGTTCCATGCGGGGGCCTTTGGTTTCTGCATATCTTGATTCAAAAGCCGTTACCGGATCAACCTTAATAAGAATACCTGATCTGCCTCTTATGTAGAATCTGTCTTCTGAATAAAGATTAATAACTGCCGCGATAAAAACAAATATAATAAACAGCGCTCTTTTCATAGTATTTTCCCCTTGTTTTATTAACTTAACCAAATATAATAATTAGTAAGGCAATAGTCAACAGTAACCTGACCGATGAAGGAAAATAAAATATTGATTATTTATCATATTTATTCTATTATCAGTATCCATGAACAAATATGAATCAATAATTATTATTACATCCGGCTGGGTGGATTTTAAAGGCCGCTTAAAAATCTCATCTCTTTTTTCTGCTTTTCAGGAGATAGCGTATAATCATGCTGTTATTCTGAAATTCGGTTATGATGATCTATCTAAGCTCAATCTCTATTGGGTTTTGAGTAAAATGAAGATCGTTATTGATAGGATGCCGGTATGGAATGAGACTTGCAGGTTTGTTACATGGCCCCGAAAGCCCGATGCTGTAACTGCTTACAGAGATTTTGAGGTGATAGATGCTAAAGGCAAGCAGATAATCAGAGCTACTTCATCATGGGCAATTATCTCAAGTGATAACCTGAAGCCGCAGAGGATATCTGTCTTGGGGCTTGAGCTTGATTTTAATGAAGAGACGGTATTTAATAATCCCCGTATAGATAAAATCCCGCAATCTGACAGGATCAATTACAGTTATACACGGGATATCAGGTACTCAGATATTGATGTGAATAATCACACTAACAATACAAGGTATATTGAATTTATTGCTGACGGATTGCCGGACACAGTAGATCGATCAGCAGATATCACCGAAGTTATTATTCATTTTATTTCAGAGTCAAGGATTAATGATAAGATCAATATCTCGTATAATACCTCCTTGCCCGAAAGAGTTTTGGTTGATGGCGTTGACGGGGATAACACAGTTTTCAGGTGTTTGATAACTTTCTAATTGTTAATGGGTTATTGATATGATAAAGAAGATTCTATTACTTTTGTCGGCTCTTATATTAACATTTTTTATCGGCATTACCGGATACAAATTGATTGAAGGTTTTAGTGTATTTGAAGGGTTTTATATGACTCTCATAACAATAACAACAGTCGGTTTTCAGGAGGTTAGACCTTTATCCTTGTATGGCAGAATGCTGACTTCATTTATTATAGTTTGCGGCGTAACTATAGTTGCGTATTCGATAGGAACATTGCTCAAATTGATTATTGAGGGTGAACTACAACGGCATTTTGATATGTCGAGGAGGGTTAAAATGATAAAAGCACTAAGGAACCACTATATTATTTGCGGATACGGCAGAATAGGATCTTTGATCGCATCAGAGTTACATTCTCATAAAATCCCATTTGTAATAGTTGATAATAATACTTCCCGCATAGAGGAGTTTGAAAAGAGCCGTTATCTTTATATTATTGATGATGCTACGGATGATGAAGTGCTTGTTTCTGCCGGTATTGATAAAGCAAAAGGCGTAATCACCGTTGTAAAGGATGATGCAGATAATGTTTATATATGTTTGACGGCAAGAAGTCTCAATCCGTCGTTGTATATTCTTGCGAGAAGCTCAGATGAAAAGACAAAGTATAAACTTCTAAAGTCGGGTGCCAATAAAGTTATGCTTCCCTATCAGATAGGTGGTCTTAGGATGGCACAGGCAATTATCCAACCGACAGTTGTTGATTTTCTTGAGATGGCAACAATGGAGTCTGAACTCGGGCTTGTTATGGAAGAGATAGTTATCGATGGCAGATCACCATTTATAGGAAAAAATCTGATTGATAGTAATATTAGAAAGGAATACGGGGCAATAATTGTTGCTATTAAAAAAAGAAACAACGATATGATATTTAATCCGCAGTCTTCAGAAATTATTGAGCAGAATGATGTGCTGGTATTATTGGCTAAGAAAGAAAAACTTAACCTGTTAAACGGTTGATACTATTTAACTGATCCGGAAAGTGCATTGTTAAGGATGTTGAATTCCACTTCATTAAGGTATCTGTATTTTCCCGTAGGGAGTTCACCTAATTTGATATTCATTATTCTTGTTCTCTTCAGATCAACTACTCTGTAATCAAAATACTCACACATCCTTCTAATCTGCCTGTTCAACCCTTGTGTCAGGATAATTCTGAAGTTGTAATCATCGATTGGATAGACCTCGCATTTTCTTGTTACCGTATCGAGGATCGGGACGCCGCTTTTTATTCCATTAATAAAACTTGTTTCAATCGGTTTATTTACCCTAACTTCATATTCTTTTTCATGTTGATTTACCGAGCGAAGTATTTTATTTACAATATCACCGTCATTGGTAAGTATAATTAAACCGGATGAGTCTTTATCAAGGCGGCCAATAGGAAATACCCTGTCCTTAAAATTTACGGCATCTATGATATTGGTTGTGTCTCTTTTATCTGTTGTTGTCGTTATGCCTACCGGTTTGTTGTAGGCAATATATATCCTCTTATTTGTATTGCTTATTGCTTTGCCGTCAAGCTCGACTGTATCACCGTAAGAAACCTTATCACCGATAACCGCTTTGTTGCCGTTGATTATGACTTTGCCCGCTTCAATCAGACGATCCGCTTCTCTGCGCGAACATAAACCTGATTCACTTAAATATTTATTAATTCTGATGTTTTTATCTGTAATCATAGATTATATAAGTCTATTCCTGTTGATTGATTATTTTGACAACTTTTTTGTGAAATTCATTGATTTTTACAGTAAAATCATATCGTTCAATATTTGATACTCTAAAACTTGTCGCGCCTTCGTGACCGCCGCCGCCGATAAAATCACCCTTGAAAATAGACGACAAAACAGACTCAAAAGACCGCAAATCGTAAATACTATAAGTTGAAGACCTTCTCATCTTTATATAATACATAGATGCTATCTCATCAAAATAGCAGAATATTCCTACTTTGCCGGAAATCTCCGGTATTATATTTGATATGTCTTGAATTAATTTACTGAAAACGCAGGTTGAGTCGTTTTTTTCTGAAAGCGATTGGTATTTATTTACCGGGGGCATTAAAAGGAGGCCGATATTTGCAAGAACAAAGGTTTTTGAGGTAATTTTGTTAAGAATACGATTCTTTTCATCGCTCATTCTATTAATTGCCTCAAATACATGTCTCGAAGAACTTAGATATCTCTCATTGTTCCAAGTTTGCTGTTTGAGCCGTTCAGAAAGCGGATTGAACCATTTATCGAAATATTCCTGATTGTGAATAAATTTTCCGAATTGGGTATCAAAACAGATCCCCACAAGCAGGCAGAGTATAATATTTCTTGGAAAATACTTATCCCAGTCCATTGTATTTGTTTTTGTTATACTCATATAAGCAAGAAATTCCGCTATTATTTCACAAGCTGAGTTGCAGTTGATGTAGAATGTCAGTGAGTTATGACTTATCTGTTCGCTATCGCCCTTAAAGTGGTGATCAATCTCGATTATATTTGGATAATTATCTCTAATATGAAACTTTTTATCAAGAACATCAAAAAAAGGCAATAAATAATGTGTCGGTGTATCTGAAATAATAATTACCGGTGATTTATGTAGAAGTTTTTCTGCTTCTTCTTTATTTGAGATAAATTTAATCTTGTTATAGTTAGCGATGTCGCTGATAAAGTTGAGGTTTTTGTCAAGCTGTTCAGGTAATAGAATAAAACATTTTTTATTTATTGATGCAAGATATAATGCAAGTGCCATACTTGAGCCGATTGCATCAGGATCAGGACTAAAATAAAAAAAATAATAATCGTTGTCTTCAATAAGTTTTATTGTGGATATAAGATTGTTTTTAATAATATCTTTTTCTGTTTCCAGTTTTTCCATTTTAATCTCAACAAAAAACGACTGAACTTAACTATATCACATATTTATAATATATCAAAATATATTTATTTTATTTTAGGCCGAGTATCAGTGTTGCCGCAGTAAAATAGATAAAAAGTGAAGTCCCGTCAACTATTGTTGTAATGATTGGTGCCGCCATAATAGCAGGGTCAAGTTTAATTTTTTTGGCAATAATTGGAAGAATCCCGCCGAGAATCTTAGCAATCATTACGGTAATCAACAGACTTGAACATACGGCTATAGACAAACTTACCGGTGTCTTTTCAATAAAATGGAGTCTTAAAAAATTAGCGGCTGCTAGAACAAGCCCGACCACAAAACTTACACGCAACTCCTTCCATATTACTTTTAAAAGATCATTCAACGCTATCTCTCCCATAGCAAGACCGCGGATTATCAGGGTTGAAGACTGGCTTCCGGCATTACCGCCTGTCCCCATAATCATAGGTATAAATGCGGCTAACATTACCGCCTGTTGAAGTACATCTTCAAATCTGCGTATAACAGAGCCTGCAAAAGTTGCAGAGAGCATGAGAACAAAAAGCCAAACGATTCTTTTTTTTGCAAGCGTAAATATACCTGTTTTAAGATATTCATATTCGATGGGCTCGATAGCCGCCATCTTGTGAAAATCCTCTGTGTTTTCCCTGTCAATTATATCAACTATATCATCGATAGTTATTATACCGACAAGTCTGTTGTCATTGTCAACAACCGGCATTGTTATAAAGTCATATTTTTTGAATATTGCTGCGATCTTTTCCTGATCATCAAAGGTGTTCAGTGCGATTATGTTAGTATTCATAATATCTTCTATCAAAACGCCGTCATCACTTAGTATCAGTTTTCTTATTGATACAATACCCTCAAGTTTGCGGTTACCGTCTATTACATAACATGTGTCAATGGTTTCTTTATCTACCCCAATTTTTTTTATGTGGGTTATGGCACTTTTAACTGTCATATTTTTTTTAAATTCAACATACTCTACAGTCATTAGACTGCCGGCAGAATTTTCAGGATAGGTCAAAATCTGGTTGATTTGTTTACGGGTAGATTCGTTGGTTAATTGGAGCATTTTATGGACAATATTGGCAGGCATCTCTTCAATAACATCGACAAGGTCATCGATATAGAGTTCATTAGCGATAAATGAGAGTTCCTTGTCGCTTATTGATTCGATAATATATTTTTCCTGATCAACAGATAAATATGAAAACACATCGGCCGCTATATTCTTGGGGAGTATTCTAAATGTTATGAGGTATTTTTCTTTTGGGATACTTTCAAATAGATTGGCAATATCAACAACATTCATGTCGAGCAGTTCTTTTCTTACATCAAAATATCTGTTATTATTGATCATCTCTATTATTTCGTTATAATTTGTGTTTTCATTCATAACCGTTATCCTCAGGTACCAAATCAGATCATATTTGATAAAGTATCACTATTTATGATAGACTAACAAAAAATATGTTAAGACACAATAACTTTTTATTGAATTAATAATGATATATGATTATATTACATTTCAACGGTTAACTTACTATGATATATGACAATAATTATTATTTAAATAAAAGGGCAACTTTCAGAAATGGGTTGGATATTCGTGCAAACCTTAAAATGGACGCCGAGTTTCTAGCTGACTGTTATATAGTTAATGTAACATTTAACGGATTTCAGGTTTTGTTTGCTGACAACAGAGCACTCTTTGATAGGGTTTTTGATAATGAACCGACACAATCTACATTTGTTGTTGAGTTTGAATACTGTTCAATGATGTTTTGTTTTAACTGCAGAATGCTGTGGAAAAAACTGATTGATATTTATGAAGAGGACTATTTTGTACTTCTCGGGTTAAGTATTATAAAAGAATCAAACCCGGATAATGAAGCGATATTTGAACTGATATTAAATGAACTGGAAAAGAAAATCTATATAGGTAATTCAAAGACGGGAAAATAACAATGTTTGAGATGGTAACCGGGCAGAAAAATGTAGTTGAAACTCTGATAAGTGATTTAAAAAAAGGAACACTGAGTAACTCGTCATTGTTCTACGGCTCAAGATCAACCGGCAAATTAACAATTGCATTGGAACTTGCGAGACTTCTAAACTGTTGTGATGATGGTTTTGCGGAGTGCAGTTGTTATAATTGCAGATCAATTAATAACCTTGATTTCCCGGGGCTTATATTTTTATCGAGAAGGGATTTTTTGCCGCTATTAAATTCATATTATATGAGTTATCAGCAATCAGAAGACGAGGCATATGTAAAAAAAATCATTAAGGTAATCAAGCTGATATTTCAGACTGTAGATGAAATGTTAATTAAAGATGCGTTCAGTGAGACAGATAAGAAGACTATATTATCTGCATTGAATAAGCTTTCTGAAATAATTGATAACGGCAACATCATTGAAGATTTTAAAAGCATTATTAAATCTGTAGAATCAATTAAAAATCTTTATAAAAAGATGAATATACCGGTTAATTCATTCAGATCAGTTTTGGATTGGTCATATATTAGACAGCCCGGAATTAATCGCGTGGTAGTTATCGATCATGTTGATCATCTTGATGAGTCTTCCGCAAATATTCTTCTAAAAAGACTTGAGGAGCCGTCAGCCGGACTTTTTTTTATACTTCTTGCAGAGAATCGTAATAAGATAATTCAAACTATTCTATCGAGGTGCAGATCATACTATTTTGTGTCCGGAAGTCAGTCTGAGGTGTCGGAAGTAATCAAGAGAAACTTCGGTTCAGATGAGCTTTTTAATACGGTAGATCATTTCATTAACAGGGATAATCCTTATTATCATGCAGTAATAATGAGTGATGCCGTCAAATTTGTTAATACTGTTTTTAATCCTGTACATACACTAAACGAGTTAAGCGATCTGATTAAGAATTTCGGGGAGAAACAACTTGCACTTGCAATCCTGAATGCTGTTTCTCATATACTTTACAATGAAATTCTAAAGAGAGAGTCGGGAGAAGAGCAGCAGATAAAGGTGCTTATGAATGTGCCGATTATTGACCTTAGAATTCTCAACGAAAGGATCATAGAACAGATTAATCGGATTGCACAATTCAGCAACAATCCTGTTTTGGCTCTTGAAGGTTTGTTTTATCCATATAAAGCGGAAAGACGCTATGGCCAATAATCATTTTATCAGTGCGCTCAAATCAAGGATAGATAAGGTTGACATAAGGAACTCAAAAGACCTTATATCATCACTTTTAAATGATTATTCCATACTTGAGACTGTATTCAACTCTATGCTTGAAGGTGTGATTGTACTTGATCGCGAAATGGTTGTTATTGCATGCAATAGAAACGGATTAAAGTTTCTCAATATCAGCCGCAAAGTTCAGATCGGCAAGAAACTTAGCGATATAATTAATGACAATAAACTACTCGAGATACTCACAAATGCTGTAAATAGGGAAGAAAAGATATTTGATTACCATGTAAAAATCAATCGTGATGATATTGAGCATATTTCTTTAAATATTCAGCCGCTTGTTAATGATGGTAAAATAATCGGATCAATCCTTATTATCAATGATATAACTGACAGTAAACGGAATGAGGCGAGATTGAGAAATGCAGAAGGGCTTGCCGCTCTGACAACCATATCGGCAGGGATTGCCCATGAGATTAAGAATCCGCTGGGGGCGATGAGTATCCATGTTCAATTGATTGATCAGGTGATACAAAGCTGTAAATGCCGTTCAGCAGATGACTTAAAGTACTCTATCGGGGTGCTGCACGATGAGATAGAGCGCTTAAACGGCATTGTTATGAATTTTCTCGTAACAGTCCGTCCGCTTAAAGCGGAGTTTATGCCTGTAAATATCAATCAGTTTATCAGAAGGCTGATTGATTTCATTAAACCTGAGCTTGATAATAATGGTATCAGTATCTTTTATTATGACAGCGGTGAATATGATTTGTGGCTTGATGATAAATACTTTAGGCAGGCTTTTTTGAATCTAATCCAGAATGCAATCTATGCCTTGAAGGATATTGATAAACCGCGGATAATTATCAGAACTTACAAGAAGGGGACTTATTTAAATATTGAGGTTGAAGATAACGGTTGCGGGATTCCTGACGATCTTCAGGGAAAGATATTTGATCCATATTTTACTACAAAAGATTTTGGAACAGGGTTGGGTTTAACGATTGTCTATAAGATCATAAAAGAACACTCAGGCGATATTATCTGCAAGTCTGCACAAGGAAAGACTGTTTTTATAATCAGAATGCCCCTTCCATTTCTTGAGAAAGAATTATTGGAATATTCGGGTTGATTTTTTTCGAAAAAAAAACTATCGTGATTGAGTTCAAAAATATTTTGGAGCAGGTATGGATGTTAAAGCAAACATTCTGGTTGTAGATGATGAGAAAAATATTCGGGAAGGTTTAAGGATATCTCTTTCACGCGAAGGGCATAATTTATACTGTGCCGGAGATGGGATCGAGGCACTTGATATCTTAAAAAAAGAGCCTGTTGATCTTGTTATTACCGATCTCAGGATGCCGAATATGGACGGTGAGACTCTTATGAGGACTATTCTCAAGGATTATTTTAATATTCCTGTTATAGTTCTTACCGGACACGGAACTGTTGAGAATGCCGTAAAATCAATGAGAGAGGGCGCTTATGATTTTATTACTAAGCCGCTGAATCTCGAAAAACTTTCGCTGATTGTAGAGAGGGCGATCTCTCAACGAAAATTAATCATTGAAAACAGGATGCTTCTTTCAAAGCTTGAATACTCCGGCAAAACAAAGCTTCTCGGTAAGTCTGCAAAGATGATGAAAATCTTTGAGAAAATTGAACAGATAGCCCCGACAAAAGCCTCAGTACTCATTCAAGGTGAGAACGGCGTAGGTAAAGAGCTTGTCGCAAATATGATATATGATCTATCGAATAGGAATGATAAACCTTTTATTAAAGTTCATTGTGCCGCATTATCAGAAAGTTTGCTTGAAAGCGAGCTGTTCGGTCATGAGAAAGGGTCGTTTACCGGGGCTCTAAAAACTAAAAAAGGCCGCTTTGAGCTTGCCGACGGCGGAACATTGTTTCTCGATGAAATAGGAGAGATATCATCTACTCTTCAAGTAAAACTCCTAAGGGTACTTCAGGAACGGGTTTTTGAACGAGTCGGAGGGGAGAGCAGTATAAGTGTTGATGTAAGGATAGTGTCGGCAACAAATCTTGATCTAAAGAAAGAGGTAGAAGAGGGGCGCTTTAGAGAGGATCTCTATTACAGACTGAATGTTATTACTATTGAGGTGCCGTCTCTAAGGGAGCGTCGTGAGGATATTCCGTTATTGGTTTCCCATTTTGTCGGTGAGTTTTCAAAAGAAAATAATAAAATCATTAACAACATTACATCGAGAGTAAGGGCCGCTTTATACAATTATGATTGGCCGGGTAATGTCAGAGAGCTTAGAAATGTGATTGAATCTTCTGTTGTATTGTGTAAGGATCAGGATATAGATATGGATGACCTGCCTCCGGCAATTTCTAATCAGAGTGAGTCTGAGAATATTCTTAAGATCGAGCTTCCGCAGACAATAACAGATATCGAAAAGAAAGCAATAATAGCTACAATGAAAATAACAGCAGGAAATAAGTCAAAAGCGGCTGATCTACTTGGTTTTACAAGAAAGACGCTTCATACCAAATTAAATGAATATAGTATTGAATAACCGGAGGAATACATGAATGAGTCATTAAACACAATAGTCGGATCAAGAAATTCTATGGGATCAGGTGCGATTCTTGCTAAAAAATCAATTCTTCTGATACTTTCAGAAAATGAGTTTGGCAGGACTTTCATTATTGACCAGCCTTCTGTAACAGTTGGTAGGGGTACAAACTCAGATTTTGTGATTAACGATCCTTTGATAAGCAAAGAACATTTTAAGGTTACTTGTGATGATGAAGATAAATACTACATTGAAGATATTGATTCTAAAAACGGTACATTTCTGAACGGAAAAAGGATCACTAAAAAGAACAGAATACTTTATTCGGATAGGATTGTGGCAGGAACAACAATACTAAGGTTTTTTCATGAAGAGATATTGGAGAACAAGTAATGGGTAGATTTTCAGGTGTATTGCTCCATCCGACAGCTTTTTATGGCAGGTACGGTTGCGGTGATCTTGGGCCGGACGGATTTAAAATTCTTGATTGGCTCCACGATGCAGGGCAGAGTGTTTTACAGGTGTTGCCACTAAATCCGACAGGTTTCGGTAATTCTCCGTACTCATCTGCATCTGCTTTTGCAGGTAACCATCATTTAATAAGTATCGATGTTTTAATCAAGAAAGGTTTGTTGACAGTTAAAGATATTGCCGGCTATCCTTTAACAGCGCCTGACAGGGTTGATTTTGGTGTATTAAACAGTGTAAATAATGATCTATATAGAAAAGCCTTTAAGCGGTTTATAAAGAGCGGTTCAAAGGATTATAATCAATTTAAGGAAGAAAACAGTTATTGGCTTCATAATTACGCTTTGTTTGTTTCTTTAAAAAAATTTATGGATGAGAAGTCGTGGAACCAATGGGATTCGAGTTATAGGGATTATAGCGCTGATATTAAAGATCTGCCGGATCAGGTTAAAGAGGATTATGAGTTTAATTCATTTCTGCAGTTTGAATTTTTTAGCCAGTGGAGCAGTTTCAAATCCTATGCGAATAGTCTTGGTATTTCTGTTTTTGGCGATATACCGATATTTGTTTCGTATGACAGTGCCGATGTGTGGGGTGATAAAGATAGATTCATGCTTGATAAAGATGGTTTGCCCCTGACAGTTGCCGGCGTACCGCCTGATTATTTTTCTGAAACCGGCCAATTATGGGGCAATCCGCATTACAACTGGAGCAAAGAAGAGAGTGAAGATTTTGGATGGTGGCGCAACCGGATTAAACATTCGCTAAGATTTTATGATTACTTAAGGATAGATCATTTCAGAGGTTTTGAGTCATATTGGGCAGTTCCGTACGGAGAGAAAACGGCTGTTAATGGTAAATGGGTAAAATCTCCCGGGATGAAACTGTTTGCGGCATTAAAAAAAGATCTTAAAAGTGAACTTAAAAATAGAATAATTGCAGAAGACCTCGGGGTTATAACAGCCGAAGTCCGTGAGTTAAGGGATAAATTTGGATTGAGAGGGATGAGGGTGTTTGAATTTGCGCCATTTAATCATGGCAGATTCAGCGATGATGATGGGGTTACCCATGATAACTCAGATCACCCTTTTTTACCGGCGAACTATGACCGCAATTCAATTGCATATACAGGTACTCACGATAACGATACGCTAATAGGATGGTTTAACAGTTTAAGCGGATATAATAAATCATGTTTTATAAACTACATGGGAGCTTCAAATCTTGATGATCTTAATTTCTCGGTTATAAAACTTATAATGTCCTCTGATGCATATATGACTGTTTTTCCGTTGCAGGATATTCTCGGGCTTGATACAGATGGAAGATTTAATTATCCCGGTAGTCTAAGCGATCTCAATTGGAGCTGGCGTTTGAGAAGCGATATGCTTACAAAAAGTTTTGCACATAAATTAAAAAAGATCACTAAAGAGAGCGGGAGAGCAAGATGAGGTATTTATCACCATCGATTTTGTCGGCGGATTTCTATAATCTCGGTAAAGATATTGATGATTTCATAGAGACAGGCGCGAAATGGGTCCATATAGATGTTATGGACGGCCACTTTGTACCGCCTTTGACATTCGGAAGTAAGATAGTTTCAGACATTAAGAAACACAATAAAAATGCATTTTGTGATGTTCATTTGATGGTTGATAATCCTGAGGATCAGGTTCCGCAGTTTATTAGTGCAGGTGCAGATCTGATAAATTTTCATATTGAGGCATCAAATCATGCAGATCGGTTTATCAATCTGATAAAAGAAAGCAATCGGATGGCAGCAATCAGCATCAATCCTCAAACGCCTGTAAGTGTAATAAAACACCTTTTGCCGATTGTTGATATGGTTCTTGTTATGAGTGTTAACCCGGGGTATTCCGGACAGAAATGTATTGAGTATAATTTTGATAAGATTATCGAATTAGACACTGTTCGTAAGGATAAAGGGTATAAATACCTGATTCAGATAGATGGCGGGATAACAATCAACAATCTTAAACAGGTTCTTGATATAAATACAGATTCGGTTGTTATGGGCTCCGGCTATTTTAATGCTGACATGGCGACAAGAAAAGAGATTGTAAGAATTATGAACAGCTGATTATCAGTTTTGTTTCGGGCTGAAAATATAGTATATAGCAACAATAACCGAATAGAGTTCGAGACGCCCCAGAAGCATATTAAATGTTAATACTAATTTACTCAGAGGATCAAAGAAATTGAAGTTTTCTACTGCTCCAACCCTTGCGAGTCCGGGACCAATGTTTGAAAGTGTTGCAATTGAAGCTGAAAATGATGTTATGATATCATAACCCATAAGACAAAGAAAAAGTGTAACTGCCGAGAAAGTAATTATAAAAATAACAAAAAACCCCAGAATACCTCTGACTACCTTGTCGGGAATATGCTGATGTTCGATCCTTGTAGAGAATACACCGTTAGGGTGAGCCATTGTTTTGATCTCTCTAAAACAGGCTTTTAATAGAATCATGATTCTTATCTGTTTGATACCGCCCCCGGTAGAGCCGCCTGAGCCACCGAAAAACATTAAAAAAATCAAAATCATCTGTGAAAAAAACGGCCATAGGTTAAAATCAGCTGTGCAGAATCCGGTCGTCGTTGTGATCGATACAACCTGGAATATTGATTTGTGAAAAGCCTCAAAAAATGATTCGTATGTACCGCTGAAGAAAAGTGATAAAGTTATTATTATCGTTGATCCCAAAAGAACCAATGTGTAGAATTGCCATTCGCGATTCTTGATGAAACCCTTAATATCTCCCTTTAATATATAAAAATAGAGTGTAAAATTGATCCCTGCAAGATACATAAAAAAAACTATTACTGACTCGAGATAGACTGAGTTATACGCGGCAACGGAGAGGTTTTTTGTGGAAAATCCGCCGGTGGCCATTGTGCCGAAAGTATGGCATAATGAATCAAAGATGCTCATCCCACCGGCGATTAGTAATAATGTCTGGATAACCGTTAATCCTGCATATATAAACCACAATATTTTTGCTGTGTCGCTGATTCTCGGAATAAACCTGTCTTTTACAGGACCCGGTACTTCGGCTTTAAAGAGCTGATTACCTTGAATCCCAAAAAACGGCAGCACAACAACCGTCAATAGTATTATACCCATTCCGCCAAGCCAGTGGGTAGTGCTCCGCCAAAAAAGTAATCCGTGTGGAATTATTTCAATATTTGTTAAAATTGATGCACCTGTAGTGGTAAGACCGCTCATCGATTCAAAAAGAGCATTTATGTATGAACCGAAACTCCCGTGTATATAAAAAGGAAGGGCAGAAAAAATTGCGGCTCCTATCCAGCCCAATGTTACTGCAACAAACCCTTCTCTAGCTCGTACAGGTAAATTGGTTTGTTTGATCGTTAAAGAAAGGATTATTCCTGTTGTCAGCGTAATTAGTATTGAAGATAATATACTTATCATATCATTTTCATGATATATCAACGAAAATAAAGCTGAAGGTATCATTGCAAGAGCAATAATTACAAGTATAAGTCCTTGAATCTTTAGTATTATACGCCAGTTCATCTATCTTCCTATAATCAAATTTGATGAGAAAAAAACATCAACTTCTTTCAGCGAGGAGGGGAGTACAAAAACGATAACTCTGTCATTAAAGAGGAGGCAATCGTTACCGGTCGGAATAATGATCGATTTGTTTCTTATGATAGCGGCTATTATCATACCATTAGGGATATCAACTTCAGATAGTTTTTTTTCAAGTATTGATATTTTGTCAAGAATAGTTATCTCAATTGCCTCAGCACCAATCTCGGAGAAATAAGTAACTGAATTTATGTTGCCTCGCCTGCTGAATTTCAGTATCTCGCCGATTGTTAATACATTGTTGGAAAAAGTTGCATCAATAAGACTGAATGATGTTAGTATGGGTGTCAGGGCAATATTTCTGATGGAACAGATCGTTTTATCAATGCCGTGGGATTTTGCTGTCGCACTTGAGATTATGTTGTATTCATCATTATCTGTTAAAGCGAGATAGCAGGATTGTTTTCTTTTTATTTCATTAAGAATGGATGTATCAGTACTGTAACCGTTTATTACAAGTACATTATCAAAAATTTCTGAGTATTTCTCTGCTTTTTCTCTGTCGGGTTCGATTATAGTTATATTACATCCTGTTTTTTGAATAGCTTTGACCATATCAGGCAATATCTTCGGTTCGGGCGATATAACTACATTTTTAATTTTTTTGTTTTTATTAAAGTACAGCTTGAGCAGTGAGTCGATATCTGAAGGTTTCCCGATACAATATATTCTGTCGTATAGCTGAAGTTTTTCGTTGCCTTTAGGGATTATGAGTTTTTCGTTTCTATAAATACCTGTAATCCTGATTTTTTGAAAAATATTGTTTTCTGTTGATATTTCAATTAGTGTTTTATTGATTAATTCAAATTCGGGATAAATTATCAGAGCTATCATTCTGACCTTATCATCACAAAAGTCAATTATATCGACCGCTTCGGGTATTTCAATAAGAGAAACGATTTTATCTATAACAAGTTGATTCGGATTAATTATTTGATCAAAATTAAATTCAGATATGTTGATTTTATCGTTATCAAAATAGTTTGAGCAATTCTTTATTTTTACTAATGTTCTTATTGAAGGGTTAAGTTTTTTTGCGAGAATTGAAGAAAGAACATTAACCCGGTCATCATCTGAAGCGGCAATAAGTAGGTTGGAATTGTTTATGCCGGCTCTCTTTAAGGAGTCAATACCTGCACCGTCACCATTAATTATTAGTGCATCAAGCTCATTCTCTATTCTATGAATAATTTCCGGATTCTGTTCAATTATAACAAGATCATGATTTTCGCGGATTAAAGGGACTGCGATGTTACTCCCGATATTGCCTCCGCCGATGATAATTATTTTCATTCGTGTTTTTAGACCTCTTAAATGTGCGTCATAATACAAAACTTATTCAAAATAATCAACTCTTAGATTTAAATAATTTTTTTATTTGATTAAATCGGAATAATTATATATTATACTGCGATTAAAAAAAACTTTTAAGGCAAACTGATGATTGATTATAAAGAAGCGCTTAAAATAGTAAATGATTGTTCACAGACTTTAAATGATACAGAAAAAGTCAGATTGCCGGATGCAGTTAATCGAATTACCGCAGAAGATTTAATAACAGATATTGATATGCCGCAGTTTGACCGTTCCTCAATGGATGGATTTGCAGTAACAGATGACAGTTATAAAAACTACATCATAAAAGGGGTTATCAGTGCCGGCGATAATACAGATTATGCAATCACCGGAAATGAAACATACGCAATAATGACCGGGGCAAGAATTCCTGCGGGAACAGGCAAGATAGTTATCCGCGAGAATGCAAGATGTGATAAAGATCTGATGGAGATAGTATCGTTAAGTAATAAGATAAATATATCGTTCAAGGGTGAGGATTCTAAAGCGGGAAGTGTTGTCCTAAAAGCGGGTGTCAGAATAACCCCTTTTGAATCAGGGATCATTGCTGCGGCGGGAAGAACAGATATAGATGTAAGAAGGAAGATCCGTACAGTTCTTGCTGTAACCGGTGATGAGATAACAGATATAGACGGCAGAATCTCAATGATTAGAGATATTAATTCTGACAGTTTAAAAGCGGCAGTCAGTTATTCGGGTATTGCAGATGTCGTCGGATATTGGAAAGTTAGTGATGATTTCATAAAGATAAAAGGGATAATTTCTGATTTCCTAAAGACAAATAATGATGTTTTGATTATTACAGGCGGTTCGAGTATCGGGGATTTTGATTACACTCAAGCGGCTCTTGAAGAATGCGGTGTGAATATTAGATTTTCTGCAGTTAGGATTAAACCCGGAAAACCGACAATATTCGGTACAGCAAAAGGGAAGTATTTTTTTGGATTGCCGGGTAATCCTGTTTCTGCTTTGTTTACATTCAGTCTTTTTTGTAAACCATGTTTTAATATTCTTGCAGGATATAATCAAGAACCGATATGGTTTATGGGGAGCTCAGATAGGGAATATTCGATATCCTCCGGTACGGCTGACAGGGTAAGGTTTTTGCCTGTTGAGATTAAGAACTCGATTGACGGTATAGTCTTTCGAATGGTACACAATAACGGATCGGGACATATTTTAAGTCTTGCCGGAATAAATTATTTTGTTGAACTGCCTATCGGCATTAATAGAATCAATACTGGAGAGAGATTTGTTATCAGACAGGTATGGTAGGATTATAGATAACATCAGAATCTCTGTTACAGACTATTGTAATTTTGGCTGTATATATTGTAATAAAGCAAGCTCTGAGAATAATAAAAAATTATCAATAAAACAAGTTGCTCTGATTACAAGGGCTGCACGAAGTTTTGGTATAAAAAAAATAAAACTTACAGGCGGAGAACCTCTAACCCATCCTGAGATAACAGGTATTGTTAAGGAGATAGTTGTTTGTGATCCGGAAATTGAAGTTTCGGTAACAACAAACGGGTATTATTTGAAACAACTTGCAGGAGAGCTCTATTCGTCCGGTGTCAGCCGTATAAACATCTCACTTGATTCACTACAAAATGATGTTTTTTGCAGTATTTCCGGGTTTGACGGTCTGAATGAGGTGCTTGGCGGAATCAATGAGACTATAAAGTATGGTTTTAAAGGGATAAAGATAAATACTGTGTTTTTGGATAGTGTTAATTCTGATGAAATTGAGAGAATAAGAGAGTTTGCCGGGGTATCCGGGATAGATTTTCAGTTGATAAACCGGATGGAGCTTTCTGATGATAAATCTTTATTTGAGGATATTGCGCGGTTTGATCGACCGCCGATATGCGATAGGTGTTCTCGGTTGAGAATTACAAGTGATTATAAAATATTACCGTGCCTGTTCAGTTCTGATGAGGTGGATATTTCAAGTTATGCAACGATAGAGGAAGCGTTGATCTATGCCGCTTCTATCAAGGAATATCGAGGAAATAAGAGAAACAACAGATCGATGCTGACAATC
This sequence comes from uncultured Spirochaetales bacterium, assembly GCA_964608985.1. Taxonomy (GTDB): domain Bacteria; phylum Spirochaetota; class GWE2-31-10; order GWE2-31-10; family CAYYKD01; genus CAYYKD01. The sequence continues at coordinate 32,162 of CAZSQU010000003.1, forward strand.
GGGGGATAATATGGATAATATCAAGCAATTTACACATATTGATGATACAGGGAAGATTAGGATGGTTGATGTGAGCTCTAAACCTGTTTCTTTAAGGGTTGCCGAGGCGGAGGGGTATATAATTTTTAGTGAGGATACTGCGGATAAGATAAAAGAGATGTCGATACCAAAAGGGAATGTCTTGAGTTGTGCGTTAACCGCAGGTGTGATGGCGGCTAAGAATACAGCTTTTGTAATACCTTTATGCCATCAGATCGCCTTGACTGATATAGATATAAACTATGAAATATCAGTTGACAGAATTAGGTCCGTATGTACAGTAAAGTCAACAGATAAAACCGGTTGTGAAATGGAAGCACTTCATGGAGTTACCGTTTCACTTCTTACCATATATGATATGTGTAAGGGATACGATAAAAAAATGATTATTGAAGGAGTGAGATTGTGCCGGAAGTCAAAAGTATCGCAATAAGTTCAAAAAAAGGTACAAAGAAGTTACCGGTTGAATCCTGTTTATTGATAGAGGATTTTGGATTTGAGAATGATGCACATGCCGCAAAAGGATCAATGAGACAGGTTAGTATCCTGCCTTTTGATAAATTTGAGGCATTTAAGAATATTAAGAATGATATCGGTTACGGAGATTTTGGCGAAAATCTTGTTGTTTCATTTGATAGGACTCCAAATATCGGTGAATGTTTACAAATAGGGGGAGCTGTAGTTGAAGTAACTTGTATTGGTAAAGAGTGCCATAACGGTTGCAGTATCAAAAACGAGGTCGGGTATTGTATAATGCCTGAGTTTGGATTGTTCGCAAAAGTAATTAAAGGCGGGGAGGTTAGAGTTGCGGATAGCTGTAGTTACTGTAAGTGACAGATCATATAATGGTTTTCGTGCCGACATAACCGGGCCGGAACTTATTGCTTTTATCAGCAGCAATACAAAAGACATTGCAGAATACCATCTGATCTCAGATGATCGAGACATGATTACTGCAAAACTAATCGAATTGTCTGATGCGGGGGTTGAACTTGTTTTAACATGCGGCGGAACAGGATTTGCCGAAAGAGATAACACCCCTGAAGCAACAAGATCGGTTATTGATAAAGAGGCGCCCGGTATAATGGAATATATAAGGTACAAAAATTATGCCAATAATCCAAATTCTTATTATTCGCGAGGCGTTGCCGGTATCAGGGGTAAAACAATTATTATTAATCTACCCGGTTCACCCGGAGGGGCTAAAGATTCATATCAAATTATTATGGATTATATCAGACATCCGGTTGATTTGGCCGGCGGGTTTATTAGGGATTGTAAAAAAGCCTAATGACCGGTAAAAGAGATGAACTGTTTTTTTATATTTAGAAGAATATTGAAACGGTAGGCATCTCCGCCTCTGTCAGGGTGGTGTATCAATGAAAGTTCCCGAAACTTTCTTTTAAAAGTCTCATCGTTTACAGGTAATCCGCAATCGAGTACTATATCGGCAACTATTTCAAATAACCGTTTGGTGTTAAGAATTCTATGTATTTTGATTATATTATTGAGCTTGTTGAATAGCTGAAAACTGTCATATTCAGAAATTATTTTCGCATCTTTTATTGTTTTGACCTTTAAACTTCTCTGCACTTCTAATAAAACATTTCTGTCTGTTTTTGATGCTTCAATTATTGATTGCAATGCTATATTATATTTATCGCCGGTTTTTTTTAATAACTCGGTAATCTTTTTTGCCCGCTCAGCTTTCCGTTTATATGCGGCTTGTTTTATCATTGTGATGAGTTTAAGATATTGCGGAAAAAACGGATCAGGTTTAATAGAGTATTTGTTATAGAATAAACTGATTTTATCAGGCGGGATTGTGCCGGTTTTTAATAAACTGTGGGCTTTATTTGGTACCCAAAGGGTGCGGATATATTTTGATGAATTGAAAAAAGTAACAAGTTTAATGTAATCGGTGTTTTTTTTATAACTTGCTGGAATTCTATCAATTAGTGTATTTAATCTCTTATGAGTTTTTTTGTGCATTATACAATGCCTCTCTCATAATGTTTAAGGGGGCTTTTTTACCGGTCCATATCTCGAAACTCATCGCTCCTTGATATAGAAGCATCTCGGTTCCGTCAATTATACCGTAAGAGTTTGCCTTGTTTCCGTAGTATTTCAAATCAAAATATACAGTGTTTTTATCAAAAGCATTTATCAGCTCATTAAATGGTGCTGTTGTTGTGTTTATAATAAGCTCGTATTTTTGTGAAATTATGTTTTCTTGAGTAATAAAGTTGATTTGATACTTATCAGCAAGATCGATGGCCTTGGCTGTAGTACGATTTGTTATAGTTATATCGGTAATTCCGAACTGTTTAAGCCCGTAAATAACGCCTGATGAAGCTCCGCCTGCTCCTAATATAAGTGTTCGTGATGATTTTGAAATTTTGTTGATCTCAAGTGTTTTTAGCACTCCATACCAATCAGTATTGTATCCCGTCCAAACACCGTCTGTAATCTTAATACAGTTAACGGCCCCGATGATCGATCCTTCTTCTGATAGGTTGTCAAGATGTTTGATGATCTCCACCTTATATGGGACAGTAATATTAATCCCAAGTATATCAAGATTTTTAAGACCTTGTACGGCATTATTAAATTTATCGCTTTCAATATTTAGGGCAAGATATACCGAATCAATTGATTCAGATAGAAAAGCGCTGTTTTGAAATACCGGAGATAATGAGTGTTTTACTGGATTTCCAAGAATAAATGAGGGTTTTGTTTTTGATGTTATCATGTTTTTCCTCCGGTTCTATAATTTCCATTTAAAGAAACAAGGATGGCACCGCTGCCGCCGTTTTTATTGTCGGGTTCTGCTGATTTTATTATGTATTTTTTGCCTTGATTCTTTAGCCATGTTCTAATGCCATTCTTTAGGACAGGCTCCCCTTTACTGTTTAGACCCTTACCGTGGATTATGCGGACACATCGATATCCTTGATCAATAGATCTTTGGAGGAATCTTTCCAACTGAATTATTGCAATATCGAGTTTCCATCCATGAAAATCAATTTCATCATCAACGGGAGTTTTTAGAGGAGATGTCTGTTGTTTTTTTTGGGGTGTAATGTTATCCTTGTCAATAATAGGGACTTTTTGTACCCATTCTGAGAATAGCTGTAAATCATCCATAAATTAAAACTAACCTTTCGTTTTTTTAATTGGTTTATTAGGTATCACAACCGAAAATTTTGATCCTGCATTGATTTTACCGGACACCTCGATCTTTCCGCTATGTTTATCAACAAATTCCTTACAAATAATCAGCCCTATACCGCTACCGGTTTCTTCATTTGTGCCTTTTGTTGATATCATGGTATCCAATTTAAATAGCTTTTTGATGTTTTCTTCTGATATGCCGATTCCGGTATCCTCAACACTTATTCTAATATGCTCATCGACAGTTAATTCCGATGTTATAGTGATAATACCATTTTCTCCGGTGAATTTAATTGCGTTTGTCAGTAGATTCCTGAAGATTGTATCCATCATATTGATATCTGCATATATGCAGGTGTTTTCTTGAATATTATTATTGATATTGATAAATTTCCTGTCTGCAGAAACCTGAACAAATTCGATTACATCATTAATTAGGTTTTTTAGATCGATTTCGATCGGTTCAAATTTGATTCTGCCTGTTTGTGTTCTTGCCCAAATCAGGAGGTTATTTAAGAATTCTATTGAGTTTTTGGTTGTGTTTTTTATTAAATTCAGGTATTCGATGAGTTCTTTTTCTGAAAGATCTTTGTAGTGTTTAAATATTATATCAATAAATCCCATTACACCGCTGAATGGGTTCTTTAGGTCGTGTGCAATTATTGAAAAGAATTTATCCTTTGAATCATTAAGGTCAGAAAGTCTTTGTTCACTTTCTTTGAGTTTAGTGTAAATGAGATCATATGGTCTTTTTAGACTTGTTTCAATGAGGGCTTTGTAGATAAAATAGAATGAAAAAAGCTTAAATATATGCCCTGTAATATTTGATAAACCGTAATTGGATAGATAAAGTGTAAACATAAATTCAGAGATAATTGTTAAGATGATTGATGCAACCATGTAGATGAAAATTTTACTAATATAATTTTTCTTATTTAAAGATACCAGAATTACATTTATTATCAAAATGCAGATTACTATATACTCGCTTACTATCTTAAAACTTGTTTGTCCGTATCCATCAATAAAGCATATAGGAAATATTTTGAGTACAAAAATAGATATATATACAAGTATTGAGATAATAAGAAATATTACAAAAACAAAGTGATAGGATATTTTTTTCTTGTTAGAAATAATTGTTGTAAATAAAAGTAAGGAGATACTTTCCATATATCGTGCGGCGATCCATAATTGATTAGCGTAAAAGCTGTAATCGGTATAAATATTCATTCCTTTGTATGATATTGTATGAAAAAGGTCTAATATTCCGATAAAAAGATAAGCAATACCGAGATATACCAGATTGGGGTTTTCATTTTTGTCCTTTGTATTCCAAACAATCATAAAGAGTGCAGATGATATTACGATTGCAAAAAGCTCTGCAAAAATATGAAACAAAAGATAGTTTTTTAATGAGATATAGTATGATATAATTATTGTTAATACAATTGTTGTAAGATAGATTATTACCTTGAGTACTGATATGTTATTCAAATTAAAAAAAGGCTTGATTTGTTTATACATTACGATATATTACCATAATAAAGCTAATAGTCAATCAAAAATCGCACCTAATGTAATAAGAGGGGTGCGAATTTAATTTTTGGCAGGTTTATAATAAAGCGAGTTACACAAAAGTAAAACTTCGGTTCTGAGAATCACAGGCGTTTTCCTTTTGTGTAACTCGCTTTAAGGTCAAAAACTATATTCTGCACTGAGAGTGCTTTAAAGAGGTTAAAATGCGTACCGCATTTTTTTGTTTTGTTTAAAAATTCTATTTTGCACTAAGGTATTTGCCAAAAATTAAATCTGTACCCTATGTTATTCAAATTAAAACATTTTTGTTGACAGAGTTTGTAATTTTTCCTATTAATGATCCAATGAAAAAAACAAGATTATTGCAAACTGTTTTATTAATCATATTAACTCTTCTGATAACAACCTGTAAAAAAAAGCAAGAAGAAAACGGGGCAATTTCGGGAACTTCAATATCTCAAGAATCTAAGATGTATAAAACAACTGTAAATTTAAGAATCAGAAAAGATTATCATCTTGAAAGTGATATTATAGCAACTCTACCGGAAGGAACAGAGGTTCGGATGCTTGAAGAAGGTCCTTATGAAACAATTAACAACATTTACAACAAATGGGTTAAAGTATCTACAATCGACAATGTAACCGGCTGGTGCTTTGGAGGATATATAGAAGAATACAATCCAAATGACACACACAACATTCTCTACAAAATATTCCTCTATGGGAAAAGATTAACAACGCGATGCCGAATGGTTTAACCGCATCAGAAAAAATACAGTTTTTTCAGAACTACCCTAACTCTGTGAACTTTCAGCACGCCGACAACAGTACTTCAGATAAATTATATGGCGTCTGGATTCAGTGGCAGTATATCTTTGGGGATAACAGCATAGAGGGTGGTGTCAGACAAGAAAGCGGATCAGTTATATTTGATGGGTACTCAGGCAGATTCATTCAATTCGACTACGATCCTTATGAAGGTGGGGTGTTCAAATACGGATATATGGAATCAGATATGGTTATGTCCGGAAAATGGAGTGCCGATAAAGAAAAAATAATTCTTACAACAAAAGCCTCTGAAGATGGCCCGGTAGAATATGAATCTCAAGAAATAACTCTCGATTACTTTTTAGATAATGGTATATTAAAGATAATTGACGCCGAAAATGATAAAGTTGATTATTATATGTGGGTTTGTTCTAAGTATGCTTTTTTGTATAATTATAGTTTAGATGAACAGACAATTCATACTCTCAAAAATAAATTACCGTCAATCTATCAAGCAGATCTCCCTGAGTTTACAATCCTTTATGAGAATACACTTATTATGGCCGCAATATCATTAAGAAAAATAAAACCGGAGCATAAAAACAACTATCTGAATGATATTAAACAATTAATAGATGAGGGAAATCAGATTAACTCCGTCAATGTGTTCGGACAAAGTGCCTTACATATCGCAGCAGCTCACAGTGATACAGAGGTTATACAGCTCTTAATAGAAGCAGGGGCAGACCCCGGTTTGAAAGATATGGCCGGTCAAACTCCTTATGATATTGCCGGTTTATTAATTGGACTGGAATGATACGGAAAATGCTTACAGTAAAAAAATAGCTTACATAATAGTTAGCTTACAAATATCATTTTTATAAAAACCCCACGAAGACAAAGCCTGCGAGGGTTTATGTCAATACATCGCTCGCCATTCTGTGTCATTGAAGAAAATTACTTATGAACCTACAAGAAAGAAAATAATCTACCACACCAAGTACAACGAATACCGGAAAGAAAGCACAAAGATATTTTTCTGCAAGAGACTTTATTGCCTACCTGACAGTTCATATTCTGACGAAAGAAAAGTATATTATCCAATATTATCGTTTGTATGCTTCAAAAGGAAATAGTAGAAATCTAGAAAATTATCCCCAATTATGAATGTAAAACATAAAAAAGCTTGACCGGAACAAGGTTAGAAAATAATATTAGTTGTTATCATTTAGTTTTTCTTGACATCTGATATTTTTTTTAAATAATCTTCAGCAGATTTTGCATTGCAGTATCCCCAATCTTTGTTGAGTTCTTTATCAAACCAGTTGATTGGTTTTATATTCATTGACTTATGATTAGCCATACTAAAACTCGCAAAGTTTAAATAAATGTATAGCGCTATCGCTCGTTTGTAAATGTATTCTTTTGGTGTGTTTTTGTAATCGGCAACAATGGGAATTAAAAGTTTCGGTAATATATATGGAAAATCCTGAAACCTTGTAACAAATGCCATATTCCAAGTCTGATACAAATCTGTCCATTCAAGAGCAAATGGGAACGATCTTAATGGTATTCTACCGTCATCTGACCATTCACTCGGGCCGGCGCCTGTTAGGGGGTCTTTTTTTAGTGAGCCTGCTTTGTTTTGTGCAAGTACTTTTCCGGCTTTTGCATTGTTTTTATTTTGTGATTTCCAGTCTGTCCAGGTGGCTTCCCAAATATTGATTGAAACTCCCATTCTTCCGGATTTTGGAGGTATTAATCTTGTTGTATGATATCTTATATATTGTTCAATAGGTTTTTCAACTGATAAAAGTTTTATTTTATGAAAAAGAGGCAACAGTTTGAAAGAATTCGAAGCTTTTCGGGCTTTTCTAAAATTATTGTAAATAGATTCAAGAAGAACATTATTTTCAACAATTGCTCTTGTTAGATTTTCTAAAACTAATGAATAAGCAATTATATCAGGAATTATAACTGCACTTTCTTCATCAAACTTTTTTTTAAGTGTGCCATACTGTTTTTGTTTAATTGAATCTATAAAAAACATAAAATAATTATTTTGAAAGAGTGTTTTTTCAATCTGGTCAACAAATAAATTTATCTTTGAATTTGACATATCATTTGGCAAGAGTATTGAAGAATATTTTTGAAACTCAGAATCAATCCATTGACCGTTTTCATTAATAAGGTGAAGAGTTTTATAATGTTTTTCCATACTATTAAACATTTCTTTTTCAGTTATACCTTCCAAAGATTTTTTAATAATCTCCGATATGTCTTTTAAATTCATCGAAGTTGCTCCTGTATTTATTGGGCACTTCTATTTACCTCATTCGGTGTGGAACCTTGATCTTTTTCGCAGATACTTCGTCGCTAAAATCCCCATATATCCCGGATATACTGCGGTTTTAGCTTCTAGTCTATGCAAATAATATCATCGGTTTCAATCCAAAGCAGGTAATTAGAAGTGCCCTATTTATATTAAAATGTTAGGAAAAAATTTAAACTCTGTCAATCAATAATTAACCAACAATGCAAAAAAATTATAATAATGAAACCATTTTTGTGTTCAAGCGGAGCTCTCGATTTCTCCAAATGATTAATATTTTCATTATTGACTCTTTATCCATGATAACTGCGGCAATCCGAATCTCAAGTTAACTGTTATATATCGCAACCATTAAATTTTAAACATTAGGTAAATCTGAATAATAACTATATACATTATAAAAATTTGTTATACTATATATGGTTGAGGTTGGTTATGAATAATATTAGTATCATTGAAAACGATGAATTGTTTTCAGGTAGAATCATCGGACAGTATAAAAACATTTACAGGGTGATTGTTCAGGATCAAGAGTTGTTAGGAAGAGTATCCGGTAAAATTCAATTTGATTCAGAGGGGAGCTGGGACTTTCCGGTTGTCGGCGACTATGTTAAAGTTGATAGAGACAACGATAATAATGGAGACGGCTTAATTAAGGAAGTTTTGCCGCGAAGTTCACTGTTAAAAAGAACAATGCCCGGCAGTCCTCATGAATATCAGCCTATTGCAGCAAATGTGGACAAAGTGATGATCTGTATTGCTCTTGACAGGGATTTTAATTTAAATCGGTTAGAACGGTATATTGCAGTTGCTTGGGAAAGCAGATCTATACCTGTTGTTGTTTTAACAAAGTCAGACCTTTGTGATAATGTAGCAGAGAAATTATCTGATGTTAATAATGTTGCAATTGGGATTGATACAGTAATAACATCATCCAGTAAAGTTGATGGACACTTGCCGCTTTTATCTTATATGAAGCAAAACGAAACTGTGGTTTTTGTGGGGTCTTCAGGTGCCGGCAAGTCTTCATTGATAAATCGTTTAACAAATAAGGACACATTAAAGGTTGGGGATCTTGACAGACACAGTAAAGGTCGGCACACAACAACAAGGAGAGATTTGATCTATTTACCAAACGGTACAGCGGTTATTGATACTCCGGGTATGAAAGAGATCGGTGTAGAGAATACAAATATATCAAGTGTTTATGAGGATATTGACATGTTATCTTTAGAATGCAGATTCAACGATTGTACACACACAAGTGAACCCGGTTGCGCTGTCAGGAATGCTGTTGAACTTGGTTTATTGTCAGAAAAAAGACTGAATAACTATTTTAAGCTTTCAAAAGAGAGCGGGTATGACGGATTAAACTCAAAACAGATAGAAAAGGAAAAGATTAAAAATATGTTTAAGGATTTTGACGGTATGAAAAACGCTAAGAAGTTTATAAAATCAAAGCATAATTACTAAAAATCAAAAAAATTGTACCCAAAAAAATGCGTAAGAATTAATGTACATCTTAGATAGAAAATGCTATTAATTAGCAATTTTATTTTCATTGTTAGTGTTGATAAATTATCCGTAAATGTGCCCGAATGAAAAAAGCTATTTTGTAGAGTGAAAACTGTATGATATTTAAAATGTATTACAATCTTACTCATCCTCAAAAACGAATAATTTATAATGAAATATTATATCCTAATTCTACCTTTTCAAATTTGGCAGGCACTGTTTTTTTTGATGAAATCGACCTTAATGTTAAACAGATCAACGATTCAATAAATTATGCAATTAAAATATTTGACAGTTTACGAATCAGATTACATATAAAAGGTCATGGTTCAAGGTTTTATTTCACACGGTATGAGTATTCCGAATTCCCTGTTTTATTTTTTAATAGTCAAACTGAATATAATTATTCAGATTTAATTAACCCCTTTAGTTTATATAATAGTAATCTTTATGATTTCAAAATATTGAGATTTAAAAATAAATGCGGTTACTACTTCTGCTATCATCACATAATTTGTGATGCATTCAGTGTTTCTTTAATAAATAAAACTATAATGGATCATTATTATTCAAATGCTGCATCGAATCAAACAAAGAAACCACATGCATTGTCTTATAAGATTTTCATAAACAGGGAGAGCACATATTTAAAAAGTGAACAGTTCAATTCGGATAAAAACTTTTGGCTTAACGAATTTAAGGAGAATTATGCTCCGGCAGATTTCGAGGTTGATCCAATAAACCTCAAAACTGAACGGATACTTTTTAAAATAGAAGAATCTCTTGATACAAGAATTAAAGAGTTTTGTAAACAGAACAGCACAACAGTTTTCCGGTTTGTTTTATCTGTATTCTTTGTGTATTTTAACAAATATTTCAGGAAAGATGATTTTGTTATTGCAACAGGCCATCATAACCGAATAAATGAAGCGGAAAAAAATATTGCAGCGATGACAGTCAGCACAATCCCGATAAGAATTAAAATTCAAGATGAAATTGAGTTTAAGGAATTTTTAAACATTGTCAGCTGTAAAGTAAAAGAATGTTTAAGTCATCAGCAATTTCCAATCGAAACCTTAACTAACATTTTTCGGCAAAACGATTGGGATCCGCAAAATCTCTTTGATATTATGTTAAATCACATTCCGGGTACAGATACAGATTACAAAGTCGAAAGATATTCACCTAATGCCGACACATCTGTTTTAAACATCAAAATAAATCCAAATCAACTATCAAAAGAGGATATCCTTGAGTTTGCAATCGATTACCGGATTGCTTCTTTTGATTATATTGAAATAGAACTCCTTTTTAAACGGTTTATAAAAATTATTGAAACGATAATTCAAAATCCAATGATTTTATTAAAAAACATCGATATCTTACCGGAAGAAGAAAACAATTTACTTAATAGTTTTAATAACACCGAACAACTATTTCCCGTTGATCTAACATTTCAGGATTTGTTTTTAAAACAGGTCAATTTAACTCCGGAAAATACGGCAGTTGTCAGCAATAATATAAAATATTCTTACAGTGAAATTAAAACAATGTCAGAAAAAATAAGCGATTACATTAAACTGCACATTTCTACTGAAAATAAAATAATTGCCGTGATGTTTGAACCATCCCATTTATACATTGTAAGTATTATAGGTATTCTTTTTGCCGGATGCAGTTTCATTCCTGTATCACCTGAGTATCCAAAAAAGAGAATCGAGTTTATTATACAATCGAGCAATGCCGCACTGTTAATTACTCTCTCCAATTTACAACACTTAGTTACTGATTTTAAAACGCAAATAATTTTTATTGAAGATATATTGAATATGAATCTGCCCGGACAAAAACAAATATTTTTTAAAGCGGATGATCCTGTTTATATTATTTATACATCAGGTACAACAGGTGAGCCAAAGGGCGTTGTAATACAAAATAAAAGTCTTGTTAATCTTTGTTTTTGGCACAACAGTTTTTATAATATAAAACCCGAAGACCGTATCTCTGTTTATATAAATTTTATTTTTGACATGTCGATTGTTGAGATATTTCCGGCCATGATAATCGGTGCGGGACTTTATATAGTTGAGAATGAAACAAAACTTTCTATGGAGAAATTAAACGACTTTTATGAAGAAAACAAAATAACAATCTCAAATCTGCCGACAGCTATTGGTGAGATTTTTATAAGGACAGTTAATAATAACTCTTTAAGATTTCTTATTTTAGGCGGTGAGAAATTAACTGACATATCCGATTCAAAATTTAATATTGTAAATGGATATGGACCGACTGAAGCGGCTGTCTATACAACTGTTTTTAAAGTAAATGATAATTATAATAATTTACCGATCGGAAAACCTATTGCAAATGTTAAAACCTATGTTGTTGATGAAAAATTGAGTTTAGTGCCTATCGGAGCGTCGGGTGAATTATTGGTTAGCGGTATAAATTTATCAAGCGGTTATTTAAATCAAGATCAATTAACAGATGAGAAATTTATTAATAATCCATTTTGTAATCTCAAAAATTATGAAAAAGCGTATAAAACAGGTGATATTGTTAAAATGCGCCCTTCAGGTGACTTGATATATCTGGGGAGGTCTGATACTCAGATTAAAATAAGAGGTCACAGGATAGAACCGGGTGAAATCGAAAAACAAATACTAAAAAACAGTCAAATTAAAAAAGTTGTTGTTATAAACTATAGATTTAATGATAAGACTATTTTATCTGCATTCATTGAAAGTAATATTGAAATAAATATCGATGAATTAAAAAACAACATAGCAGTATATCTGCCCCATTTTATGCTGCCGGAATTATACTTTACTGACATTAAAATACCTATGAAAATAAACGGTAAGATTGACAGAGAAAAACTTGCCGGTTTTGTCAAAGAACGAATTGAAAAACAACAAAAAACAAATATTGCTAAAAAAATTTTACCTGAAAACAAAACTCAGAAAGCGTTGTATAGAATCTGGAAAAACATTTTAAAATATGATGATTTTAGTATAAATGATAACTTTCTTGACATCGGCGGAGATTCGATTTTAATAATTAAAATGGCAAGTCAGATAGAAAAGATATTCGGTAAAGCTATCTCTTATTCCTTGATCGTTGAAAAGGGTAACATTAAAAATATTGCGCTTTTAATAGACAACGAAACTAGTTCTCAAAATATGGTTAAACTCAAGATTGACAGTAAAGAGGCTCAAAATTTATTTTTTATCCATGATCTCTCAGGGGAAGTGCTATCATATTTAAAACTTATTGAGTCCTTAGGCTCCGGTTATAATTCATACGGGCTAAGATTTACCCATGATAAAGATGATAAAATTGATACAGTAAAAGATCTTGCTTTAGATTACACCGCTCAAATATTAAAAATAAGTGATAATGATACTTATTTCCTGGTTGGCTATTCTTTAGGCGGAATTATTGCCTATGAAATGGCATGTCTTTTATCACAGCAACACAATAAAAAGGTTAATTTAATTATAATTGATACCCCCAATTTTTTTATTTATCCGGAATTAATAAGAGATTATAAGCTGTTAGTTTTAAAGTCTCTATTTCAATGGCATCATGTATTAACATTTCGACAGATCATCAGTTTCTTAAAAAACAAGCTTAGTGATTTAATTAAAAGATATAAAAGAAAAAACAAAGCAATTAACATTTTTAACCCTCAATATTTAATGCAGAAAATTTCAAATAACTTTTATCCTGATAAATTTTATGGTAATACCTTATTGATTAAAAGTTTAAAAAGAAAAGAGAGTTTGCTGCCAAAATTAGGCTGGGATAATTATTGTTGCGGTAATTTTGAAATTAGTATAACAAAAGGTGACCATATTGATCTGATGAAAAAAGAGAAAGTTAAATATACAGCCGAAATCTTACTGGAATTTATTAATAAATTAAAGGATAAAAAATGAATAAAATAAAAATCAACAATCAAAACTGCTATGAGAAGAATATTTATAATCTTCCCGGATTCGAAGCCCAAATAATTGATAAAAATTATTTATCACTTTTAGGATTAAAATCCGGATACCCCGCTAATATGTTGGAAGATCTCGAACAAGGGTCGATCTTACTTAAAAACAGATTTAAAAATAAAATAGTTATACCGAAACCGGAATTGTTCTTAACAGAAATCGATGTTAACAGCGAATTGGAGGTTCATAACTACACAGGTTCATGCCCGGTACTTACCTACGAAATCAATCCCGTAAGCGGTTGTAATGTCGGATGTCTTTACTGTCTTGTTACAGACGGTGTTCATGAAAATAAGATGAGCGCTTATGTTAATTATAAAGACCTCGTTAGCCGTGTGCTGGTAGAAAAACGGAATGAAAATCACTTTTTTTATTTTTCACCCAAGACCGAGGCATTTCAGGAACCGACACTTCAAACCGGTATAGCTCATGATATATTACTGGAATTTATCAGACATTTCGAAAAATATCCCGATTCAAGAGCCAGACTGTTCATTGCATCAAAAGCAGGAACAAAACAATTACTATACAAGCACAAAGGTAATTCTATACTTGATTTATTAAAAGAATTAAAAACTAAATCGCAGTTTAATACAAGCGTTGCAATTATGCCTGAAAACATAAGACAAATAATCGAACCAAACGCGGCAACCATCATTGATCGTCTTGATGCGGTTAAATTATGCCAAAATAACGGTATTATAAGTAATTCTGCACTTGTTCAACCTATTATTATTCAGTTTTTAAACAATGAAAGTATTCATAAGTTGTTTGCGATGCTGCGTGATGCTGATATCAAAAATTATAAACCGGAGTTTTTAACACTCAGCATGGAAAACCTGGCTGTAATAGGGCAAATATTAGGTTATGAAAATAAAACTATGGAAAAAGAGTTATACGAGAATTATCTCGACATTAGCAATGAAGATCATAAGAAACAAAGAGGAAGAACTGCTCCCAAAAGAAATATCTGTAAAGAAAAAATTGACTCTTTGATTGCAATCGGTAATTCATACGGCTTAAGTATCAGTATTTGTTATTGGGTCAGAAAAGAATTAAATATAACTGAAGATCAAATCCCAATTATTAATTCCAACGGTTTTCAGTGTTTAGGTTACCAAACCGAGCTTTTTAATACGGAGACCTCAAAATGAGCGTTTTTAGGAACCTGACGGTTATTGAATTGGGACGCGTTTTTTCGGGCCCTTTTTGTGGAATGATTCTGGGAGATACCGGTTTAAGGGTTATTAAAATTGAAAAACCCGGAACAGGCGACGAATCACGACAGTTTGGGGAGCAAATAAGTGATAATCAAAGCTGCTATTTTAACAGTTTAAACAGGAATAAGGAAAGTGTTGTTCTTGATCTTAAAAATGATGATGATAAAAAAGTTTTATTAAATTTACTTAAAACGGCAGATGTTCTGGTTCACAATTGGATACAGGGTTCGCTTGATAAATTGGGTTTTTCATACGAGCACATAAAGGTATTAAATCCTAAATTGATTTATTGTTCAATCTCAGGTTTCGGGCTTAGAAGTCCTTATAAAAATGATCCTGCGCAGGATATAATTGCACAATCACTTTCCGGTCTTCAAAGTCTGACCGGAGATGAAAATGGCGATCCGCTTAAAACAGGAATCCCGATTGTTGATTATTCTTCAGGTCTTTACGCATCTTATGCAATAATGTCCGCTTTATATATGAGAGAAAAGACGAATAAGGGTCAATTCGTTGATACTTCACTTTTAGAAACAGCACTGGCTATGACATCGTTTGCTTCATCGGTTTATATGTCAAAAGGAATTATGAAAAAACGGATGGGTAACAGTCACCCTTTAATCTGTCCATATAATGTTTATAAAACTACTGACGGATTTGTTTCTATAGCTGTTGCTAATAATAATATGTGGAATAATTTTTGCAAAGCATTAAACCTGAAAATTGCCAATGATATAAAATTTATAACAAATAATAATCGAATTGATAATCGTAAAAAACTTGATAAGATTATTTCAAAAGCAATCAGGAGATATTCAACTGATGGTGTCTGTAAAGTTTTAAAAGCAAACAAAGTGTCATGTTCACAGGTTTTTGATTTAAAACAAGCTTTAAACTCTGAAGAAGTCAAGTCACTTAAAATGGAAATAGAATGCGGTCCTGATGGCGCTTACAAATTTATCGGAAGTCCATTTCACATGTCAGAGAATATTAATACCGATTTTACATCACCGCCGGTTTTGGGCGAACACACTGATAAAATAAAAAATCAGATTCTAAAAAATCTTTCATAGACTTTTTTGTTCTAATTATGGAGAGATATCCTCTGAATAAATCTACAAGATGTTATATCCGCCGAGTTTCACCTCAATACCGAACGGCACAATATCCATCCTCATATTATGACCTGTATATTGATCACTTTGACCGGGCCATTGTTTTTCAATGTTTTCCAGTAAGCCGAAAGATGGACCGGCAAGAAACTTTGAGTAAAAATGGATCTCAAACGAAAAACCGTTAATATTTTGCCTCGCAATACCTACAGAAATCTTCACCCCCGGCATAAACCCCCATGAGTCGTGAATGAAAGTCAATGGGACTGGATAAACGTCAAACATATTAAAGTAAAAAGAACAGGAAAATCCTGCTTGAAAAATAAAAAAGTCTAATGTATTTAAATCGTACAAATACTTGAACCTGTATAGCGTATCAAGATTAATAGACGAACTCGCTACTATGAGATTTGGATTAAAAGAGTAATATAAACTAACTGAAGTGCCACTTGATGAAAAACTGTTGTTATAATATAAAATATTAAAATTAAATCCAAGTTCTACTGTAGGCAAAGAAAAGTAAAGTGTAAAATCACTTTGAGAAGTAGATTTTGAATCTTGATATTCGCTAATTCCATATATATTTGCATTAAATACACGAAGGGAAAGACTTGTTCCGGTTATAAACCCCAACCCAATTTCTACTCTTTGTTCTCGTTCTAATTTTGGATAAAAATTAAGCATACTATTTATGCTGCTTATATCATGATCCGTATCTTTAAGCATGTATCGAGCAATTGTAATAATTTGTTTGTTGCTAACTTTATTAATAGAAAATGAATAACTGTTATTATTAGCAGTTGTATAACTTATATAGTTTCCATCCCGTATAGGTTCAATTCCGCTTAATGTCTTTAGATTTGATGCAAAATTCTCAGTATAGTTATCAATATTTACCGACTGATTATCTATGGATGTAAATATAATTCCTGACACCTTATTGTCTGTCAAAAAGTAAACAATAATATTATCATCCTGTGTAAAAACCTCAATGAAGTTGTCATTTATGTTTTTGTTTTCATCATCAAGAGCTGCGTAGTGTTCTATTATTTTTTCTCTTTCAGATAATAACGGTAAAATGTTGTTATATGAAACTATGTACTGATCCATATCAAATGAACCGATCCGCTGCTCTACTATAACTGTTCTCTCAACCATAAGCTTGTCAACTACCCGTTGTTCAAGGGGCGGAAGAGTTCTTACAAGGGATTCTGCCATTTCATTAGAGATCACCTCTATTGTATTCATTAGCATGACACCTGTTGACCCCGACCGTGAAAGAGTTATAGCGGATCTTCGTACAAGTCCGTCAAGCGCATTGATGTATATAGTAATATTTCTGCCCGTTACGGTAAAAAATCCGAATACAACTACATCAACACCCGTTTTTTGGCTGATAAGATTTGCAGTATCCTCCCATATCATTGTATCATAGTCGATATTGTTACTCTTCAGTTGATTCTGAACCGATTGATTGTCAAGCAGATTAAATTGCCCTGATCCGGCAATATAAGCAGAGAGAGTGTCGCCGATCAGCTCGGCCATATAGTTGTCATCGTTATTTTCGGTCATATTATAAAACGGTACAACTGCAACAGAGCGTTTAACAAGTTCCGTGTTATCAGAATATATATATGAAGTTATGCCGAATATAATAATTATTGATATAAAACATCTCATATTCCGCTCCTTTTGATTTGTACCACACTGCTCATCCCAAATTTTAACCGTATTCCGATAGGCACAACTGTTAATGAAATATTTTGTCCTGTATAGTTATAAGTTTGATCTGTGTCAGGTGTTGTTAGAGGCTTAGGCATGACCGCAAATCCCCCTGCATTTATTTGACTAAAAAATAACAACTCAATATAAAACCCGTTAGAAGCCGATATTTCAAAACCGCTTCCGATAAAGAACCCGCCTGTAATCGGAAAATTTGCAATTTCACGAATCTCATTCTCGTAAAAAGAAGTAGTAGTGGTATAATAAGTGATATTTAAAGTTACTCCACTATAAAAAACTGCTCCAATATTATCAAAAGCGTATAATTGAGACTCTAGTCTAAATAGAATATCAAAGTTCCCGGTAATAAATAAAATATTATCTAAAATATTACTAAAATAACCCAATCCGACAGATATTGATGTTGACAGACCTAATGAAGTAAGACAGTTTGGATAATAATTGAAAGATAATTCAGACCCCAATGAAAACATTTCTATTGAAGCCAATTGACTCCACGGTTTGTCAAAGTATTCATATTCATTACTTGAACTATCGAAGTTCACTCTATAAATATTGTCATGTCCTGTAAATAAAACAGGAATTTGTAGAGCGTGCTGCTGAAAAACACTCCAATTCACAAATAGATTTTTATTTTTTACAATATTATTGAAGTAAACAAGATCATTTCTGTAATTTTCTATTGAATTATAACGGTCTTCTTTGAAGTAGCCGGTTAATACAAGTTTATCTCTCCCCCCGTCATAACCTGAGATCGTGTAGGTATTACCGGATATGCCTGTAAAAACAGAATGCCCGTCAGTTGTTGTCGGTTCTATCTGAATTGTATTTTTAAAACCTGAGACGGCATTTGCGATTGTTTGTTCATAAGTATTGTTGTTTTTTACCTGTTCTGTTGTAAATATGCCATACAAACCGTCTTCATCAAACAGGTAAACAAAAAGTCTGTTAGAATTGTCCTGTACTTCAATAAGATTATCTTTAATGTTTATCATTCTTAAATCGGATGCTCTTAATTTGTTAATTACTTCATCCATTGCAGTTCCGAGCGGATAGACTCCTGTCATATTTATTATAAATTGATCCATATCGATGGTTGTGGCATTTTCGTCCCTTATAATACGCCTTTCAATTATAACACTTTCTATAACACTTCTTTCATAAGGGGGGAGTGCAATAGATAATAGCTCTGCAAAGTCTGTAACAAAAGATGTCAAGGTTGATTGAAACTGATTGCCTTTTTGAGATCTTAATAATCTGTTAATAACAGTCCTTCGCTGCATTCCGTCAAGAACATTTGTATATATCTTAATATTATTGCCTGTAACAGCAAAGAAACCGTAAATAACAACATCAGCTTTTAATAGTTCAGCTATTCTATTAGCATCCTCTTCCCATAAAAGATCATTATAGTTAATCATTGCATCATCGAGTGTTTTAAGTAAATTATCAGAGGATATAAAAACAAAATTGTTAGTTGAAGTAAGATTTGTAATTATTTTTTGATAAATAATCTCCGTAAAACTATTATCAGCACTATTTTTTGTTAGATTGTAAAACGGTAAAACTGCAACTGATCGTTTTACAAGTTGTCCGCTTTGTCCATATGTATTAATAACGGTTACGCATAAAATCACTACTACATAAAAAACTGTTTGTATAAAACGACAGTAAAATGAATGCTTTAATATATTGGCTCTTATGATCATAATGTACCTCAAATTCAGTGTGTTATACTAAAAATAAATAAAAGATACAAGTTTTTTTGGTTGTTTTAGTAATTAATTTGTTTATTTAGGCATACTAAACGGATATGTCGGCAGAAAGCACAAGGATGATATTAATAAAGTTTTGGAATAATCCAAAGAGTTGTAAAATCGCCCATTGTCTAAACTTTAGATGCTATGATAAGTTTGGTATATTTCACGAAGACAGAATAAAAAGTACACCTATTTTTAATAAGTGTACTTTTACGACTTTAACAGATTTAATTACAGAATGAAAGTTTATATTAATAAGCCCTTATAGCCCTGACTAATACATCAGAAGTTTTACCTGTACTACCGACATATCCCGCTCCGGCATCGGAAAAGCTTACAAAATACGCATGATTTACATCATACTGACTGGATGACAAGTAGCTGAATTGATTGAAGATCCCAATATCTTGCGAAACAAGGTTGTCGTATATAAATTCCAGGTCGCCGCTTGAAGGTAGAAACCAGTCATCTTTTCCACCGTAAACCAGTGAATCACAATACTGTGCCGCTTTGTCTGTTTCGGATAATCCCGTAAGAGCGGTTATGATTGCAGTTGTATTATCTGCACCGGCACCAGTATCTGTAGTGGTATCAACTGAGGTTCCGGATGCCCCCCATTTTTTAATGGTTTCGGTTGATAAAGGCGCACACTCAAGGTATTGTCCCCATGCTTGAACACTTCCGGCATCATAAAACACCAAGCCACCTGCAGGGCCGATCTTACCTATTGCAGAATCTCCTGTTGTATATTTTGCATACAATGTAGTATCTTCCGATAAGGTTATTTTATCACCGTACTTATAAATTTTACCCGACCCGTCTTGATTAATTGTCCATCCTTCGAGTCTTTGCCACAATTTGCCTGCAATGATTTCAGGACCGATAAGTCCACCGTCAAGAACATAGGTCTCGCCATTCTCCTCCACCTTCTGCTTTGCAGGAATATCGCCGGAAGTATCACCTGTGCTGACATAGGTAAGTTCAACATACTTTACAACAGCTTGATCTGTTGGTTCGCATGCGAAAACCAAGATAGCCAGGAAGATTGTAAATAACATAAAAGTAGCAATGTTTTTTTTCATTTTTAAGTCCTCCATTTATTTTCAAGGAAAAACCTCGAATTTATTATAAAAATAATTGTTAATTATACACATCTATAAAGATCAATAAATTAGATATAATACTTTAAATTATTATTGTAAATATTAAATAATGAAAAAAATCGGTACAAAATTATTATACAAAACAAAAAACTTATCTTAACCCGCATAATGCGGGTTAAGAATTGCCTGTTTTAATGAAAATTATTATAGTTAGAGTTTTTGTAAATCTTCTAAAGCCTGATAAATGGGTTGTCTTGAACATCAATCATTGCTGACAAGCCAGTCTTTTGCCTCTTCAATTGTGTTAAAAAGTACTCTCGGTTTAGACGCAAAAGCGTTATATGCATTTAGTAATAATTTTTTTACTCCGAATATACCGATTATTGCAGCTTTTTTTGTTAAAGGCAGCGATATTTTCCCTTGAGATTTTGCGGTTTCCATAAACTGTTCATCTACGAAACAGTCTCTCATATCAGAAAGAGTTAATATTTCCATGTTTTTATTGTCAACAATCATTTTTGTTGCTTTAAAAACCTGATCTAACATCTCTTCTTTTGATAAAGAACCGTATTTAATATACAAAATCTTTTTATCTTTATGTTGCAGCCATTCAATACTCATATTTGTCTCCGGTAGTTTTTATAAAAACAGAAAATTGATCAATAATAGTTATAATTTAAAGAAACGATCTTTGCAAGCAAATAAATATTTTTTAAAAAATAAATTCGCACACTGTCTAATATATTTTGTTGAGTTTTTTCTTGACAGGAATGATAATTTTATCTACCATTTTAATAGAAGTGACTAATATGTCAAGTAAGGAGGAACCTCTTATGAAACGCTTTCTGATTCTATTGCTTTTATTTAACATTTGCACGCTGATATTCAGCGCGGAGTCAATTGTCTCTTTCAGAAGAGTATTTGATTTCGGTCTCATCAATTACTACCCGGTGGACTCAGAGGGTGGTATGGATTACGGATTCTATGAGTACACCAGTTACATCTCCGGCGGTGGATATAACTATACGATCAGAACGCATGAGGTAGTGGATAAAACCAGTTCACCCTACTACGGCCGTGTGGATGCCAACAAGATACTATATTTTATTCGGCAAAATGAGGACTTCATTTCATGGGGGTTGGGAACAATCCTCTCCGGAGGTATTGCTACCTTGCTGATCCCCGGGGTTCCTCTTCTCGTGCATGGCGATTCAGGATATTATGCAACAGACGAAGAGGAAACGATGTATTATGCCGGTTTGTTTCTGACAGTATTCGGGGGAATATTCGGTCTCTGTTTCCTCATTTTTGGTGTTGTCACGATCGTTTATGCTGTTGTAATCAAAGGCCTTGAGGTACAGCTCCTGCGGAGCATCAACGGTTTGTCCTCATCCATGGACTCACAGGTGAGGTGGGGTGTGATTCTTGATTCCGATAACGAAAAATCGACAGTCGGACTCTCTCTCAGTTTTTAGACGAAAACCTTACAACTCCCGGCCGGATTATGGTACGGGGTTGTTTTTTTTAAATTACTCAAAAATAAATTCGCACTCCTACGCATTAATATCAGATTAATAATTCTTGATTAATTTCTATATTAATTGCAGCATATTGAATTGGTATATGTGACACTATCATCACCGGAATAAAAATGGTTTTAGAATCAGTTAAGATAACATTGAGGTAAATAATGAAAATACCAAAAAGAATTGATACTATTAAAAGACACATTCAGAATTTTGAAAAACAACTAAAATATGAGAAGAGGACTTATGGTTGTTATGACGATGGGGCAGGCTTAAGATATTTAATCGGACCATACTATTTACTTGCCGGCGATATTGAAGGTGCACTAAAACACTTTAAGTGGTTTAATAGAGTGTTCAATGATGATTATGGTGAGCCATGTCAATATATGTGTTGGACACTTGCTCTTTTTAAATCCGGTGATTTAAAGAAATCGTATGATAAATTCTTACAAACTCTATTTATGAATCCTTTTGTAATTGCAAAAATTATCGGTATTGAATATATTATGCCTTTTAAATCAGGTTCAAATCTCCCTACAAAAGAGTGGGCAGAATGGATAGAAGACGAATTCTACTTGCTATGGGATGCAGACTCGAAAGCATGGCTAAAGGAATCGTTTTATAATGAAAATACTCAGAATCTGCTTAACCGATACAATGAAATAGGTAAAAAACTTGAACTTGAGCCTGTCGGCGAAACAAGGTCCAAGCTCGTAGAAGAATTTTATGCTTTACAAAGATCAAGAAGTTAAAATAAAATTTAAGGAGTTTTTTTTGTGGCTACAAAGCAAAAACCTCGCGGGTATTCTTTGCGTTTCAGTATGTCAGGATCATTTATCGGAACTGTTTTATTTACAGCTCTCCTTATTACTATAATCAGTTCATGGTTTACAAGTAATTTTGTAATGTCAACAATCAGGCAGAGACTTGGGGATATTGCTGTTCTGGGTGGGCAACAGATTTCTGCGCTTTCTCATGATGCAATACTACGGGAGGGAGATGAGGCAAGTGAGAATTTTGCCGCTGTTCTTTCGGTACTGAATCGAATACAAAGCGTCAGCTCGGATATAGCATATATTTATACACTCCGTAAACAGACAGACGGTAATATTGTTTTTGTGGTAGATGCGGATCCTGATCTTGAATCGCGAGCGCCTATCGGCTATTTATTGGAAGAAGCCACCGATTCAGTAAAACGAGCCTTTGAACCGGGGGCAGGCGTTCAAGTTGAGGAATCAGTTTACACAGATGAATGGGGGACATTTATTACCGGATATGCGCCTATCTGCAGGGCTGATGGAAGTGTTGCCTTAGTGCTTGGGGTTGATATAACGGTCGGCACTATTTCAAAATACAGGTTTACTACTGTTTTTAGTTTGGTTTTGGTAAGTTTGTTGGTTACGATTGTAGCAATATTTTTAAGTCTTGGTTTATCATCACGCATCAGTCGTCCGGTATTAAGAGTTACAGAAGATATGCAGACAATTCGGCAATTCAATCTGTCAACTGTAGTTGATCTCCATTCAAGCATATATGAGATTCAGAATATGGTTGAGGCTCTTGAGAATATGAAGCGCAGTTTGCGTTCTTTTAAGAAATATGTACCATCTGAGATTGTGTCTGATTTGGTAACATCTAATAAAGAAGCGGTACTTGAAGCAGAACGGCGAAATATTACGGTTTTCTTCTCAGATATTGCTGATTTTACGACGATTTCTGAACAACTGCCGCCGGAAGCACTTTCAAAGGCACTGGGGATGTATTTGTCCCGTATGACTAAGATTATAATGAATAACAAAGGAACCGTAGATAAGTTTATCGGTGATGCGATAATGGCGCTTTGGGGTGCACCTCAGAATGTTGAGAATCATGTTCTGGCTACCTGCCGTGCCGCAATTGCATGTCAACTGGATATCGAAGATCTAAATCGCCATTTTATCGCTACTGCAATTCCGGTTTTTAACACGAGGATCGGTATAAACACCGGCGAAGCGATTGTTGGTAATATGGGATACGATGAGCGTTTAAGTTATACGGCAATCGGTGATAATGTAAACCTTGCTTCCCGTTTGGAGGGGCTTAATAAGTTGTACGGCACACAGATTCTTGTCAGCGATGCCGTGGCAAATGTAGTGAGGGGCATGATGGTACTCCGTCTTATCGATGTTGTTGCCGTTAAAGGTAAGCATAATGGTGTTCGGGTTTATGAATTAATCGGCGAGCATGATAAACAAAGTGAAGGCCTATTAGCTTGGGTTAAAGCGTATAATGAAGCAATGGAGGTTTATCTTTCAGGCCAATGGCAAAAATCTGTGAGCTTGTTTGAGGAACTGAATGTTTCGGGGCAGGGCGGGAGAGCCGCTCAGATTATTATTGAACGATGCAAGCAGTACATGATTAATGATCCGGGGCCTGATTGGACGGGTGTTGTGACCATGCGTGAGAAATAAATTCGCAACGAAGCAGATTAATAATTCCTTGATTAAATTTCATTTTTTTTATATTGTAGATCTCAATGTCGCTCTATTAAGCTTATAGAAAGCGATATTTACAAGGGAGTTTTGTATGATATTGATGATAGATAATTATGATTCTTTCACATATAATGTTTATCAGGTTTTTGCGGAGTTGAATTATACTGTTAAGGTTGTCAGAAATGATGAGTTAACAATAAAAGATATAGAAAATTTAAATCCGACACATATAGTAATCTCACCCGGTCCGGGGACACCTGAAGAAGCGGGCATTTCTATATCGGTAATTAATAATTTTAAAGGTAAAATTCCGATATTGGGGATTTGTCTCGGTCACCAGGCAATACTTGCTTCTTTCGGTGTGCCTATAGTCAATGCGGCGAGGATAGTTCATGGAAAAGTAGAGCCGATTACCCATACCGGTGAGGGGTTATTTAGAAATATTCCTCAAAGAACCATGGTTACAAGGTACCATTCCCTTGCCGGAAAGGAAAAAGATATTCCGGATTGCTTTATTATCACCGCCAAAACTGATGATGGTGAGGTTATGGGGGTGGAACATAAGGATTTCGTGCTTTGCGGTGTACAGTTTCATCCTGAGTCGGTTGGCACTAAAGACGGTGTCAAGATGATCAAAAACTTCTTGAATTACAGGCGCGGGGTTGTTAACACAAAAGAAACTCTAAAAAAAATCACGACAAAAAGTTCATTGTCACTCAAAGAAAGCTCGGATATCATGGATGAACTCACTGAGGGTGATATGAAGGATTCGCAAATCGGCTCACTACTCACGGCCCTCGAGATGAAAGGTGTAACTGCACAAGAGCTTGCCGGTTTTGCAAGAACGCTGAGAAATAAAGCGCGTAGTTTTGCCCGCGCGGATATAAATGAAAAGCGTCTTGATACATGCGGTACCGGGGGTGCGCCTGCCGGAAAGACATTTAATGTTTCAACAACAGCGGCTTTGATTTGCGCTGCTGCCGGTGCAAATATTGTTAAACACGGAAACAGGTCTGTTACCTCAAAGTCCGGTTCCGCCGATCTGTTGGAGTCATTCGGGGCTAATGTCGATATGACACCTGATGAGGCATTAAGGATATATAATGTTCTGAAATTTACATTTTTATATGCAAGAAAATTTCATCATGCCTTGAGGTATGCTACTCCGGTAAGGGCTGATCTCGGTTTCAGAACGGTTTTTAATCTGATCGGGCCGCTGTCTAATCCGGCAGGAGCAACACATCAGGTTGTCGGGGTTTTTGACGGGGAATACACAGAGCGGATGGCTGAAGCATTGGGGATGCTCGGAACAACAAGAGCGATGGTCGTTCATGGTTTGGATGGAGTTGATGAGATATCTTTGGTTGCCCCGACCAAAATTACCGAATTAAAAGACGGTTGGATCAAAACATATATATTTAACCCTGAAGATGCCGGTTTAACTCCTGCTCTCTTTGATGAATTAAGAGGCGGTGGGCCTGAAGAGAACAAATCAATAACTCTTGATATTCTAAAAGGCAACAGATCCAAAAGATTTGATCTTGCTTGTCTCAACGCGGGGGCATCCCTATATGTTTACGGGATGGCGGATTCGATTAGAGACGGTTATATGCTTGCCTCGGAGACTGTAATGAAAAAGAATCCGTTAAATTTATTAACGCGATTTGTTGAGCTGTCACGAGGTGCAGTTTAAGTTCCCCTTTAGAAGTATCCTTTACTTGTCTGTTAGTTTTACCGGCTTACCTGCAGAAGCGGGGGTCTTTTTGTAAAGTTCAGTATAATACTTTATCGGACCGTTATCATAACCCTTACCGGTAATTCTATTGAGGGTTTCAGTGTTGTTTTCTTCAAAACCTTTTACAACAAGATTAAGATCAGTCAGATAATCATTATCGTATTCACCGTATTGGTAGATCGATATCGGGTTGTCTTTACCTTTTAGAGCAAATTTTCCTAAGTAGATCAGCCCTTCCTTATTGATAAGCTCATCATAAGTTTTTTCGCCGATCAGTATTTTCGTTTCAAAGAATTTATTTGCACCTTCAAGGCGGCTTGCCGTATTTACGCAGTCGCCGATTGCCGTAAATTCGAGCTTCTTGCCCAAACCACCCATGCTGCCGGCAATCATCTTACCCGAGTTTATTCCTATTCTGACATTGAGCCCGTATGTTCCTTTAAGTTTGTCACTTATAGAGAAACATTCTACAGCAGATCTTATCGCCATGTCGCTATGATCCGGATAGTTTTCAGGTGAACCAAACAGTGCCATTAGTCCGTCGCCCAAGAATTTATTCACATATCCTTTGTTTTTTATTATAATATCAGAAAATTCGTTTAAATATATGTTTAAAACCTCAACAACCCTCTCAGGTGTGTTTTTCTCTGAAAAAGTAGTAAAACCTTCGATATCAAGGAAAAATGCTGTTGCATTAACCGCTTCACCGTTAGTTGAAACCGGATTATCGGAATCAACAATTTTTTTAAGAAGATCGGGGCTCATATATGTTCCGAATGTTTTTCTTAAGGCATTTCTGTTTTTACCGATGTTAATGTAATTAATAATGAAAGATAGAACAAAAGTTAACAAAAGTGTTATAACTAATAATGATACTGAAACGATAATATCATACCTGATAAAAAGCAATCCCGAAGTGAATATGCCCAATCCTGTAATAACTATAACTGCTATTGTATATCTTGCGATTTTCTTTGCTTGGGTTCCCCAATAAGCGAGTCCTAATGAGATTAAAATAAGTATAGAATACAGAAAAAGTGTTTCTACGGGTTTCTTATGTTCGTTGTAGAGCATATTAGTTAAAGCTGTTGCGTGTACCTCTACACCGGGGTAAGATTCACCTTTTAGTGTAAAAGGTGTTTGTCTTATATCAAATAATGATCTTGCCGATGCACCTATAAAAATATATCTGTCTTTGAAAGTTTCAGGCGGCAGATTTATCTCTCTGCCCATCTTCTTTAGAATCGCATATTGAAAGACTGTCCATATCGGATAATAATCGAAAACGCCTGAGGTAAGTTTACCGCTCTCATTATACCGTCTTTCACCGCCGGGGCCGTACCATTTAAGAATAAACGAACCGTTTCTGTTTAACTCAAAATCATCAGGTATTGATTGACCGTTTCCCGCAAGTAATGTTGCAAGCGCTAATGAAGGGTAGTATTTGTCATTTATCTTAACAAAAGGGCGGTACTCTCTGATTGTTCCGTCAATATCTGTGTAAATATCCACGAATCCGAAATTCCTATTGTCCATTCTAAATAGTTCATAAGGTGCAAAAATGTATTTAAACTCACTAATATGATTAAAACGATTTGCATTCGGTATCTCTCTTACCGTTATCTCGTCGTTCCGTTCAAAACGGTTGTCAATATTAAAGCCTATAATCGTGCGGTCCGTATTTACAAGAACACTGTGAAAATTCGAATCACTTATATCTCCGGCTACATTGATTCTATCAATGTCGGGGTTTGTAAATATCATATCCAGTCCGACCGCTTTGGCTCCCTGATCAATAAGAAATTCTGCTACCATACCGTACATCTCTCTCGGCCACGGCCATGACACACCGATTTTCTCTGCTTCGATAAGACTTTGATCATCTATGGTTACAATCGTGACCTCATTAATTTCGGAATTTGTAATTCCGGTTAATCTGTAAACAACATTATTAAACTGATAATCAGTAGTTTTAAAAATATCTGTCAGACTTAATAATCCGGGTATAACCATAGAAACAACCGTTACAATGGTAATCGATATCAAATTTTTGACAAATTTGCTTTTTATTTTCATAAAAATTTCTCCCGTAAACTGTGATTGGAATTTATAGTATTATATTCTTATCAGAATATCAACTTATAAATAAAAAAAATTATTAATCTGTTGTAGTTTGTCTATAAACAGTATATAATGATTTAATTCTAATATAAGCAGGGTGTATATGGACAGAAAAAAATTATTAAAAAAACTTGTTATTCCGATAATTGCGTTTTCGGTTCTTGTGTTCTTTTTTGTTGTCGTAGATGTTTTGATGGGGACGCTTTATAAAGCCGGCTACTACAAAACTCTTCATATGGCAGACAGACCGGACAGGAGCCTACTTGATCAAATGGAATCAAAATCTCTTGATTTTCTTCTGTCTTTCAGAGCAAAGTTGAGTAAAAGATCGTTAAGCGGGGGATCTCAGACAACAAGAGAGTTGTCGCCGCTTGTCAGCGAAGATATAATGATAGTTGCAATCGATGACCCTTCTTTGTTCAAGATAGGCAGATGGCCGTTCAGAAGGACAGTACATGCCGAGCTTGCCGATTATTTCACAAACTCAGCTTATCGGGAGAATACACTTTTTTATGATATATTCTTTGTTGAACCTGACAGTGAGAATCCTGAGTATGATGCAGAGCTCATTTCATCATTAAATTCGAACGGCAGAGTCGTGCTTGACTATCCTGCAAGAGAATACACCTATACAAGCGTTGAAGAAGCAAATGATTTAAAGGGGCGATTTGCTGACAGTATTAAGGAATTTGGGGTGCTTACAAATGTCAGCGGTGATTTTCGTAAAGAAAGACTGCAGGAATTTACAGCATTGACTATGCCGTTGATCCCTTATCAACAGGGAGTGGACGCTTTGGGGTATGCAAATACTATTCAGGATACTGACAGTATAGTTAGAAGATATCCGCTTGTATCAAGATATCGAGAGTGGAGTTATAAGAAGTACGCAAGTATCGTTCCCGGATTAAAGCATGATACTATAAGTTTTCAAGGTGCGGCCATTGAAAAGTCAGGCAATCAGTATAGACTTAAACCCAATGCAGTTATAGTATTTGATCAGTCATTGATCCCTTTAGCTCAACGAAAAGAGATAAATGCCGGTGATATAGAGTTGTTTAAATCAAAAGCAGATATATATACTGAGGGGTTCATGCTTGATGTAATGAAGACTCGAGGCCAGATCAGCACAGCAAATAAAGATATTATTGCGCGGATAAGAGCACATCTTCAAAAAAGCGGACTTCAGGATGGTGATAAAGCACAGTTTACGGCGGCGGTAAATTCTGTCGATGTGGATAACCTTGTTGATATGTATGATTTTATAACAAATATTATTAGTGCTATAACCCCCTTTGCTGCTCAGAATGAGGTTTGGGCTGATGAGCTTGAATTTTTTCAGGACTTAATCAAGGACGCTGTGATAGTTGACAAATCAACTTTGACTATGGGCAGTAATGAGAATGCAAATATCATCAATTTGTATGATATAATCTATGGTAACGCAACGCCTGTTTTTGATATTTTTCTTGCCGAAAACCACTATTTTATTAAGTCTGTTCCTCTAACGCTTATTGCAAGATATTTTCATGTTGAAGATCAAAATATTGAGGTGGTTCTTGGAAGGTCGATTACCCTTCATTCACCGATGGTTGCCGACAGTGTTTCCGGAGAGCTGATCAAACCGGTAATTAGAGGCCGTACGATGGATCAAATAACCATCCCGCTCGATAAGTACAGTAAAATGCTTATTAATTATGCCGGACCGAGGTCAACGCCTAATCGTGAGCAAAGAACAACCTATGATGTTCATAGTTATTCTGATTTTATTTCTACAAACAGACAGCTTCTTGTAAAAAATAAACTTGTTTTAGTGGGTGCATTCTCAAGAGGAATGGCTGATGATATGTATCAATCTCCATTGTCATCGATGTTTGGAATCGAAGTTATTGCAAACACCATAAATACCGCTATTATGAATGATTTTATTACTTCATTGCCAAAAATAGTTTATTATCTGATATTGTTTATTATGGGATTACTTGTAGTCTTTTTGGGTAACAGTAAAAATATTGTCAGAGGATATCTGTATTCATTTGTGTTGATACTTATTTATGTTGTTGTTGCCGTATTATTGTTCATTAATTTTAGTATAGCTCTTCAGATACCTTCAATAATTATCATTTCTGTTCTATCTTTAGGTGCCGTTTTTGTATTTAGAATATTAACCGAAGAGAAACAGAAGAAACAGATTAAAGGTATATTCTCTAAGTATGTTAACTCGAGTGTTGTTGATCAATTGATAATGAATCCGCCTAAATTGGGTGGTGAAGATCGAGATCTAACCGTTCAATTCTCAGATATTCGGGGATTTACAACACTTTCTGAGGCATTATCGGCTCAAGAGCTTGTTAGAGTGTTAAACAACTATCTTACCGCTATGACAGATATTATTATGGAGAATGACGGTACACTTGATAAATATATCGGTGATGCAATAATGTGTTTCTGGGGTGCACCGATAACGAACCCGTCGAATGCGGAGGTTGCCTGCCGTGCGGCTA
Source organism: uncultured Spirochaetales bacterium (assembly GCA_964608985.1). Classification (GTDB taxonomy): domain Bacteria; phylum Spirochaetota; class GWE2-31-10; order GWE2-31-10; family CAYYKD01; genus CAYYKD01. The sequence continues at coordinate 62,834 of CAZSQU010000003.1, forward strand.
TTCTTCAACTTGATAAACTCAAGGAGATTAATAGTGTAATGCCTAAGGAACATCAGTTGAATATAGGTATAGGTTTGAATTCGGGTAATATGACTGTCGGCAACATGGGTTCAGAAGGTAGGATGAATTATACCGTTATGGGTGATAATGTAAATCTTGCCTCAAGACTTGAGGGTATTAATAAGTATTATGGAACAAATATTATTATCAGTGAATTCACATACGAGAAAGTTAAAGATAATTTCTTTTGCAGAGAGGTTGATGAGATCAAGGTAAAAGGTAAACATAAGCCGGTTAAGATATATGAACTTCTTGGAGAGATTAAGGAGTTGAAGGAACATGGCATTCTTTAGGTTTAAGTTGATATTAAAAAAAGTTTCTCTAATACTAACAGTGTTATTTGTTGTATTTGTCAGTTGCGGCATAGAGGACTCTTTATACTTTCAGGAACCCCGTTTTTTTGAGATAGGCGGTTCTGAGTTTGATCTTTTAGTCTATTTCTATGGGCATAATCAAGAGAAGGATAACGAAAAATATTTATTTGTAGGTTATGATATATATTACTACTTTGACAATATTGCGAATGCGAAGAGAGCACAGGTAAGAGACCCTTCTTATACATTACCGAGAGACGGAGAGAAGGGGTTAATTGATTTTACCGATGCTGTCCGATTTCCACCGGATAATTATGGTGCGGTTACAGATATTTATAAGGATGTGTCTTTTCCGGTTACGATTCAAATGATTGAGGATGTGCTTTATGAGGGAAATAATCAAAATGTAGTTTTTACATTGCGGAAGACAGGCAGTTCAAGTCCGACAAACCCTTTTATTGATGCAAACCGCGTTATTCTTGAGCAGTTATATCCCAATTATAATGATTATTACAACCAGATTTGGGGATCACTGGATCCTGATTTTTTGGGGTTTTATGATGCTGACTTCTATAAGTATTTTAATATTCAGTATAATGCCGAATTGTCGCCCAATCCTGATCTATACAAAACTTACGAGGTTAACTTTTATGTTATAGCTAAAGGGTTTAATTCTGATCACGAGAGAACTAAGAATTTTACCCGTTCCATATCTTCATCTGTTGTCAGACTAAATATAAGTGTTGATCAATCAACACTTCATCCATAAAAAAAAGCGGCTTCTGCCGCTATTTGTTTATAACTTTATTTATCCTAAGGATACATTTCCCTTATCATCAACATTTAGTATAGTCTTACATTCTGAACATCTAAACCTTCCGGGTTTTGATGCTTTTAGCGTTTTCTTGCATATAGGACATTTGAATATCTTAGGGAATTCACTTTTCTGATCAGTTTGCGGTTGAGCAGTAAACATATTCTTACCATCATCAACTGAAGAAGCTATGTTAAAAAATTTTGAAAATCCAAGCAGTTGAAACACTTCAAATACCTTAGGTTGAAGATGAGATAAAACCATATTGCCCGATTTTTGCTTTAGGGTTTTAAGAAATGCAGTAAAAGCACCTATACCGGTCGAAGAAACATAATTAAGTTCATTACAATTAAATAAGAGTTTATTTTCGCCGGCTTCTATAAGTTTGTTTACTTCTCTTTGAAAATCAGCCGAGTTATAAGTATCAAGAAACCCTTTTAAACTTAAAGTCATAATAGAAGTAGAAGCATCTTTTTCAAGAAATATTCTTAAAGAGTCTTTAATAACAATGTTATCCTGGCCCATTTGTATCCCCATTTTAGTATCAGCAATTAGTTACCTGTTAATAATTATCTTACAGGTTAGTTGTTTTACTATAACATATATTAATTATTTTTGCAAAAAAAACAAGTGTTTTTTTTTTATTTTTTTTATGTTGTTGTTTAATACGGTTTAATTAAATATTAAATCTTTGATTATTTATAACAGCCAATAATTTTATTTTAGAATATCAAAAAATTATAGTTTTTGGAGATTTATAATCAATTTAATACTGATCTGAAGAATACTATCGAGTCAACTGTTTTAACGCCGGCTTCTTTTAGAATTTTAGAACAGTAGTTAATAGTTGCGCCTGTGGTATAAATATCATCTATTAACAATACTCTCTTGTTCGTAATTGAATCAATAATATTATAACCGAATTTATTTTTGATATTAAACAATCTTGTTTTTTGCGTTGAATTTTTTTGTGATCGATTGAATAGAGATATTTCTTTTTTAATTAAAAATGATGTTTTATAGCCGTGTTTATTGAATAAATTCAGTAAATAGCTCATGCTCGAATTCCCTTTATAGTATCTGTCGATTTCAGAATCAGGTACTACAGTAATAAGTGTTTCTTTATCAATGTCAAATTTTTTTATGATTATTTTGAATAATAGTTTATTAATAATATCGACATTGTTTTTTTTAAGAAGGTATATAATACGGCGGTTATTCTCTCTATATAATCCGATGGTCCTTAATGAATCAAAGTATATTCTATCAAGTTTATCACAGGAAGGGCATGAGTTATCGGTTAGTGGGTGGCAACATATCGGACACAGATTGTCGTAATTAGAGATCATCAAACCTTTAAGACATTTTCTGCAAAATCTCAATGAATTATGTTTGGTTGTGAGTTTCTTTCCGCAAATAATACATTCAGGTTGAAATATTAGTATCAATAATTTAAGAAATAATTGTCGCATAGATATCCTTTATATTATTAATCAATAAATTAAAAAAACTATTTATTATTCTTATAAAAAACTTATAATTATAAAAAATATGCTTTTCAAAGTTTAAAAACTTTCCGATAATAAAAATATCGATAAAAAGTGAATTTTGAATTTAAATATTATTGACAAATACGATATTTATGTTAATGATAAATATCAGGAGGGGATATGGAGATTAATGGAAGAATTTCTAATTTGGATAAATCGGTTATACTTAAAGGGATAAGGGGAAGCAATAATGTTGCTGAAGCCGGTTTTTCAGAAAAGAGGATGGCGTCAAAGCTATTTAATGACTTCGCGGATATAAGGAATGAAAATAAAGATTTTAATACAAGACTGATAAATAATAATTCCAGGTTGTCTGCGTATGAAGAACAAATGAGTCTTAATCAATATATGGATGAAAAATCCGGTGCTTTAGAAACGGCATTGACTCAAGGTAGAGTAAGCGAATTTAATAAGATTATTACTGAAGCTTCTTATAATGGAACAAACCCCATTGAAGCATATTTTGTTGATAGAGAAGGTTTGGTAAGCGGTTTGAATAATCTTAAGTCTGATGTTGAGACAAATTACAATAGATTAAAAAAAGAATTTATGGCAATTGAAATAACATCTCAGAATCTTGTTAGTTTAAATACTTACTCAACAGAGATAGATGCGGTATCACTTAACAACAGTAATATCTATAAATCAGATGCATTAAGTAATAAAAGGGTTATGGATCTTATTTCCTGATTTTTTTTAGGGCTTTTTCGAGTATATCCCTCTGGGTATTGTTAATCGACGATACCGGAGGGATATTTATTTTAGAACCGTCAAGATCGGTTCCCGAATAATACATTGCAGTAGATAGAGTTGATGGTACCGGTGTAAAATCCTGATACTGTCTTGTCCGTAGATCATATTTAATAAGAAAAGCGGCAAGTCTCTCAGCAGAATCTGAACTGCTTCCCGGGTGTGATAGTATAAGATACGGTAGAAGGTAGTAGTTTAAGCTGTGTTTTTTTTTAACCTTTTCAAATAGTTCTATAAAGTTTATCAGTTTTTCTACCGGCGGTTTTTTCATAAGCTTTAGAATTGAATTGTCAATATGTTCAGGTGCTATTTTAAAATGTCCGGAAGTTGTATTTAGAATGATCCATTCTGTTTCCTCCGGCTTGATAAGCGCAAGATCGTGTCTGATTCCGGAGCTTACAAATATGTGTTTAACCTTTTTTAATGATTTGATTGCTTTCAAAATATCTACATATGTGTTTTTATCCAATATCAGATTTGTACATATATCGGGAAACAAACAATGAGGATCGCTGCACCAGCCTATTTTACAGCTTGTTCCGTACATATTCGCCGTGGGGCCGCCGACATCTGATATTGTTCCTTTGAATGCCGGATCTTCTGTAATCGATACAGCTTCTTTAATAATGGAGATTTTTGATCTCTGAACTATTTGTGCTCCCTGATGGATCGCTATTGCACAGAAACTGCATCTGCCGTAACAACCGCGGTGTGATGTTATCGATGTGTTTATCATGTTCCATGCAGGTATATCTTTACAATATTCGGGGTATGATCTTTTGAATGGCAGATCGTAAATAGAGTCGATCTCTTCTGTTGTCATAAGCTCTTGAGGTGTAAAAGCAATTACGCCGGTGCCACCCTGATCTTGATAAATTGGTTTACTTTTGCCGGGTGTCATATTTGATTCAACAATAGTTACCGTTTCGATTAATCGCCGCCGGTCGGTTGTAAGCGTATTGTAGTCAGGAAGTATAATCGAATTTTCAGGTATGGCATTATTGGTAACTCTGACCATTGTCCCTTTGATTCCGTATGGTTTTTGGCTGGTTTTGATCGCTGCGGCAATCTCGATGATGGGTTTTTCACCCATTCCGTAAACAAGAATATCAGCTTTGGAGTCTGTTAGAACCGAGCGGCGAATTTTATTCTGAACAAAATCATAATGAGTAAACCGTCTGAGTGATGCTTCAAGACCGCCAATAACTATGGGTATATCCTTGTATCTTTGTTTAATAAAAGGTGTATATACAATTAATGCGCGGTCGGGTCTCCTTTTTTGTCCGTTATTAAAGAGTGATTCGCCGTTTATTGAATAAGAATTGTCTTTACGATTATTACGGTTACCGGTGAAATTCCCGACAACACTATCCATGTTACCCGATGTTATTCCTATAAACAACCTTACATCTGGCAGTTTATCAAGATATGATTTGTCATAGTAATGCGGTTGGCTGACTATACATATCGAATAACCGGCATGATATAGAACCCTTGCTATTACTGCTACGCCGAAAGACGGGTGATCGATATAAACATCGCCGGTTATAAGCATAACATCAACTGTATCCGGATCGGTTTCTTCGGGTAGATAGGATATTAACAGATCATTTTTTTTTGATTCAGGCATTACTCTTTAACGAGAACTTCACTATTTTCTCTTTCTCTTTGTTTCATTGCTTGTTCAAAACTGTTCAAGAGTTTCATTAGACGCGGTTCACCGGGGTGTTTCTTTAATCCGTTTTTTAGAATATTAAAAGCCGCTTTGTGATCGAGCTTTTCGAGTTGTACTAGTGAATCTATTATCGCGTCATTAACATCTTCATCTATCTCTTCAAGTTTGCGTGTCAGCATATATCTCTTGAATACCTTAAATAAAATCAAGTCATAGACAACAATATATAAGATGAAAGAAGGAACAATAAGTATAATAAGTTTATAAACAATAAAGAAAGGGACTATTAAAAGTAGAAAAAGGAGAGTAAGAAGAACATAATCTATTACTAATAGAATTTTTCTTTTACTTGTCGAAATTTTTGAAAATCCTATCAGGAAAATGTTAATAATAAAAGGCGAGAGCGAAAGAACTATTGTTGCTATTGTAATTATAGTTATAAGTGTATCTTTATCCAAATTTAGCCTCCATTGAAAAAAACAAATCGTTTAATAATAATATATAAAAAATATTATTACAAGAAAATTGTTAATAATATTATTAATCAAATATTTAGAAATACTATATTGACTTTTTAACTAAAATATTATAATTATACAAGACTATTAATTATGGAGAGATGGCTGAGCGGTTGAAAGCGGCGGTCTTGAAAACCGTTGAAGGGCGACCTTCCGGGGGTTCGAATCCCTCTCTCTCCGTTTTTTATTTATTAGGAGAGGTGCGAGAGTGGTCGAATCGGGCTCCCTGCTAAGGAGTTGATCTTGGAAACAGGATCCAAGGGTTCGAATCCCTTCCTCTCCGTTTTTTTTAATTATGAGAAGATGATTGTCTTCGTTAATTAAACACACTAATCTTAATGAGACAATTCATTTTATATTTATGAGGAAAGTTGTCCGAGTGGTTTAAGGAGCACGCTTGGAAAGCGTGTGTACAGCAATGTACCGGGGGTTCGAATCCCCCATTTTCCGATGGGCCTATAGCTCAGTTGGATAGAGCGTTAGATTGCGGTTCTAAAGGCCGGAGGTTCGACTCCTCTTAGGCTCGAGTGTTATTATTTGTCCCTTATGCGATGAGCTTCAGGCTCTGTGTAGTTAAATCGCGCCTAATCCCGCCAGGACCGGAAGGTAGCAACGGTACGCAGCGTTTTATCGTATGCAGCTCGCTTGGAGGGAGTATAAGGGACTTTTTTATATAAAATGGGGTTACTAGAATGGGATATGAGGTAACAGCAACCAAATTCAGACCACAGACCTTTGATGAGTTGATCGGGCAGGATTTTGTCGCATCGACCCTTCGTAATTCAATTGAGGCAGGAAGGATTGCAAATGCATACCTTTTGAGCGGACCTAGAGGTGTCGGCAAAACTTCTGCCGCAAGAATAATAGCTAAGGCATTGAATTGTATCAACGGACCTACCGGTAAACCATGTAATGTTTGTGAAAACTGCAAAAGTATTACAACAGGTTCAAATAGTGATGTTATTGAGATCGATGGAGCATCAAATACCGGTGTTAATGACATAAGAGCTATTCAAGAAGAGATAATGTATCCGCCTGTCGGGTCAACCTACAAGGTATATATTATCGATGAGGTGCATATGTTGTCGAAAGGCGCATTCAATGCACTTTTAAAAACTATTGAAGAACCTCCGCCAAGGGTTGTGTTTGTTTTTGCTACAACAGAGCCCAATAAGGTTTTGCCGACAATAAGATCAAGATGTCAGCAGTTTAACCTAAGACTTATACCTTCAGATCATATATATATTTCTCTTGAAAAAGTTGTACAACGGTATGCTGTTAATTGTGAGAAAGATGCCCTTGTATGGATATCAATGGAAGGTCGAGGTTCTATGAGGGATTCTTATACACTTCTTGATCAGGTTATTTCTTTTTGCGACGGCGATATCACATTAAAGAAGATCAGAGAGAAACTTGGTCTGGTCGGTGAAGAAGAGATGTCGCACATTGTAAGAAGTATTATCTCAAACGACAGGGAAACCCTTTTCAAGAAATACTTCTTTTTATTAGAAAACGGCGTTTCTTGCGAGCAGATAATCACTGAGCTTTTAAAATTTTTTAGAAATATAATGATAATCAAATCAAATCTGGGGAAAAATAAATTTGTCGGTTTTAATCATCAGTTGTATCCGGCTGAGATTGTTGATTCATTTAGTTTTGATGATATTGATAACATTATTGAGATACTTTTTAAAACATACGAGAGAACACGCTATTCATTTGATCTTCAAACCGAATTGGAGGTTTGTATTCTCAAATTATTACGATTCAAGGAATATATCAGACCAAAAGAGATAATTAATATTGCCGGTTCACTTCAGAACCAGCTTCTCGGTAGCGGAAGGGTAATAAGTAAAGGTGGAGTAATTCCTCCGGTTGTTGAGCAATCAAGAAAGGTTTTTGATGAAAACAAGAGCATTGATAGGGGCAATACCGATCTGATATCGCTGTTGAAGCGAAAATTATCGGAAAATCAGGGACATTCTCAGCTTGTTACCGCATTATCTCGAATATCATCTTTTGAAGAGAAAGACTCTGTTTTAACAATATTCTTTGAATCTAGGATGTTATATGATATTATAAACATGAATTTATCGGTTATTGATAATGAACTAAAGGCTCTAACGGGCAAGGAAATAAAAATTGTAGCATCCTTGAATGATGCTGCTGTTGTGAATAATATTGTCAATAATGATCCGCTTGACAAAACAGTTAAAAGTGTTAAAGAGATATTTAGCGGTAAAGAGATTTAGAAAATCGGAGGTGTATTTATGAATCCTTTGGAGTTTTTAAAGAATTTTAATATGGATGATTTGAAGCGGAAAAGTGAAGAGATGATGACTCTTATGAAAGGGATGTCTGTGACCGGAGAGGCCGGCGGCGGTTTTGTTAAAGTAACCATTAATGGAGAATTTTCAATAACGAATATAGAATACACAAACAGCGAGTTTATTAACTCTGATTTAAATATGTTTAGAGACCTTATAATCCTTGCTCAAAACAATGCAGTTGAAAAGATGAAAGATGAGTTAAAGGGTAAGTTTGCCGGTTCTATGGTTCCCGGACTTTTTTAGATAAGAATGTACGATATAAGCTCGTTAATTGAAACATTATCAAAAATACCCGGTATCGGAAGGAAATCAGCCGGTAGGATTGCATATTTCTTATTAAAAGAAAAAAAACGCGGTTATGAGTTAGCCCGAGTAATCGATGAGGTTTTATCGGTAACAATAAGTTGTGAGATCTGCGGTAATTATACTGCTATCTCCCCTTGTAAGATTTGCAGCGACAGTTCACGGGATCAATCGGTTATTTGTGTTGTTGAGGACCAGAGGGATCTTCTTGCAATAGAGGAGACATGTTCCTATAAAGGGGTTTATCATATTCTTTCGGGCGCACTTAACCCTTTAGCAGGGATAACGCCGGATAATTTAAGAATAAAAGAACTCGCAGTAAGATTAAATAACCGTGATATAAAAGAGGTGTTGATTGCAACCAATCCGACGATTGACGGTGAAGCGACATTTCTATACATACAGAAAATACTTGCCGATTACAAGAGCGTTAAGATATCGAGGATTGCAACCGGTATCCCTATGGGCGGCAATCTTGAATATACAGATAAAACAACACTTGTGAGGGCTTTGGCCTCAAAGAAATATATATGAAAAAAATTATTGTTTCGTTCATAGTTTTATTCTCACTTCATTCGGTTAATTCGGGGATTTTTACATCATTTAACTATTCAAAAGGCCCATTAATCGGTAAAAACACATATCTGCCATTCTTGATCTATTATAATCTCAAAGGGATATCTGCAGAATCTGGAAAGCAGCATGATTTTAATGTCAGTTTATCAACAACCTATACGCAGGATTTCTATACCGGCAATTTGAGTTATTATCCGTATATCAATAGTGATGAGATAATCAGGTATTACGATACACGGGATATAATAAGGGATTACGAAAGCTGTATCAATGAAATCTCGGTTGTTTACAATCCGCTTGATAATCTAAAAATAGGTGCTGATTTCAGGTTAATTGCATATTACGGTGGATTTCTTGATCTTTTTATTGAAGGGTTTCATACGGCCTTCGGGTTTCCCGGCGGAGCAAGAGATTATTTTGAAAGGGATAGAGTTTTTGTAAATATAATAAACAATTCTGGGGTTAGCTTATATCTTGACAAACCGGCTGTTTCGTTTGGCGATATTGATTTGTGGATGATCTATACTTTTTTTGAAATGAAACACATATCTGTTGCCGGATTATTTGCGTTTAAAATCCCTTCAGGTAATCCGGATCTTTGTTCCGGATCGGGATATCCTGATATGGCATTTGCGGTATTGGCAGATTTTACAAACCTCGCTTTTTTTTCATTTTTTCTTCAAGCCGGCATTGTTGTCCCTTTTGATTCTATGATACCGGATAACGGTTCTAATCCGTATCCAATGTTTAACGGGCTAGTTTCCGTGGAGTTTCATCCTACAAGATATTTTTCGCTTGTTGCACAGTTGTTTTTTAGAAATCTCCCGATTGACGGTTATTTGCAGTTTTCGTGGGATAACAAAATAAATTATTACAACTTACCGCAGATCAATCTTATGGTAGGTTTTATCGTTGAATATCAGGGGCACCGGTGGCAGTTTTATTTTGAAGAGGATACATTCACCAATCAAGGTGCAGATATAGTCTTTAGTTTTTCATACGGATATAAGCTCAATCTTCAAAGTTCATTTCTATAAATAATTTGTTTATTTGAGACGACAATATCAACCGGTTTGTCAAATTCACCGATAGGTATGTCTTCAATGATAAATTCGTCAAATATAATACCTATTGTTACTTTATTATAATCAGCAATAAATCTGTCATAGAAGCCGCCGCCATAACCTATCCGGTATAGATTATAATCAAATGCGAGGGCGGGTACTAAAGTCAGGTCTATTGATGACAAGTCTGTAAGAGTTGGTTCGGCCGGTTCAAGTATTCCGTATTTGTTTCTAATCATTGGCGTATTCTGTTTATATCTTGCTAAGAACATTTTTTTTTCTTTAATGACAGGTACCGATATTGATTTGCCGGTTTTTAATAGTTTATCTATAATGAGTGAGGTGTTAACCTCTGAACCGAAACTGAGGAAAACAAAGATGTTTTTTGCTTTTTCAAATTCCGGTATAGTGAAAATCTTCTCGGATATGGCAAATGACATAGATTCTATTAAAGAAGGGCTTATTAAATTGCGTTGGTTAATAAGCTGTTTTCTTAAAAATGCTTTATTATCCATTTAACTAACAGTGTTTTCAAGTTTTGATTTATAATGTTCAATAGTAATTTGAAGCCCTTTCTCGAAACCATCTAATTCAAACGGGATAAGTTTTAATGTTTCCGATGAATCTGCAAAGGAGAACCTTACATCGCCTGATCTTTTGGGGGCATAAATAACTTTACTTTTTGAACCGGTCTTTGAAATTATAGTATTAACCAGATTATTGATAATTGTTTTTTCTCCGTAACCGATATTGTAGAGACCTGTATTGGTTTTGCAAAGACTAATGATTATTCTGCAAAGATCTTTTACAAATATAAAGTCCCTTGTTTGCGTTCCGTCACCATAGATACTAATGTCAGAGCCGGATATTGCACGGGATATAAACACCGGTATAGCGGCAGAATATGGGGATGTCGGGTCCTGCCGTTCGCCAAATACATTAAAGAAACGGCCTATTACCGCATTCAGACCATATTCCCTGGCAAACATTGATGTATAGTATTCACCTGATAGTTTGCTGATTGCATAGGGTGATACAGGAGCCGGCAACATATCTGTTTTTTTGGGGCACACCTCACTATCGCCATATACGGCAGCCGATGATGCAAAGAAAAATGATTTTACTTTTGACTCAACAGCGCATTTAAGGATGTTAATAGTTCCTTTTGTATTTATATCTTCGGTTTCAAGTGGTGTCTGCATACTTGCCGGTACACTAATCTCTGCGGCAAGATGGTAAACTCTGTTAATATTATTAAAAATACTTTTAAGAAGTTTGTTGTCCCTTATATCTCCTTCAATAAACTCAATGTTTTTGAGATGGGCAAGATTCGATAGATACCCGCTTTTGAGATTGTCAAGTACAACCACCTCTTCGCCTTGTTCAGATAGAATAGCAGCCAGATTAGAGCCGATAAAACCGGCCCCCCCGGTTATTAAAGATTTTGCCATATTATAAGTCTTTTATTTTTTGTTTAATATTATTAAAGTCAAGTGATTCAAATTGAGCACCCGGCACCTCAATCATTTTGCCCGCTACGAGACTTGCAATTTTTGCCGACTTTTCGTTTGTGTACCCGTTAGTTATTCCGTAGAGAAATCCGCCTGCATAACTATCGCCGCATCCGGTTGAGTCGAGTACTCTGTCTGCTTTACATACAGCAATCTTTATCTCTTTATCATCATAAAACAGGTAACTTCCTTCAGCTCCGACTTTAACAAGTACAATTTCAGCGCCCATTTTACGGATTGCTCTGCCGGCTTTAACCGGATCATTTTCTCCGGTCAGCATCTGTGCTTCTTTCTCGTTACCAAAAACTATATGAACAAATTTACTTATTATTGACCTGAAATCTTCCCCGTTTCTGTCAACACAAAAGGGGTCTGCAAGGTCAAATGAAACCCTTTTTCCAAGATGTTTAGCATTATCCATTACATATTTAACTGCATCTTTTTGATCCGGGGTGTCCCAGTTGTATCCGGTGCAATGTACGATTTGTGATTCTTCAAGAATCTTGATGTCTATCTCTTCCCTTGAGTATTCACGGCACACGCCGAGATGCGTGTTCATAGTTCTTTCTGCATCGGGAGTTGTAAGAACGATTGAGTTACCGGTTATACCGCTTGCAATTTTGTATATTACTGTCTTTACGCCCCTGTCTGCTAACATTTTGTCGTAAAGTCTTCCGTACATATCATCAGCAACAACACCGTTAAATACCGGTTTGCCGCCGAGAAGTGCAATCGTACTCATCGAATTTGCGCAGTCTCCACCTGGTTGTGAATTTGTTTTATATGAATTTAATCCGCTTAATATCTCTTTAGATTTATTTTCATCTATTAGACTCATTATTCCCTTTTCAAGGTTGTATTTTTTTAAAAAATCTTCATTAACAAACGCTTGTATATCCATCAAAGCGTTTCCTAATCCATAAACATTATATTTACCCATTAAAAACCCCTTTACTATTATATCTATTGAGGCTATTGCAAAAACAATCTTTTTTCAAAAGCCTTTAATAACAAAATATACTTTTTTTTCAAATAAATGTCAAATCGTAAAAAATAAATTCGCACGGGTGTTTTTTTGGTGGAATTTTATATAGTTCTTAGTTTCTAATTTTCTTTATTTTTATAATTATTTATTGTATAATAATTGAATATTTTAATAACTTTTTAAGTAATGTATATTTTTTCTGGGGGGCGTATGGGTTATAAGCATATATTCGGTCCCGTACCTTCACGGCGGCTCGGAAGATCTCTCGGGGTTGATTTAGTGCCGTTTAAAATTTGCAATCTTGACTGTGTTTATTGTGAATGCGGTACAACAGGAGCAACAGTTACCGTAAGAGCGAGGTATTCGAATCCAGACGAGATAGTATCAGAAATTAAGGATCTTCTTGATAAGAAACCGGCTGTTGATTATGTAACACTTACAGGGTCCGGAGAGCCGACACTCAGTATCGATCTTGCTTATATAATTCGTTTTATCAAGAGAGAATATCCCGAATTAAAGATAGCTTTACTTACAAACGGGGTTTTGTTCAGTGACTCGGCAGTCCGTAATGAGTCTGCTTTAGTTGATGTTGTATTGCCCTCACTTGATGCTGCACAACAGGAGTCTTTCCGTATTATTGACAGACCGGCAGCAGGGGTTTCTATTGAGAGGATAATTGATGGATTAAAGCATTTTCGAGATGAGTATAAAGGTCAGATATGGCTTGAACAGTTTATAATTCCGGGAATTAATGATACAGAAGAGGAGTTGTTGAGTTTCAAAACTGCTATGGGACTTATCAAACCGGATAAGATTCAGATAAACTCCCTTGACAGACCTGGGGCTGAGAACTGGGTTAAAGCGGCTCATTATCAGGAGTTGATGGCAGTCAGAGAGTTTTATTTTCCGTATAATGCCGAGATAGTGGGCAGGTTTATTTCGGCTGATAAAAACGACTCAAAACAGGACTTGAATATTGATATAATATTAAGCATACTTAAAAGGCGCCCCTGCACCGTAAAAGATATTGAGATTATTACAGGCAAAGATATCAATAAAATAGATGATGTGATTAGTGAATTGATTAATAAAGGGCTTGTTGAGGTTATTACCATAAATGAGAATGAATTTTACAGAATATTACTATAAAACGGAGATATAATGAATTTTTATTCATTTCTTTCAATTATCGCCTTTACTATATATATAATCATTGGTTATTATGTATTAAATTTAGATAAAAAAGATAAGCTTAATATCTGTTTTTTTATCCTGTGTTTGTCTTTTGCTGTTTATTCTTTTGCTTTCTCCTTTTTTTTGTCCGGGGAGACATATAATTATTGTAAATTCTGGTATATTGTATCCTCAATCGGTTGGATTACATTTCCTGTAATACTGGCTCAATACTGTGTTATTTTAACCAAAAGCAGCTTTTTTAAGGTGATTGTGAGGTTTATATATATATTGCTGCCTTTGTTTTTTTATTTTTCGTTGCGTATGCGTCTTTTCGCTGGTTCATTTGAGTTTAAACACGGTACGGTTTATGCTGTTATTGATAGATCAAATCCTGTATTTTATGCTTTTATTCTCTATGTGCTAATAAGTATCTTGATTAGTTTTTTGGTTGTTATCAGGTGGAAAACCTCTTCAATTAACACAATCGAAAGAAAACAGGCCGGTTATATTGTTTTTTATGGCGTCATTATTCTCGTACTTAATCTCTCATTAAATATTCTGTTTCCCTATTTTAGAATTCAAATAATACCGGAGATAGGTCATATTGCCAGTTTGTTTTTTATTTTCGGTATATGGCACCTTATTAAAAGTTACAAACTTATGTCATTAAAAACTGATGCTTTGCATACGGGGACAATTACAGGTGTAATTGATTTTCTGATGATTATCGATACCGAAGGTCGGATCCGTGATTGTAATCAAAGGTCTTTAGATACACTGGGGGTTCAATCGGTTGATCGTCTTTCGGGGATGAATTTTAATTCTCTGGTAATTAAAACCGGTAATAGCAGTATATCATTTTCTCAACTTGAAGTTTCATTAAAGGATAAGGATCAGATATCTAATATTGAAATTAAAATGAGAGGTTTTAAGGCAAGATCAATATTGATAAATGCAACAATATCAAGGATCAGATTAGATAATAAAACGGTTATCGGTTATATTATTACCGGTAATGATTTAAGTTGGAAGATCAATCTTGAAGAGGAGATTAGGCAAAGACGGATTATTGAGGAGTATCTTGAAGACAACTTCTTGTTCCTTGAAAAACTTATAAATACTATACCAAATCCTGTCTATTATAAAAACATATCCGGGATCTATATAGGTTGTAATAAGGCTTATGAGGTAGTTACCGGCCTCAAAAGAGAGGAGATTGTAGGTAAGAGCGTATATGAGCTTTATCATCCGGAGCTTGCCGATTCTAACCAGGAGATGGATAATCGATTGATTAATGGTGAGGTTGGTGATGTTCAGATATATGAAAGTAAATTCAGATCAAAAAACGGCGTAATCAGGGATGTGATTTTTAATAAAACAATCTACTATAATGCAGATAATAGTGCCGGCGGTATTGTAGGAGTAATAATTGATATAACTGACCGTAAGAAGATCGAAGAAGAATTGAAGTTTGCAAGGGACATAGCTGAGGATGCAAGAAAGAATGCTGAGATTGCTAATCTTTCAAAAAGTGCTTTTCTTGCAAATATGAGTCATGAGATAAGAACTCCCATGAGCGGTGTTATCGGAGTAACGGAGTTGCTTGAGCAGACATCTCTAAATGAACAGCAGATTGAGTTTGTGCGATTGATTAAAAAGTCGGGTGAATCTCTTATGATGATAATTAATGAGATACTTGACCTGTCAAAGATAGAATCCGGAAAGATATCGATTGAATCTGAGGTCTTTGAACTTCGTCAGATATGTTATGAAGCCTATGATATTCTCAAAACATCAGTTGATAGGGATAATGTCGATTATCGGATTAATTTTATGGATGGTGCTGATCTGACTGTAAGGGGGGATCAGACAAGATTGCGTCAGATAATTATAAATATTTTAAGTAATGCAATCAAATTCACAGAAGTCGGGTATGTTAATATTACTGTTGAGCCTGTTAATGTTGAGACTGATAATAAAAAAGCGTTGATTAGATTTACCGTAACAGATTCGGGGATCGGGATTCCGGAGCATAAGATTGATAAAGTGTTTGATATTTTTTATCAGGTTGATAACTCAACAACCAAGAAATATCGCGGTACCGGATTGGGTTTATCGATAGTTAAGACATTGGTAGAACTACTAAAAGGGAATATTGATATCACAAGTGAAGAGGGGAGCGGAACAATTGTTGTTATAGAGCTGCCATTTGAAATTTCTGATAGAGTAGAAAAAAGAGATGATCAAAACATTGTCCGCAGCAAGTTATACAACAGCGATTATTCGATATTGATAGCTGAAGATGATGAGATTAATCAGATGCTTATTTCAGAACTTCTTAAGAAAAAAGGGTTCAAGTACAAAATAGTTGTTGACGGAAAGATCGCGTACGAATTAATTCGTAAAGGGGAGAAGTTTGATCTGATCCTTATGGATGGTCAAATGCCGGTAATGGATGGTTTTGAGGCTACAAAATTAATTAAAGAATTGTTAAAGAAAAAAAATGAGAATATTATCATAATTGCTTTGTCGGCTTATGCAATGCAAGGTGATAGAGATAGATTCATCGCCTCGGGGGCAAATGACTTTTTATCAAAACCATTTACAAAGCATTCATTTTATAATATTATTGATAAATACTTAAAATAAAAAAAGGTTAATCTATGTTTAACGGTAAAAAAATCCTTCTTTGTGTAACAGGCGGTATTGCGGTTTATAAAGCTGTCGGTCTTGCAAGCAGATTTAAGAAGCTTGGCGGCGAGGTACATGTTATTATGTCAAAGAATGCAACAGAGTTTGTTTCCCCTTTGACTTTTAAAACGATTACAGGAAATAAAGTAACTGTTATAATGTTTGACCACTCCGATTTCGTGCCACATATAAGCTACACAGAGATGGCTGAGATAGTCATCGTTGCTCCGGCTACAGCAAATATTATTGCAAAAGCCGCCTGCGGTATCGCTGATGACATGATTTCAACCTTGCTTCTTTCTGTAAAATGTCCGGTGATATTTATTCCCGCGATGAATACAAGAATGTACCTTAATCCGATTGTTCAGGAAAATATCTTTAAAATTAAAAAATCCGGCTTTATGGTGATGGAACCGGAAACCGGTAGGATGGCTTGTGACACAGAGGGGGTGGGAAGATTTCCCGAAATAGACTCTGTTGTTGATTTTATTACTAATTCTTTAGAAACTGCGTGTGATGGGTATTATAAATCAAAAAAAGCCCTCATTACACTCGGAGGTACTATTGAAGATATTGATCCTGTCAGATCTATTACAAACCGTTCAAGCGGCAGAATGGGGTTTGCTTTTGCTGATGAATTAATCAAAAATGGTGCAGATGTGCGGGTTATCGCGGGCAATTGTGACAAGGTTGTTCTTAATGAATTTTGCAGGAAATTCCCTTTTGTTGATATTGTAAACATAAGGAGTCATTTTGATCTGAAAACAGCATTAGAAAAATATCAAGGAACCTATGATTTACTGGTTATGGCGGCAGCTGTGAGCGACTATACACCGGTTTATTCAAAAGATAAAGTCAAAAAAACCGTAAACGAGAGATATACAATCGAGCTTATTCAAACGGAAGACCTCTTAAAATCAATACAGAAAACAAAAGGTGTAATTTATGTCGGATTTGCTGCTGAAACCGAAGATCCGGTAGTTAACGCCCGTAAAAAAATAGAATCCAAGGGGGTGGATTTCATAATAGCAAATAAGGTCTCAGGAGATGAGTCAGCTATGGGGGGTGATAAAGCCGGTGTTACTGTATTAAGCAGGTTTTCTGAGATTCTTTACAACATTGATTATTGCTCTAAGAGCGAAGTTGCCGCATCTGTACTTTCTTACATTGCCTCAGAGTACCCGGCGTCCGAACAAGATCGATAGGTTTATTTTACAATAATTCGAAATACCGCATCGGGGTTGTTAAATCTTATTGATCCTTGTTCATCTTTGAATATTTTAATGAAATATCTGCCCGCAGGTATCGGATTTTCGATAAGCACAGAAAAAGTCTCAAAATTATTGTCAAACGAGCCGTCTTTCGGTTTTATTACACCTGTACAAACTGCTGATGTAATTATATCGTCATTTTCCGGTACAACGACAAATGTACTTTGATTTGTCAATCCATAACCTCTTGCTAAAAAAACTATAACATTTGTTTGTGATAGACCTAAAATAAAGATCCCGTTTTCAAATTTTTCGGATGGTTCTTGCATATCAATCTGTACGGGCGGCATAACAAAGTAACACATAATATCAGTCGAATAAACAGGTGTTGTATTGTTTAATGCTCCTGTTAATGTTAATAAAAGAGCGCCTATCTTTAGTTTGGAATTGATCAGGTTTGGTTTTTTTGCCTTTGTCAGATAAACTAAAATCGATACAATGATAAATATTGAAGTCACAAGGATGACTGCCGGAATAATAAATATTTTTTTGTTCATGTTTAACTCATTATCATTAAGCTGTCTTATTATCTAAAAAATAAAGTGATTTATCAAGTAAAATATAAAATATCATATAGTTATTTCTTGACATTGCGTACATTTTTGAATAATATGTCGTTAAATTTAAGGGTATTTAGAGGATTTAAAATTAATTGAAGAGGATAAAGTTTTGATAAAAGTATTTTTTAATTTAATTGTTATGTTTTTTGTATCGGTAAACATATTTGCCGTTAATAATCCCGCGGTTTTTCTGGTAAATCTTTACCACGAGCCGGTTGATGTCAGGCTTATTATGAACAATGAGTCGGTTTTTTCGGTAAATGCTCTGCAAGGGTTTAGTTCAACTTACATTGTTAATATAGCCCGCACCGGCTCTGCAATACTCAGATACAAAGTATCAAGTGATGATCAATATATTATTTATTCCGATCAAAATGGAGAAACACCCTTGAATTGTGTTTTATCGAATGGTAAGTTTCACGCAATAGTTATCGGGGTTAACGGAGAGCCTGCTTTTCATACATTAAATAGGGGAGAAGATGGGGTGTCTCCGGTGATTGCCGCTGTTAACGGGACAGAGTCTATGCTGAAGAGGGTTGAAATAGGACGAAATTGGAATAGAACACCCGCTGCAACTCTTGTAAATGTTCAAACTGACGGAATTACAAATTTTACGGCTTTTAATAAGGGCGATTACGGTCTATTTTGGCAATTTGCATGGCAGTTTAATGACGGCGGTAAATTCTACAATTATCAGGATGATTCCGGTAGTAACATAGAGTATTTTAATTTTATCGAAAATAACTGTTATCTTTTTATTGCTTATTATCTTGAAGGCGATACTGATTGCGGTATTCTGTTTAATATCACTCCGCCTGCGGAATAGGAGTTCTGTAATGGATCAAAGAGTAAATGATTTTATTAAATCTTTAAATACAATATTAATTGGCAAGAATGAACGGATAGAATTAATTACCGCGGCGATATTGGCGGGCGGTAACATTCTTCTTGAGGATAATCCGGGGGTCGGTAAAACTATTGTTTCAAAAGCGATTGCATCCCTTATCTCAAGAGATGAAGATGGAACTCCTGTTAAGTTCTCACGGATTCAAGCTACGCCCGATCTGCTTCCATACGATATTACCGGTGTTGATATTTATAATCAGGATCTAAAAGAGTTTGTTTTCAAACCCGGACCTGTTTTTGCGGATATATTACTAACCGATGAGTTAAACAGAACTACACCAAAGGTTCAATCTGCCCTTCTCGAAGCTATGGCTGAGAGGCAGGTTACTGTTGGCAGGAATACCTACAAATTATCAGAGGTTTTTTTTGTGGTTGCAACCCAGAATCCGGTGGAGAGTGAAGGGACTTATCCGCTTCCTGCGGCTCAGCTTGACAGGTTTATGGTTTCTTTGAATATCGGTTATCCCGATATGGAAAATGAAAGAACTATATTAAAAAGCGGCGGTTCAGAAAACAGATTAAAAAACCTGAAACCTGTTATGACTGTTAGTCAGTTATTGGCGGTTAGAGAAGAGGCTGCGGGAGTCTATGTTGATGATAAATTGCTAAATGCGATGGTTTTGATAGCAGATCAATCAAGAACAATAAAAGAGCTTAGGCTTGGTTTATCTACAAGAGCACTTTTAATGATGAAAAAAATTGCCTCTGCTTTAGCTTATATTAAGGGAAGGGATTATGTAACCGACCAGGATATAATAGAACTATCTTCTGATGTTTGGGCTCACCGATTAATAGGCACTAATCCACATGTTGATTGCCGTAATCTAATCGGATCAATAACAATCGAACAGATAAAAAAGGTGCTTTGATCATATATTAGCAGTAATTGACGGATAACAAAATGAACAACTCTAAAGTGTCTATAATAACTCCTCTTTATAATTCGGGAAAATACCTTTCAGAAACAGTAAGATCTGTGATTGAACAAAGCTATTCAGACTGGGAGATGATAATCGTTGATGACTGTTCGACCGATGATTCGTATAATATTGCAGCTAACCTTGCCGCAAAGGATCACAGGATAACAGTTTTGAGGTTGGGATCTAATGCTGGTGCCGCAGTTGCAAGAAACACAGCAATAGATTATTCTACCGGAAGATATATAGCATTTATTGATAGTGATGATTTATGGGATAATAATAAACTGACCATTCAAATAAAATTTATGCAGGACAACAATTATTATTTTACATTTACCGGTTACAGGTTGATAGATGATTGCGGTAAACCTACCGGTGTTGTTAGAAAAGCTTTGAAAGAGGTTAAATACAAACGGGCACTATTATCAAATCACATCGGTTGTTCGACTGTTATTTATGATGCAGGCATTATTGGTAAGGTACAGATGCCTTTGATAAAAAAAAGGCAGGATTATGGCTTGTGGCTGAGAATACTAAAGACCGGCATAACAGGTTATGGTTTGGATACTGTTATGGCTTCATACAGACTTCGAATAGGTTCAATCTCATCAAATAAACTTACCTTAATAAAGTACCAATGGGATTTGTACAGAAAGATAGAGGGGTTCTGTTTTTTAAAGGCGGTATTTTATACATCAACCTCTGTTTTGTTTAGAATTTTGAGAAAATAATTTATTATTCGTAACCTAAAAAAAAGGTGTAATTTTATTATTACAAGGCACCTCTTCTGAATATGACTGTTTCAAATGTATATAAAAGTATCTTGAAATCAAGCCCCGCTGATAGATTTCTGATATAATATAGATCGTAACGGAGTTTATTACTCATATCGTTAACATTATTCACATATGTGTATTTTACTTGTGCCCAACCGGTAAGCCCCGGTTTGACAAGTATTCTTTTTTTAAATAACGGTACACTTTTAATAATCTCTTTAATCAACTCAGGTCTTTCGGGTCTGGGGCCTATGAATGACATATCACCTTTTATAATGTTAAATATTTGCGGTAACTCATCAATTCTAAAAGGGCGCATTATTCTGCCGATTAATGTGATCCTGTTGTCATTTTTTTCTGTTAACTTAACGCCGTCTTTTTCGGAATCAGGTTTCATTGTGATAAATTTATAGAGTTTAAACTCCTTTTGATTGAGTCCGGTTCTGATCTGCGTATAAATTGGATTGACTCTGTAAAAAACCGCTATAAAAAGATACACAAAGATCATTAATGGCAAAAAAAGAACCATGAAAAATATACTTACTAATATATCAAATACCCTTTTTGAATATTTATTATAGAATGAATTGAGTTTATAGGATGAGAAATATTCATAATGGTGGTTTTTTATTATCTCGGCCGGCATACTTTCATCGAGATATGAAAAAAGATCTACAAGTGAATAAAGTATTCCGCCGTTTAATTCATATTCATTTAAGAACTCTACATCTGCTTTTGAAAATGTTTTATCGGTATCGACAATTAAAAGATCAAAAGTGCGGTTTTTTTGTGTTATTACTGTTTCCGGGATATCATTAATTACCTCAATCGAGAAATACTTGTTGAATTTTGTAACTAATGAAAGCAATTCGTTAAGGGCTTCATTTGAGCCTATAAAATGTATAGAAATCGGATTTTTTCTTTTATTCAAGAATATAAACAGAGATTTATTGAAAAAAGAATTAATCGCCGGGGCAAAAAAGAGTCCGGAGATCAAAACAAATCTGGCGAAGTCTATTTTTAGTATATAAAAAAATACAGATACGATTGAGATAGTAAATAATGATGAGATATATGATGAAATAAACGATTCTTTTAACTTGATTATCTTATTTATCTCATAGTTTTTTAAAGATACATTAAAGAAGATCAACAAAAATGAATATAAAAAAATCCATAGAATTTTTTCTAATGTAATTAGGCTTTTATTTGCAAAAAAAACATCGATCAATGGGGTGTATCTCAAAAAATAGAGAAGTATAAATATTAGCACAGTAAAAATAAAATTTAAAACTATAAAAAGAGAGCGGTTAAATTTAAACATATTACTCCAGGAGAAAAAGGTTGTTTTTGTGTATTACTTCTTCGTAAATTGTACTTCTAGATAGTATTTTTTCGAAATCTTTAGAGTTTTTTCCTTTGATAAGCTCCAACTCACTGTTATTATAGTTAACCAATCCTCTTGCAATATCAGTGCCTTCAAAAGCTATATTTATCAGATCACCTTGTTTGAATGTTCCGTTAATACAGGTGATTCCTGCGGCAAGCAGTGATGATTGGTGTTTCATTGCATTGTAAGCCCCTGCATCAATAGATATTGTACCATCAGCAGGGGGAGAGAAAGCAAGCCAGCTTTTTTTTGCTGTTGATCTTGTGCCGTCACCTCTTATATATGTACCGAAAGCGGTTTTATTAATTACATCGTTTAGGGACACATTAAATCCATTTCCGATAAAAACCTCTATTGAGGCACCGGCAACCTTGAAAGCAGACTCAAGTTTTGCTTTTATACCTCCGGTAGAATATTCATTTGTTTTAGAATTGGCATTGTTTATATGGAATTTATCAATGCAGTCAATAAGCGGTATAACTTTTGCTTCCGGGTTTTCTGATGGATCGGAGTCATAAAAGCCGTCAACTACCGTAAGAAGAGCAAGAATATCAAAATTTAACATGACTGATAATAAAGATGCAAGGTGGTCATTATCTCCAAATTTGAGTTCTTCCGTATTGATTGAGTCATTTTCGTTAATAATCGGCACAATACCGTTATCAATAAGTGTTTCTATTGTATTACGAAGGTTTAAGTATCTTTTTCTGATTCTAAAGTCATCGGCGGAGAGTAATATCTGACCGATTTTGATCTTGTATTTATCAAAAACCAAACTGTATCTGTTCATCAGTTTGACCTGTCCTATACTTGCTGCTGATTGAAGCAAAGGTACATCCTTTGGGCGTTTTGTAATTCCGAGAGTTTTCATTCCATACATAACTGCACCTGAGGTTACTATCAGCACGGTATGTCCATTATTAATTAGACTTTCTGTTTCAGACGCAATCTTGGATATCATATCACTACTATTTGATGGGTTAAGGAGATTTGAGCTTAGTTTAATTACAATTTTCATTTTATATCAAGTTCATACCGAGACTTACAAGAATCCCAACCAAAACGCCGACAAAAGTCTCCAAAGGAGTATGACCACGAACCTCTTTTACTGTTTTGATTGCAGTATTTAAGTTGTTGTTAACCTCATTTGTCAGCTCATTGATAATAGCCGCCTGTTTTCCCGAAGATAGTCTGACACCCGTTGCATCTCTTACTACAATCATAAGTATAGTAAAGCTTAGAGCAAACAACGGAGAATTAAATCCTTCTGAGAAACCTATTGAAACACATACGGCGCTGATCGTAGAGGAGTGTGAAGACGGCATCCCTCCGGTACCAAAAAGTGCTCTTAACATGAAATCCTTTGTTCTGAGTCTAGGTTTTGTAAAAATCTCTATCAGCATTTTTAGAAACTGAGCAAAAAACCAGCTGACTACTCCGCATATCAAAGCGGTATTTGTTAAGAAACCTTTAATTATCTCCATCATAACCTCACAATAAACATTTGCTTTAAGTGCCCTTTAGGCTATAGCCAAAACTAGTTAATCTTATTAAACAATGCCTGCAATTTATCCTTATCAATTAATTCTATGGGTCTCTCTTGTGTAAAACTCAGTGCGAGTTTTGTAAATGTCGAAGAGCACAAAACCATACCTTTTATTATATTATTTTCCTTCATAAGTTCATGAAGCTTTCTTAATGTTATTTCGTCAACAGGGGAACTTCTTCGCGAGATTTGTACTAATACGGGTTTTTTCTTAACATTTCTAAAACTGTCACTTCCTTCCATTGTATAAAACTGTATGTCTTCTGAAGATATGACTTTAGTGTCGGTTATGTTTAGATTCAGGTGTTTTTCTACGATATTTTTAGATATATCAAGAAAATCTTCATTTGTTGCAGTCATAAAGTCTTTCATCTTGTCATCCATCCGGAGATCCTGATAATTGGCAAGTTTTTCGGATACATTTTTAAAGTCCGGTTTTACACTGTATATTTTTTCCCATTGTTCAATCGCTTCGGTAATATTTCTTGTTGTTTCATAACACTGGGCAAGTACAAAGCGAATGTTAAGGACAACATTCTGAGATTCATTATCAGCATTTTTTAATGCCCTTTCCAGCTCAATTACGGCATCTTCATATTTTGATTGGAGTATTAGGCACACACCTCGTTCCATAAGACTTTTGACCTTGTAATCTTTTCCTCTTGAAGCATTTTCGAAGAATTTAAGGGCGGCTTTGAGGTCTTTATCGTTTTTCTTAAGAAGTCCGAGATAAAAATATGCCTGATAATTATCGGGGTCAATTTTAACTGCTGTTTCGAGATATGTTGCTGACTCTCCGAATTTTTTAAATTCAAAACAAAGGATGCCGAGGTTTATTAAGCATGGTACATGACGGTTATTCAGAGATACACTTTTTGCATAATAAGTGTATGCTTGTTCCTTCATTCCTTTTTTTTGAAACATCTCGCCGCAATTAAAATATAATATATGATCGTTAGGGTATTTCTTTATCAGAAGTATGTATTCTTTTAGTGATTCTTCATAGTTATCAAAACGGGAATATAATTCGGCAAGTTTTTTTCTGAGATCCAATTCGTTGATGTCTTTGGTATAAACCCCGATTTTATCAGCGGATTTGTATTCTATGAGGGCAAGCTCAAATTTACCCTGATTATAGTATGCCTCTGCCAGAAAGAAGTGCGCCTCAATATTGTTTGGGTCTTTCTGAAGAATCTCCTTAGCGAGTCGGATCGCTTCTTTGTAGTTACCGCTTCGCGCGGCAGTTTTAAGCGGTCCGATTTTCTTTGGAGTTATCTTTTTGATTAATAGTACAAGTACAAATATCAATCCGCCAAAGAGGAGTACTCCAAAAAAAACATTCATATATAGCATAGCATTGAGAATCAGCATATCGTATCCTGAAAAACCAATTATCTGTTTTATTTCTGATTGCAGTTGTTTAATTTTTATTTTGCAATAGCTTGATAATAAATTGATTTTTTCTTATTAATAAGTTATAATAACAAAGAAATTATTATAACACTTTTAGGATTATTTGTTGAGAAAAATTTGTGTTTTTTTAAATATTTTGTTTATTTCTTCTGTAATGAGTCTTTCTGCCGGTCAGATTGATGATATAATTGATAACTATATAAGATTTAACAAATGGGAAGAAGCTGCAACCGCCTTGAGGGGATATACAACAACTAATCCGCAGGATCAATATGGTTTTGTTTTGTTGTCCGGGGTATATAATCAGCTTGGCAGGTATGAACTTGCTATCGCTATGATCAATCAAGCAATCGAACTGGAAACTCTTACAGTTAAACGAGGCGAGTACTATTTCAATCTTGCTATCTATTATTACAATCTTAATGATTCGGATAAGGCACTGGAGGCTTTAACCCGTTCGATAACATTAAATCCTGCTCTTGACGGTTCATATTATATGATAGGTGCGATCAAGTACAAACAAGGTAATATTCCTGATACAATTACAAACTGGCGTAGATTTATCAGTTTAACAGAGAACACTGCAAAAAGAGAACAGGTTGCAAGGGCTATAGCTATGCTTGAGGAAGCAGAGATACTTAGGGTGGCTCAGGAGGAGCAGGCACGCCGGCTTGCAGAACAGCAGAGATTACAGGCAGAAGAAGCGCAACGGCTTGCAGAACAGCAGAGATTGCAGGCAGAAGAACAGGCACGCCGACTTGCAGAACAGCAACGGATTCAAGCAGAGGAGCAGACACGCCTTCTTGCTGAACAACAGCGGATACAAGCTGAAGAGAGAGCACAAAGAGAGGCGTTTATTCAGTCTCTTATGACAGATATTCAGGCAACCACTTCGGATGCCACCGGATTTGAAGAGTTTAAGGTAAATCGTACACAGACAACAGATCCGTTAGATGAGCTTGATTAACAGCGGTCATTAATAGTTTAAACAATTTAAGGAAGTTTTATGAAAATTGGAATAGTGGGATTGCCAAATGTCGGCAAAAGTACCCTTTTTAATGCATTAACCAATGGTAATGCCGAATCGGCAAATTATCCGTTTTGTACAATCGATCCGAATGTGGGTATTATACCAATACCTGATGATCGGCTTGCTGTTCTTGAGAAACTTTATCAAAGTGATAAGGTTGTGCCGGCATTTGTTGAGTTTGTTGATATTGCGGGGCTCGTAAAGGGTGCAAGTAAGGGTGAGGGGCTTGGAAATAAATTTCTTGCACATATCCGTGAGGTTGATACAATAGTTCATCTTGTACGGTGTTTTGAAAATAAAGATATTATCCATGTTGATGGAAGTATAGATATTCTAAGGGATATCGAAACAATAAACACAGAGCTTTTATTATCTGATATGGAATCCATGGAGTCTCGTATCGAAAAGATGCAGAGACAGGTAAGGGCTAATAATGATAAGGGGATTAAGGCCGAGTTAGAGCTTATGGAACAGGTATATAAACACATTGCCGACGGTAAGCCCGCAAGATCGTTTTCGACAGAACCTGAGGTTAGAAATAAGCTTAAAAACATGTTTCTATTGACGGCTAAACCCTTGATATACGCAGGTAATCTCGCTGAGGACACGGTTAATGATAAGGATTTTCTTAATTCGGGTGAAGCTCTAAAGCTGAAGAAAGTTGCAGAGGAAGAAGGTTGTGAGGTTATTTTTATTTCTGCGAAAATAGAAGAGGAGCTTGCAAAACTTGAGCCGGAAGAAAGAGTGGAGTTTCTCCATGAACTTGGGTTGGATCAATCAGGGCTATCAAGATTAATTAAGATCGGATATAAAACACTGGGGCTTTTCAGTTTCCTTACAGCAGGAAAGCAAGAGGTCAGAGCATGGACAATCCCATACGGAACTAAAGCGCCACAAGCCGCAGGCAAGATCCACACTGATTTTGAAAAAGGTTTTATTCGAGCCGAGATTGTTAACTATGATGATCTTATTAAATACGGGTCACTACCGGCGGCAAGGGAGAACGGTAAAGTCAGGATGGAAGGAAAAGAGTATGAGATGAAGGACGGGGATGTCGTTCTTTTTAAGTTTAATGTTTAGGTGTCCATATCACGGTCTATATCTAAATTTATGATTAAATACTAAATGCCCGTTGCTGAGAGTCATTTTGTATTCTCCTGCGGGCGGTTTTTCAATTACTATCAGTTTATTTATGTTCTCTTTAGATGCAAGTTGATTTTGATCTATTGTAAACCCACCCGATCTGATTACTGAATCACCGGAGTATAGTTGATAATTGAATATCGGATAATCTATATTGTGATTTTCGTTTGTTGTATTTTTTATTTCAAAGATAAAGATCAAATCATCGATTTGCGCCATTTTTTTTTGTATTAATAGATATTCGATGCCGTTTTCTTCAAAAGAGCTTCTTTTACCGAAAAAATTAAAATATATGAATAGTATCAGAAAAACTAATGTAATATCAAATATGATAATTAATTTATGCCTGTTACCCTTTGCAAAAATACTTTTTTCCTTATTTGTCCGTGTTATGCCACCGGCATTTAACCGCTCTTCCCTGCTATAATGGAATTTATATTCCTGTCCGTCAATTAATATTTTGTTGTCTTTAGGAGGTTCAATTATTGCCATATTAATTTTTCCTCAGGGTGTTAATTAATCTAAACGGATCGTAAGAATTTTTGTTTTTTGATATTTTATTAATTGCTTTATAAAACAACTCAATTGATCTGTAGATTGAATATTCGTAATCTTCTGATTGAGCGAGAAGACCGGCTATTGTTCCGGAAATGATGTCACCGCTTCCTGCTTGAGCCGCCGCTCTGAACTGTTTGTCATAAATATTTATTCTGCCGTCAGGTAATGATAATGCAAGAAATGTATCTTTTAGGAGAATGTATGATCTATACTTACTTGAGGTTTCAGAGAGAATACTTAATGTATTGCTGCGAAAAACAGACGGGTCTATCCCAAAAAACCTGCAGAACTCACCGGAATGGGGGGTTAAAATGGGTGTGATCGGTATTTCATTAAGAATTTCCGGTTTAAACATCGAAAAAAATGATGCGTCAAGAATGTGTTTGATATTCGGCATTTTAAGAATGTTTGTAATAATAGATATATTGTTTTTTGACTCTTTCAGTCCGGGGCCTATTAGAGTTGTGGTGTATTTGGATGGAATATAATTATTAATATTATCAATCTGATCAATAATTGCTTCCGGTATAAGCGGATTTAACTGTTGTATAGTCTCTTTATCTGTTAAAAGGCAAACAATGCCGGCACCTGAACTGTAAGCGGCTTTTATTGAATAGTTAATTGCCCCATACATCCCATCAGAGCCACCGATGGCCAATAAAGCGCCCCTTGAATATTTATTAACGAAGTGATTGTTAATCTGTTTTGTTTGTATCTTATTAATAATATTGTAGCGGGGTTTGTCTGTAAGCATTTTAAAGGAAAGAGGTATATTTGTAATTCTACCGCATTTTTTTCGTAATCCTGTATTGTAAAAGATATCCTTTCTATAACCGATAGTCAAAGTTCTATCAGCACAGATGCCGCCGTCTGAGTCCTGATTGAGTCCTGATGGGATATCAATGGACACTATTTTTTTTTGAAGTTTATTTATTTTGTTTATTAGTTCGTCAGCTGTTTCTGAGTAGCGATAGCCTGTTCCAAAAAGTCCGTCAATAATAAGATCTGCTTTTTCTAATCCTTTAAAATTGTCAATGAGATCCTTTGTCTTAATGTTTAGGTTATTTAAAATATTCAAGTGTGTTTCAAATAGCGATCCGACTTTAATTGATTTTGGTTTGTAGATATAAACTTCAAAACGGTAGTCATCAAAATAGAGTTTGCGGGCTATGGACAAGGCATCGCCGCCATTATTACCTTCGCCGGCAATTATCATAATATTATTATCTTTGGTTATTAATTTTCTAATTTTGCAGTATAGACGCTGGGCAGCTTCTTCCATAAGTACGGAGGATGGAATCTCGAGTGTTTCTATTGAATATTTATCTAACTCTCTTGATTCTTTTATTGATATAATCGGAGATCTAGTTAACCGATACAAAATAAATATCCCCCGCATTGATATAATATGCGAAAAAGTTACTGTTTCCGCCGTAGATTAATTCTGAAATATACGATACGCGGGGCGGAAATGTTATTCTTTCGATACTGTCTATCTTCCCCCTTGGCGAATATAAATAAAGCTGCAGTATATTCTGCGACGGGTCGGATAACACAAGCTCCCTTCTTGTCATGTAAATATATCCCTCTCCGGTTGCCGTTAGGAAGTCCTTCATTGCAAGCGGTATTTCGGTGACACCGTCATAAATTGCTTTTAGTTCATCGCTGATCAGTTCTCTTGTTATATCTACAGTGCTTTGCTCGAGTTGAAGAACGAGTCTTGTATAGGAGCCGGTTTTTAATGAGTATTTAAAAACCTTTTCATAGGCAAGTTCAGGACGGGAGATGTAAATCCCCGATTCTATCTGATTAACAAACTGGCAAGTAATATAGAGTTCAAATGGCGTTTTTGATGCGGCTATTTTAATTATATTAGTTGCAGATTCTGTTTCTTTTTGATTGTGAGGTACGCTGCTGTCATCAATAGATGTTTTTGAGATAAGAGTACCGTCGGGTTCATATCGATAAATATTGTAACCGGCAATACTATTTCTTTCTATAACAACGAGTTTGGAGTCGTTATCTACAATAATCGATTCTATATAGTCAAAAGGATCTGTTGATAATCCTGATCTGCCGATAGTATATATTAATTCACCTTTTTCGCTTAATTTAATTATAACATTGTCAAGAACTCTTCCGTTTTCGGTTTTTTTATCTCTTGTTTGTGCCGCAACGAATATCTCTTTTTGCTCTGAAACGGTTATTCTGCCGGGGCTATTCAGCGGGTATGATGCAAATATTTTTAAAAAAACCTTTTCTTCTTCTGTTTTCTCGTCTGCTGAGGTTGTATTATCGGTAAGATTGAGGTTTGTTTCCGGATTAAAAATTGTCAGAAGTATATCACCCCTTTCTGATATTTTAATTATCTTGTTATTAATCCTGTCACTGAGGTAGAAAAAACCGTTTTGATAAACAATATTGAGATTATCCGGTGAAAAAATGCCATTGCTTATCATTCCGATCTGTTCGGTATCATAACCTGTTGTCAGTGTAAAGAGTTCATTTATATTTTTTTGCCTGCTTATTACCATACATCCGCTCATTAATATAACAACGGTAACTATTGAGAAATATGTCTTTCTGATCTTAATATTCATATAAAACTCCATAAGAGAACTTCTATTTATAAGTTGTAATATTTTTCTATCCATCCGATAATCTCTTCAGAATTTGAGTATCTGCTGAATATTATACGGACACTATGGGCTATCTGATCGGTATATCCGGCCCTTTCGCAGATCTGATAAAATGTATCGTAAAATCCCGCCTCGATTGTTCCGTCATCTGAGTTTATAATGGTTTCTGCAGATCTGTATGCTTCTTCAAGGACTGTTTGATCTTGCGAAATATCGTATTCCTTTATCAAAAGGCAGTTATTAATATTTATAAGGTATCTGTTTCCTCTGAATTCAGTTAATCCGTGGTTAACAACGGTTTTAGCATCTTCAAATTTATTTTGATTATAGAGAATGTATGCGTGCGAGATAAAATACCAGTCTTTAAGTGGCTGTTGTCTTGTAACCTGTTCCCACAGATGCTTGATCTCGTCCATATCTTTGTTTAGGTTAAGATAACAGAAGTATTTAAAGATAACTATATCTTTATTACCCGGTTCAAGGATATCAGCTCTGTTAAAGTAGATTATCGCTCTATTGTAATCCCCTTGATTATAATAACTCAAGCCTGCTTCAAGGTATCCGATAGATAGAAATTGAGCAGAAGATATTGTAAGGTCAGCAAAGCGGAGTGCATTTTCATAGTCACCTTTGAGTCTGTAAATCCTTGCAAGTCCGGATAATATCAATGGATTAACAATATTCCTTTTATAAAGCCCGTCAATTATCTCATAAGCACGGTCTATATCCCTTGAGATGATATAGTACCAGCCCAAAGCTGATTGAAGTTCAATAGAGTCGGGGTGCTTTGATAGAGATGAGTTTATCTTTTCTAAAGCCCCGGTTAGATTGTCTGATTGAAGAAGGTAGATGATCATTGAAACATCTTTATCAATCTCTTCATTCGCTCTGTTATAAACAACCGGTTCAATTGTGGATTTGCAGGAGATTATAATAAATGCAATAGTTATAATTGAGAATATATGTCTCATTTTATTATATAAAACCTCCCCAAAATAACACCTTAAAAGTTATATACAAATCGTTTAAACCCTTTTGTAATTATCCATCTCATTTTTGATTTCCTGAACAAGCTCAGAGAGTTTTACCCTTCGTTGTTCCATAGAATCTCTGAGTCGAAGTGTAACGGTTTGATTTTCTTTTGTGTCATAGTCTATTGTAACCCCGTAAGGTGTGCCTATCTCATCCTGCCGCGCGTATCTTCTCCCGATTGCTCCGGATTCATCATAGAATGTTGTGAAATGGCTTCTTAAAAGTTTTTCTGTATCTTTTGCAATCTCTGAGAGCCCGTCCTTTTTAACAAGTGGAAGAATTGCAACTTTTACCGGTGCTATTTTTGGGTGAAACCTTAATACAACCCGTTCTTCACCATTGTCTTTAATCTCTTCATCGTATGCATCGATTAAGAAAGCCAAAGTAGCTCTGTCTGCTCCCGCTGCCGGTTCAATTACAAAAGGCAGATACCTTGATTTGGTTTCTTCATCAAAGAATGTCAGGTCTTTACCGCTGTGTTCCTGATGCGTTTTTAGATCAAAGTCTGTTCTGTTTGCTATACCCTCAAGTTCATCCCACCCCCATGGGTAGTTGTAGTCAACATCTGAACACCCTTTGGCATAGTGGGCAAGTTCAGATTTTTCATGTTCCCTTATTCTTAAGTTGTCCGGACGGATGCCGTATTGTTTGTACCAGTTAAGTCGGTGGTCTATCCAATATTTGTACCATTTATCATCCTCACCGGGCGGAACGAAAAACTCCATCTCCATTTGTTCAAATTCCCTTGTTCTAAATACAAAATTACCCGGAGTGATCTCATTTCTAAATGATTTACCGATCTGTGCTATGCCGAAAGGGGGTTTTTTACGAGAAGAAGTTACAACATTTTTAAAGTTTACAAAAATCCCCTGTGCTGTTTCCGGTCTCATATAAACGACATTAGCACCATCTTCAACCGGTCCCATAAATGTTTTGAACATAAGATTAAATTGGCGTGCCTCTGTAAGTTCTCCGCCGCAGTCGGGACATTTGCTAGTGTCTTCAAGTTTGTCCTGTCTCCACCTTTTTTTACATTTTTTACAGTCAACAAGGGGGTCGGTGAAGTTTTTAAGGTGACCTGACGCCTCCCAAACCTTTGGAGCCATTAGTATTGAACAATCTATCCCTACTATGTCCTCACGGGAATGAACCATATAATTCCACCAGGCATCTTTAACATTTCTTTTTAGTTCAACTCCGACCGGACCGTAGTCCCAGCATGAGTTTAATCCGCCGTATATCTCTGATGATTGGAATATAAATCCCCTTCTTTTTGAAAGAGAAACGATTTTATCCATAATTTTGCTTTTATCAACAGCCATAATCAAATCCTTTTTTATTATCTTTAGCAATGTTTATATTACAGTTATTTAAAAAAGTCAATAATTGCATATTGTTTTAATAATAATTAAATAAAAAATAGAGCTTAAAATCTCCTATTAAGGAGTAAGCTCTATTTATAAATATAAAATATTTAATTTTTTAAGGTGTCTAAAAATATCTGAAGTAAATATATACGGTGGAAATAATCAAAGAAATAAAAGTTATCAAAGCGCCGTATTTAGTAAATTCTATAAAAGAAATTTTATAACCGCTTTTTCCTGACAAGCCGGCACTGACTACATTTGCAGAAGCCCCGATTAATGTTCCGTTACCTCCCAGGCAAGCGCCTAGAGAAAGCGACCACCAAAGCGGTAATATTGCATCTTTACCGAGTTTCTCGCCGATATCCTGAATTAAAGGTATCATTGTAGCTACATACGGAATATTATCAACAAAAGCGGAAAATATACCGGAGAACCAAATCATTGCAATAGATGTAATTTTAATATCTCCATTGGTAGCTTTTAAAAGAAATTCCGCAAGTTTTTTAATGATACCGAGTTCTACTAACCCGCCGACTAACACAAAAAGACCGATAAAAAAGAAAATAGTCTCCCACTCAACTTCGTGGAAAAATTTATTTACATCTTCCTTTCCTGCTAATATCATAAGTAAAGAAGCACCAAATAATGATATTGTTGCCGGTTCCAGATGTATTATACTGTGAAATAAAAAACCTATTATCACTAGAGAAAGAACAATTATTGATTTAATCAGTAAAGGAATATTTTCCAATGCTTTAGACTCATCAAAATCCATAATCCGGGCTTTCTTTTCGACAGTTACTTTAAGCTTTTTTCTAAATATAAAATAAATCATAATACAGTAAACAACGAGAATAATTAAAATAACCGGAGTTAAATTCTTAAGAAAATCATTGAAATTAAGTTTTGCCGCACTGCCGATCATAATATTTGGAGGATCTCCTATCAGAGTAGCGGTTCCACCGATATTTGAAGCTATTGCTATACTGATGACAAAAGGGATTGGCGAAATTCCCAGTTCAACTGCTATAAGGATACAAACGGGGGTAAGAATCAAAACCGTAGTTACATTATCCAGAAAAGCCGAAAATACGGCAGTTATCAGGCACAAGAGTATTAATATAAAAACCGGTTCACCTTTAGCAAATTTTGCCGCTTTAATTGCGATATATTGAAATAGACCTGTGTTTTTAGTTATTCCAACTATAATCATCATGCTTATCAGCAAAAAAATAACATTCCAATCTATCCCCATGAATGCTTTTTCCTGATGAATATACCCCAATATTATAAAAATTGTTCCTCCGAGGAGAACCGTGATAGTTTTATTGAAAATCTCAAAAGACATTATTAAATATATTATTATAAATATACTTAATCCAATTATTATTGATGTACTCATATCATCCCCTTATAACCTTAAACAATATATCCATATAGCTTACAACACCGATTATTTTTTTGTTATCTACTACAGGGATATGTCTTTTTTCTTTTTGTGTCAGTTTTAAAGCCGCCTCAATTATTGAAGATTCTTTATCTAGGACGATCTCGGGTTTTCTCATAATATCCTTTACCTTAATAGTTTCTTCATTTTTTAGAAGTTCTTCGAGCGGCTCAAAATTCGAAAGAAATTTTAAGTTACCCATCGTCTGTGCATAATTCGGTATACCGATTTTTAATATATCAAGCATTGTAATTTCTGCTATAAAATTGCCTTGATCATCAATAACAGGCAGGTAGCTGTAGTTATTTTTGTATAAAATGTCAATAATTTCCTTTAGGGAAATATCTTGAGTCACCTGTATGATATTAGTTGTCATTATTTCTTCTACTGTTAATTCTTTTTTTATTTTTATATCTTCGATTAAATCAATAAACTCTATACTGTTCTTTGATTTGACTAATTTATCAAAAAACGCAGCATCTTGAGAGAACTTTGCAAAGGAAGACAATACCTGCAGGTATGTTTTACTTGCTGTTTTCGATGTTAATATAAGAACAACCATTTTAATCTCGATATCATTATCGATAAAAGGTTTTTCGGGTACGCATATTGCAATCAAAAGATCATTAAAATCATCCAGTCTTGCATGCGGAATTGCGATACCTGTTGAATAGCTGGTACCTCCGAGTGATTCTCTATCCATGACTTTCATCAAAACGGTTTCTTTTGAAAGATCGCTATTGTGGTTTTTTACGATTGTATTTATTAAAAAATTTATAGCTTCATTTTTATTTTTAATGTCGCTGTCAATTCTAATACAATTTCTATCCAATAAACTTACAAGTTTCATAATATCCTCCTAAAATATATTATTAAACATTAACAACCGTGAAAGTACATTTACGGATATTAATATTAATAATTAAACGAAAAAATTTAATTATACAAAATACAATAAGGTGGGGCTCGCTGAAAAAGAACAAACTTAAGATGTTTAAATAATATCTTTTTATAAAAAGTATCGGTAAGCGGGTTCTTTGTAAAAGAGAAAAACATATAATTAAAAAAACACGATAGAAAGTTGTTTTCCAAAAATGTTTTTTTAATTTGACTGATTTTATAAGAAAGGTTTTGTTCAGAAATGTTTATTTCTTTATATGCAATAAAAGAATTATCTACAGATGAAAAAACTTGTAATTGTAATATTAAAATAATTGCAGTAAGAATTATTTTCATAAATGAAAATTATCATAAAAACATTTATTTATCAATAGTTATTTGACATTATCTTGATGAAAAACAAAATATCATTTCAGCAAATAATATTTATATGCCGTAATATAATCTTAAATAGTTTAAATAGGTCTGTTTTATAAGGTCATCTTCGTTGACTTGCAAAGCTGATGCGGTTTTAGCGTAGTGTTCAATTAGCAGTGTGTTTTGTCCGATCTCGTCGGCGTCAGTTTCAAGAAAAACTCTTTCAATGGGGATATTTCTGATAATATGTAGGTTTTTTTCATTATTATGAATAAACGGATGAAAGGAGAGGTACAATCCGCGCTTAATCAATTCACGGGCTATCTCTATTGATCCTTCGAATCTGTGTATGATGCCTTTTAAAGAATCGATATTTTTGCTTTTGAACATGCAGAACATTTTATCAAATGCCCTTACACAGTGAATATTAGCGACCCTATTGTAATTAACGGCAAACGAAATGAATTTCTCAAAAACAGGTATTTGCTTGTCAATATCAGGGGATCTGTCGGTATTGTCAAGACCAATCTCACCAATATGGATATCATTGTTGTTTTTTATGAGTAATTCAATTTTATCGAATATGTCGTCATCCGGATCAATCTCTTCGTACGGATGGATACCTAAATGTTTTATTATATAATTGTTTTTAATATCTGCAACTGTATCCACAGAAGCTCTATCAATACAGTTAACGAGGTATATAGCCGGCAGTTCCCTTTTGTGCTCCGTTTTTTTTGTGTGAATGTGTGCATCTATGTATCGAATTTCATTATTAATCATTCTGTCTATCCGGAATTTTATTTCATTCAAACCACTTAGTTGTATTATTTGATATTTTAACGAGGATCAGCATAACCGGTACTTCTACCAGTACACCTACAACCGTGACAAGAGTTGCTCCGGAATTAAGTCCGAAAAGTGATATTGCAACTGCAACTGCTAACTCAAAAAAATTACTTGCACCGATCATCGCGGCCGGGCTTGCAATATCATGTTTTAGTTTCCATATTTTTGCCCAGAAATAAGCAATAAAGAAGATAAAAAATGTCTGAATAATCAAAGGAGCCGCAATCAGTATTATTGAAATAGGCTCTTTAATAATAGTCTCACCTTGAAAAGAGAATATGATTATTAAAGTAGCCAATAAACCGATTATAGTGATGCCGTTGAACTTTGGAATAAACCGGTTTTCAAAGAAATCAAGACCTTTTGTTTTTATCAATATCAATCTTGTCAGATAACCCAATCCAAGGGGTATGACTACAAATAGAACAACAGATAGCATCAATGTGTCGTATGGTACAATAATATTATTAATACCAAGTAAGAATGCAACTATCGGTGTGAAAGCAAACAGAATAACAAGGTCATTTATTGCGACCTGTACTAATGTATATGCAGGATTGCCTTTTGTAAGATAACTCCATACAAATACCATTGCAGTGCAAGGTGCCGCTCCCAATAAAACAGCACCGGCAAGGTAGCTTTTTGCGTTTTCGTCTGAAATGTAGTTTTTGAAAACAACATTGAAGAAGAACCATCCGATTATAAACATGGTAAACGGTTTAATCAGCCAGTTAGTTATCAGCGTTATAACTAAACCTTTCGGTTGTTTTACAGACTTAATTATGCTGTTAAAATCAATCTTGAGCATCATAGGATAGATCATAAGCCATATTAGAATTGCCACGGGGATCGATACCTCAGCATATTCAAATTTTTTTAAAGTAAGGGGTATAACAGGCAATAACTGCCCAATGGCAATCCCTGTTGCTATACATAATAATACCCATACTGACAGATATCTTTCAAAAAACGATAACCCTTTTTGTTCCGGCATATCATACCTCCTGAAAACTTTTTATAAATTCAAGAACCTTATGTTTAATCTCATCACGGACAATTCTTGTGAATGCAAGTTTCTCTTCATTTGTGCCGTTAAATGAAGATGGGTCTTTAAAGCCCCAATGATCCCTTTTTACATTGCCCCTGAATATCGGGCACTTTTCAGCCGCTTCCGGGTCGCAAACTGTTACAACATAATCATAGGATTTACCGGCATTATATATATCAAACACAGATTTTGTTTTATTGCCCGATATATCAAGACCGATTTCATTCATAGCTTTTACCGCAAAAGGATTAAGGTTGCCCGGTTCGATACCGGCGCTTTCCGCCTCGAACTTGCCGCATCCCGATTCATTAAGAAATTTTTCTGCCATCTGGCTTCTTGCCGAGTTATGAATACAAACAAATAAAACTCTTATTTTTGTCATTTTTGTTTCCTTATAAAAACTTATTTTTGTTCTTTTACTTCAAAATTTGATTTTTTCAATAAGAAGTCCATTAAATAACCTATTAAGATAAATATAGGCAAACTTACCAGTGTTCTGAGAATAGTAAATTTAATTCCGAGAAATGCGATCTCAAAGCCCAACATCGGTATTTTCATTGTAGAGAACGCACCGAGGTAGATAAATATGTTTTTTATACTGCAGCCCTTTTTCCATAGGATGTATGTAACCGGAAATGCACCGTAAAGTGGCCCGGCTTGAAGCATTGCAAGTAGAATAACCCAAATAATACCCATAACACCTGAGTCCTTACCTATATGTTTTTGAATTTTTTCCTTAGAAACCCATACATCAAATAGTCCGATAAGGATAAACATCGGCGGGATTACTGTGATCATCTCAAATAAAAATGAAAAAAAATTGTCTTTTATTTTATGTCCGTAACTGAGATTTATTATATAAGTAACTACAATAAAGATTGAAAATAATAAAAAAATAACAATGTCTGTTTTGTGTTTATAAAGATATTTTTTCATAAAATCTCCCATAAAATACCTATAGTCAGTCCGATAATAATTGCACCTGCAAAACTAAGCAAGTTTCTGATTATTGCCGCTTTAAGTCCGAAAAACTTCTTTTCAATAGGTAGTGTAAGTATCCCTACCATCATCAGTGTTGTTATAAAAATAGCTATTACCTGATAAGAAACCCCCGAATCCACAAGGATTTTGGCAAGAGGGTATGCTATAAACCCGGGAATAAGTGATATAGAGCCGGCTAAAGCGGCAATCAACATTCCTGCTGCGCCTGATTCTTTACCGAGCCATTTGACCAGCTCCTCTTTGGGGGTAAAGAATAAAAGCACGCTTACCGCGATCAGTATTGTAATAAACGGCGGCAATAGATTAATAAACATAATCCACGCCTTCTTAAGTCCGTTAAATGTTTTCCGTTTGTCGGCGATTAACGAGATAATCAGAAATAACACCGTAATACCGGATAAAATAATAATTGAAAGCATTTTTCCTCCAAATCCATTATGATTTTTTATTATCCATATCTGTAGATTAAATCATACAAGTACCGCAAAACGACTCGTTAGTCTCTCTTTGTTTTAGTTTTGTTTGCAGTTTATTATCATCGTTTTCAAACAACAAATTATCTTCTGATTTGATTTTCGTTATGTTCTCAAAAAGCGATCTGTTGAATTCACTTTCGTAAACAGGCCGGTAGAACATCATCCTCCCTTCACGGTTTTCTTTTACTAATCCTGCTTTTACGAGTGTAGTGAGGCACTTTGAGATAGTATATTGCGGCTTGTCAATTATTGATATTATCTCACAAGCACATAGTTTACTTCCGGCTTTTAGCAGGATTCTTATTATTCTCAGGCGCGTTTCTTCACCTATTGCTTTATATATTTCAACCTCTTTAATCATATATGTTAATATGCGCATTATTGCATAATAAGTCAAGTCTTTTTTTAATATCTTTTATATTTAATTAAATTATGGTATAATCCGACTTATCATGTTAACTGAAATCGGAAGATCAAATGAAAAAAAATGATCAGTTTGAAAAAAACTATTCCTCACTTATAATTATATATAAAAAAATGATAGATGTTCTTTATGAGAGAGAAAAAATTAATGGAAGTTATCTGACCCGTGCGGCGAATTCAATTATGCGGATTGTTATTAATAATAAAAGCGATGATATTATACGGATGGTAACGATCGGTATAGAAAGAACTGCCGGCAGAGTATCGCATGCCGTAAATTCGACTATTCTTGCAGGAATGTGCGGTTATCATCTGAATTACAATGAACCCGATCTGCATAGGTTAATCGAATGCGGACTGCTCCATGATATCGGTATGTTTTTTATTGATCGGGAGATTCTCGAAAAAGACACCCCCCTTACAGATGAAGAGATTGCTCTTATCAGAAAACATCCCTTAAAGAGTTATCGGATCGCTAAGGAATCAGGTTGTGTTACAGAAGATGTGCTTGACGGGATTATTCAGCATCATGAACAGGTTGACGGTAATGGTTATCCCCGTAAGTTAAAAATCGATAAAATTGTTGAATATGCTAAAATACTATCAATAGCAGATAATTATGAGGCTCAGATCACCCCAAAGAAGTATAGAGATGCATATTCTGCACATATAGCAATGAAGTCAATGCTTTCATCAGCACAAACCCGATATGATCCGGAAATACTAAAGAAGTTTATGTCTATAGTAACAATATATCCGATTGGAACAGCTGTAATTCTCAATGACGGAACAATCGGCAAGGTAAAAAGTATCAATCACGGTAAGCCGTTAAGACCGGTTATTGAGAATGATGAAGGTATGCTTATTGATCTTAAAGATAAGATTGACCTGTATATAAAGGGTACTGTTTAACATATAATCCGCTTATTTGAGAATACAAGCCGGTTTATTAATGAGGGGTTATGAAGATAAAATATACAATTATTGAAGATGTTCAGAAACACATCAGCACTGCTGTTGACAGTAATTATGGTCAAGAGGTTTTTTTTGGGGCTGTTTTCGGGAATGAAAATCAATTGATAAGTGTTGAACCTATTTGTTTCGGTACTGAGGATCAGGTTTTTTCACCGCCTGAGCTTGCAAGAAAGTTCAATGCCGTTTTGCATAACCATCCGGGGGGGGATCTCAGGCCATCCGACCAGGATATGACAATGGCGAATTACCTTAAGAACGAAGGAATAGGTTTTTTTATTGTCAATAATTCAGGTACAGATCTGAAGATGGTGTATCCGCCTGTGATTATCAAAAAAAGCTCCGCGATTAAAACAGATATTATTGCAGAGATATTTGATGAAGGTGGACTGATAAGTAAGTACCATGATAATTATGAATTCAGGCACGGGCAAAAAGAGATGGCTTTGCGTACCATTGAGGCTTTGAATAACGGATATGTTTCTGTTATAGAAGCCGGCACCGGTATCGGCAAGAGTCTTGCGTACCTTATTCCTGCATTTGTAAGGGCTACAGAGAATAATGAAAGGGTTGTTATTTCTACAAATACGATCAATCTTCAGAATCAGCTTATCGGTAAGGATATACCTTTTGTTAAAAAGATATTGAAGTCTGATATTGAGCCTGTTTTGATAAAGGGACGGCGTAATTATCTTTGTAAATTAAAACTTAATAATGCCAAAATTGAATTTGATTTTGGTGATAAGAATGAGCAATGGAACAATATCGTAAAATGGAGTGAAACAACACCATCAGGAGATATCGATGAGCTTAATTTTATACCGGATAACGAACAATGGGAACGGGTAGCGAGCGAGTCGGATTTTTGTACGGGGGCTAATTGTTCATATTATCAGAGTTGTTTTCTTCAACAACAGAGAAGAAGGGCTGCAGAATCAAATATTCTCATTGTTAACCACCATATTCTATTTGCTGATATCAATCTGAGATATAAGGGGGGCGGCCTTGAGGAAAATATACTTTTGCCGCCATACAAAAAGATTATTATTGATGAGGCACACAATATTGACAGGTCTGCATCGGGATATTTTTCGATATCATTTTCTAAGCATGGATTTTACAAATTTTTATCTTTACTCAGACCCAAAGGCGGAAAAGGGTTTTTTCCGAGATTTACAAGAAAACTTACCCTGCAAAAGGATGTATCAGCTCAGGAAACCTCAGAATTTATTGATGAAAAGGTTATTTCATCGATAAACGAGGCGTATGATAATTCTTATGAACTTTTTGATATTATTAATATCTACATCGGTTCTATAATTGATGACGCCGAAAACAATTATAAGTCAGGCTCTCTAAATATTCAAAAGCGGATACTTGAACAGGAATGGCAGTCTGAACGGTTTAACAATCATATTAAAATGCCTTTAAAAAACCTTGGCGACCTTATTATGAGAGTCTATATCAATATGTCGTTGTTATATGAAAAATGTAAGAAATTTCCAGATAAAATCAAAGAAACATTTGATGTTGAAATAAAAACCTTGAAATCATACTGTAATAAGGTTGAGGGGTTTGCAAAAAGCATTAATGACATAATAAATAGTGTTATTGATAAATCTGTTTGTTGGTTTGAGCTGTTTGGTGATAGGGACAATCTCCTTTTTCGTCTGAATATCTCCCCGTTATTTGTAAACAATATATTAAATGAGGCATTGTTTTCTGCTTTTGAATCGGTTGTTCTTGCATCTGCAACCATGACAGTAGATAATCAATTTGAGTTTATTAAATTTATTACCGGTTTAAACTTTGTAGATCAGAACAGATTGAAATTCTATTCATATCCATCACCTTTTGATTATGAGAAAATGGTTTTGTTGTGTACTCCGTCTGATGGTGTTGATCCGGCAAATAATGCTTTTGGAGACTATATCAATAGATTTGTTGCCGAATCGATAAGGAGAACCGGCGGTGCTTCTTTTGTGCTTTTTACCAGTTATTCACAATTAAATCAGACATATAAAGCTGTGTCTCCACTGGTTGAGCCGGAAGGTTACCAGTGTTATTATCAGGGGCAACTTGAAAAATCCCGTCTGTTAAACGCCTTTATCAGCGATCATTCGTCAAGTCTTTTTGCAACTGATTCATTTTGGGAGGGGGTTGATGCGCCGGGGGAAACTCTATGTCATGTTATACTCTCCAAATTACCATTTAAGATGCCTTCTGAACCTTTAGAGCAGGCAAGGGTTGAGGAATTGAACAGGATAGGTAAAAATGGGTTTAATGATTATACACTTCCTCAAGCTGTTTTGAAGTTTAGACAGGGGTTCGGTCGTCTTATACGAAAAAAAACAGATTATGGTATAGTAACGATCCTTGATCCGAGGGTTATAACCAAGAATTACGGCAAAACATTTATCAGGTCATTACCGAGATGTTCATTTTTTTATGGAAATAAAGATGAAATGCTTGATAAAATATCAGATTATATAAAATCCCATAAAAAATAAATTTGCAACGGGTGTAATTTTAAATTTTGGGTAAACCTTAAGTTTTAGACTTAAACAGTTATACAGGTTTAAAAGAAAATAATGCTTCAAGCATTTTTAACCTCTTTCAACTCAAACAGATATTTTTTTTGGGGTAATTTCATTT
Organism: uncultured Spirochaetales bacterium; assembly: GCA_964608985.1. Classification (GTDB taxonomy): domain Bacteria; phylum Spirochaetota; class GWE2-31-10; order GWE2-31-10; family CAYYKD01; genus CAYYKD01. The sequence continues at coordinate 105,831 of CAZSQU010000003.1, forward strand.
AACTTTATGTATGGAGAAGCATAAAATAAACGAGCGGAAACGCCTTATGAGATAGACCGTGAAATATCAGAATTACTTTCAGGGCAAAAACAGGTAAAACCGAGTGGCTTAAACTTGACCAAAATTCGGGAGCCGCAGGAGTTTTTCCATCCTACATGCTTCCAAATCCATATAAACAGGAGATATATAAGGTTGATAAAGGGGATATAATTTTCCTTTTTACGGACGGGATTGAGGAGTCAAGAAACGGTACAACATATATAAATGAAAACAATGAGGAAACACCCGATGAATTCGGGCTTATAAGACTTGTGCAGGTTATCGAGTCAACTCCCGAAAAAACGCCGGAGGCAATTATTAATAGCATTGTGAAAGCCGAGAAAGAATACAGGGGCAAAATCGAACAGTATGATGACCTTACGCTGCTTGCCGTAATGCGGGTGTAAATAATACCGCAATTCCCCGATTAGATATAACTCAGATCGGGGAAACTGCATTGTATAAATTAAAAAATGTGCAAGTTTTTTACGGATAGAGGAAAACGGGTGTACCCCCTTCAATCGGTGTAACCTCTACTGATATATCATCTGCACTGTTGATTGTGATTTTAATTTTAACCGTTAACGATCCGCGTAGATTACCTTTATACATATATGGCGTATCACCTGTCAGATCCATAAGAAATTTTAAGTCTGAATCGGTGCCGATATATAAGAGGTTATCTCTTCCATATTCTTCATAGTAATTGTCATCGAGAGAAAACCTGTAAAACAACCCGTACTTGACGACATTCGGCGTCTGCGAATAGTATTTCTCAGGCCATCCGACAATATTTCTCTCGACACCGCCGATATTAAGTTTGATCATTCCTGAAGTAAGTTCCCAGTCCGCTTCCAGTGTATCAAACCCAAACCAGTACAACAATGAGTCTATAAACCGGGTGTTCTCGCTAACCACTCCTGTATATTTACTGTTCAAACTTCTGTTTTTTAAATCAGAATGAAATTTCGAATCGCCTGATAAATATTCATCAAACTTTAATTTATGTATGTAATAATAATCAATAACCCCTTGTTCTATACCTTCAGTGTCTTCTGTAAGATATAGCCGGTTAAAGTCCGATAGCCCCGAGTAATATTTCGGATGAAATATATCTGTTGTATTTTCGATTAACATAGGGCTCTTTTTAACACATAATATATCGTAACTCACATCCTGATCTGTATTATTGATAAGCTCAAAATCAATAACAAAATAATCATATCTTGAAGGGAGAGGCGCATCTTCAGTTGTATCAGGACAATTGATAAAACTAATTATTACTAAAGGTATCAGTATTAAAATAAATCTTTTCATGACCGGTGTCTCCTTTTTTTATTTGTATAAATGCATAACTGCCTGTGCATCCAACGAGGTTATTTCTATATTGTAAGGGACTTCATCCCCTTCCCTGAGTAACGGATAAACAGGAAAGTCAATCAACTCATATAGTCGCTCCCGCTCTGTTGCAGTTAAACTTGATTTAAGATAGTAACCCTCCTGTTCATCTCTGCTGCCTTGATTGTAGAGATAACATTTTTGGAAATCATCAACAACCCTCTCCTCATCATCACGAACGCTTGATCTTACTGCATCGAGTAATCTATTGAATCGCTCACTTGTGAAATATTCTGGGAGCGGCATATTCTTTGCTACGGTCATAGAAACGCCAAACGCGCCGCTCTTATAGTGCATTACAGAAAAGTAGTCATATTGACTCGTTGTATATGAAGTTGGGCGTTTAGAGTATTTTGGTACCCATCCATAAATCGGATAATTAACAGAATACCATCCGCGTGTCATATTATAGTACCATATAGTAAAAGAAGAGATTTTTTTCCATGACCAACCGGAGATATAGTTATAATACCCGAATTTTACTTCAACATACATTATGTTATGGCTTGATCCTTCAAGTATGATGTAGTTGTCTCTATCATGCCTCTGGTGCTCATGCTGCAGTCCGAGGGCGTGCCCGAGCTCATGACGACATGTTCTGTGAATTGCATCAGTATTTGCATTTAAATCTGTATCTATTTTTAAGGTTTCGACTCCCGATCCGTAACCTAATGATGCTTGACCGTTAGCATTATTAAGTTCTTCGTTGTATATCTGCAGCTCTCTTGTTAATCCTGCGCCCATCAATACCTTTTCCCAAGCAGTAAATTTTGCCGCTTCTACAAATCTAACTGCCCCATTTGTTTTTTCTTCCCAGTCTCGCATAGCAGCAACCATCTCTGTTTTGTGTGCTGACTTTAAAGTAGTATTGTCATCGAAGTATTTTGAAAATCTGTAAGGAATGACACCTCCGGGCCATCTTCCGAAGTGTTCTGTGGAGTCAAGAAAGAACCCCCGCGTAGTTGTATCGGGATACTCCTGATCAAGAGCAGCACATATGTTGATTATATCTTCTTCAATTTGCTCTTCACTGACACCATTCACCCTTGCTGTTAGCATTTCTATCATCATTGCACCCTGTATATCCGATGAACTGAATGGTACGCCGCCCACAATAACTCCATATTCAGTCTCTTCAACATAATCTAATGTTGCTGCTAATGAAGTGTCGGGTTTAATGCGATTAAGCTCTGCCCTGTGATTTTCTAAAACATTTTCAAGCTCATCTTCAAGAGTAACTTCAACTATTTCTTCAGTGCCGGATCTTGTAATAATTGTTTCTGTTCTTGTGAATTCATTTAAGTTTTCGGGCAAAAGTTCACTTAGGGTGCTTATCGACAACTCACAATTACAGCTTCTCGTTATTGAATCATCTGCATTAACCAGTGCATCGGGATATTTCTCAAGCACTGCAACTGCGCTGTCAATTGTTGCGAATGTAAGTGTGTAGAAGTCTTGAAGAGTTTTACCTGCTTGTGTCTTTGGTTTGTAATTGCCGATATGATTCTGCGATTCGCTATCCTGATTCATAGGACATGAAAATGTTGAGAAGGTTAATGCTATAAGCATAAATTTAGCTAACCATTGTAATAAAAATGCTCTTTCTTTCTTTCTTTCTTTCTTTCTTTCTTTCCATACAAGCCTCTCTTTTTTTAATTTATTTTTATTTATATCATATTTAGTTAATTTGTTAAATTAATTACATATAAATATATTTGCGATTACATAATTTACATTCGTGGGGTGAAATGTAAACATAAAGGCTTCCAGTTTACAAACAGTCGTATAATTAGATCAAATCCACGGTGGCATCTGCGATAATTTTGCTGGAAAAGAATCGAGATAGCGCGGGTCTTAAGGTTGCGGTGGATCAGATTATTCAACTGATTAAAGATGAGAATCTCATTGATGTAAAGATGTTTACTAAGTGGTTTAACCCGCATTATGCACGAAAATTCTACTGGATCTCGTATCTTGCTGATTATCCACGAGTTACTCGATTTTCGATTCTCACATAGTGTTACTATGCTGCGAGTCTCAAATCTTCCTAACTCTAAGCTAATCAACAATCTACTTCGCTTCGCTACGATTGTCATGCATAACGCGGGTTAAAAGGATGTTCCGCAGGAGTATAGATGATTCAATAATTGAATCTATAAATAGTGTAACGGAGGTAAGAAATATGATAACATTACTGGCGGATAATATAAAGGCCGAAGGCAAGCAAAACACTCTCATTCGTCAATTAAACAAGAAATTCGGTTTGGTTGAAAGTGAGGTTGATATAATAATAAAATGTTCTGATACAGATAAACTTGATCTTGCAATAGACGATATATTGTTTGTTGATAATAAGCAGTCAATTCTAAAAAATCTGCAATAAATTATTGAAAAAAAAATATATTATGGTATAATAC
>CAZSQU010000004.1:0-28096 GCA_964608985.1 uncultured Spirochaetales bacterium
AAAAAGATCAAGGTTCCACACCGAATGAGGTAAATAGAAGTGCCCTTATATAATTCCCAACCCTTGTCTTATTATGTTAAGTTCTCCGTTTGTAAGATCAACAACAGTAGTTAGGTTCTTTTCGAGCGGGAAAGAATTGTCAATAATCAGATCGATCTCTTTAATCTCATCGAGTTCATATCCGTATTCAAAAGAGTTGTTTTCCGCATAGTCCTTGTCCCACCAACCGAGCGTACTCATACTTTTTGATGCGGCAATAACAAAAACAGGTTTGCCGAATGAATTTAAAATATCGAGTGCCAATCTGTTTGACGGAATTCTTATGCCAACCTGCGGTCTATTAATGCCGGTAGTCTTAACAACTGCTTTTTTGGAATTCAAGATAAATACAAACGGCCCGGGGGTGTATCGTTTTAGAAACTTAAATGCATTATTATCGATCTCTGCCAGTTCATCTGCTTGGGATATTGAGTTACAGGCAATAGTCAAAGTATAATTATTAAAAGTACCTTTGAGTTTTCTTAATTTATCTGCTGAACTTTTTAGAAACGCACTTCCCGCAATACACCATGTTGTATCCGTCGGAAACGCAATCAATCCGCCATCCTCAAGGATTGCAGATGCTTTAGCAAGGATTCTGTCATCAGGATTATTATCATTGATATAGCTTATCATATTTACTCCATCTAAACCGGTTAAATTGCACCCTTAAGAAACTTTTGACGCATATCTTCGGGAAATTTTTCTATAGCATATCTGAGCATTGTTCGCGGGATAATCTTGTACCTTGATTCAAGAAACTTATATTCCTGATCAAAATCACGATTACCGATCTCCCTCAGCATCCACCCGACCGCTTTGTGAATAAGATCATGTTTATGGGCAATCAACTGATCTGCAATCCTGAACGCATCTCCAAAATCGTTTTTTTTGATGAAATAATAGGAAGAGATCATAGCAACACGCTGATGCCATAGATTTGCAGATTGAGCCAAAGTATACAGTATCGAGCGGTCTTTATCAAAAAGGTCCCGTCCAAGGATCAGATGGGCAGATGAGTCAACAAGATCCCAGTTATTAACAAAATCAAGATTATCTAAATACACCTTAACAAAACGCTCTTTTTCTGTTTTATTCTTTTCGTGTTCATACTTAGAAACGAGCATAAAAAGAGCAGTTAGCCGATACTCATGAATATTTGACCTCAAAAGATTTACTATTCCATCAAGTGATATTGCCCCGTAGTGTTTTTTGGCTATAGCCCTTTGTAAAGGAACGGAAATGCCGAGAAATCTATCCCCTGCTCCGTAACCGCCTTCAAAAACCTGAAAAAAACCCATTTGATCTTTTGCTTTTAACGGATTTGATATACTATTTAATTCTTGCTTAACAGAATCTTCAATCATATCTAAACCGGTGGCTTGTTCTTGAAATCCATTGAATCATTCCGTTTATTTGAATAAGCATATTTATATGAAATCTTGCCAAAAAACCAGAAGTAATAGAATCTGCCTTTATTCGCGTAATAACAAGCAATAAGAGAATAAACAGTATAAACAATATTTAATACGGTGACCAAAATAGTAGAAAGCCAAAAATATAGATTGAACTCAAGGAGAAAGAATTCGATATCAGCTGCTATTGCCACAAGATTGGCTATAATCCATCCGAATAAAACTGCATTTAATAATGATATTGCAAGCTGTGAGATCAACGACTGATGTGAATGGAAACAAACGAATCTTGAACTTTTTTTATTAACATAAAAATAGATTACAGATGCTATAACCGGCAATAACGGTATGGGGAGGCTTATTCCGTAAGAAGCGAACATCATAAGATATGCACCCATTGCATCAGACCTCTCCTTGTTTGTAACCTGATCGGGCTGAGGGATCTCGAGATTATTAACTAAATCCATAAATTATCTCCTGGAATTGATTTATTTTTTAAAAATATTATCATAATAAGCTTATTTGCACTAATTATATACACTTGATTTACACATCTAAATTATATGCCCCAATGATGTTTTTTTTTAAACTCTTAGCGTCTGAATATAAGGGCACTTCTAATTACCTGCTTTGGATTGAAACCGAAGATATTATTTGCATAGACTAGAAGCTAAAACCACAGTATAACTAGGTTATATTAGGATTTTAGCGACGAAGTATCTGCGAAAATGATCAAGGTTACACACCGAATGAGGTAAATAGAAGTGCCCTACAATTATTATTATCATTCCGACAACTGTCGGCAATAGAAAAACGCTGGTTATTTACCCATTTTAGAATTATTCGCCTCCGGTTTATCCCCTGCTCATCAGCTCAGATCGTAATGTCTTTGCATGCAGATCATCCTTGTTAAATTCAAGTATCAACTCGCAGAATTTCAAAGCTTCTTTGATATCACCTTTTTTCTGTGACATTAATGCCAGATTATAATATATTGAAAGATTATCAGGATCAAAATTTAATGCCTTAAAGAAATGTTTTTCGGAATTTCTAAAATCCCCAAGCTCCATATAGTTCAATCCGATAAGATTACAGATATCAGAAGACTCTCGGTTGATCTCCAATGCTCTTAACAATGACTCGAGCGACTCTTTGTGATTACCGATAGCTGTCAGTAAACGCCCTCTTAATAAATGTCCATGCCATGAATGCTGAAAAGTTGTTAGATAGTTATCAATTAATTTTAATCCGTCTTCAAATTTTTCTGCTTCATAAAAGAAAAGTGCATTTGTGTAGTTTTCATCCTCAAGCCCGAGTATTTTAAGATCATTAACATAATTAACAACCTCTTTCTTATGCTCATCATCATCAGTAAGTTTGATAAACTCTCCAAAATAATCAATCGCTCTTGCATAATTATTATTTTCAGCATAAAAACGCCCGAGATAGTAATAAATTCGCTCGTTTTTTTCGTCAGATGATTCTAACTGCTTAAAATGTTCGGCGGCACGATCTTTAAGTATATCCCCTCTTTGCTCCTCACCTTTTGAATAACTATGGTCCGAATAGTTATCGTAAGAGATTGCAAGATTCAATAAGGCATCTGATGATTTGGGGTTAATGGTTAATATCAGATTATAGATTGCAATAGCATCCGCAAAATCCCCATTCAACTCTGCCTCATAGGCAATAGAGCTCATTTGACTCTCAAAATCAGGTTTTACTGTTAAAATAAATGACCTGTAATATTCAATATTATCGTGATCCGGCTCTGTCTCAATTATTTTCAGCATTCCCGAAATTATATTTTCGGTAGTAATATGTTCTGTCGAAAAAGCTTCACCCGGCGCAACAAGTACGGGTAATGGTATTGACTCCTCAACCTTAAACCCGTCAATATAATACCCGGAACGACCATCCATAGAAATAAAATAAAGTTTTTCTTCCATTATCTGATCTTTGCTCCAAATTCTGACTCAAGAGACTTGAGCACTTTTGCAAAATCCTCATCTATCTCTTCATCTTTGAGTGTTGCAGTTATTTTGTTGAACGAAAGATTGAGACCGAGTGAGTAATACCCGTCTTCGATTGCCCCCCCTTCAAACCTGTCAAAAACAGTAACACTTTGCAAATGTTCTAATTTAAGCATTTTTATTGTTTCAAGTATTTGACCTGCCGTAACCTTTTGATCCACCACAATTGCCATATCCCTTTCAGAGGATGGAAAACGGGGAATCTCAGAGTAAATCACAGACCTTTGAGCTGACTTAAACAAAAGATCAAGATCAATCTCGAATATAAACACATTGAAATCTATATCGAGTCTTTTCAGAACTGATGTATGTACCTGCCCCACAAAACCGAGATTAGTTTCGCCAATCAATATTGATGCCTGCTGATAAGGGTGCATAAAGTCTTTTGATGATGGTTTAAGTATAAATTTCACCCCAAACTCAAGTTCAACTCTATCAAGAATACCTTTGATGTCATAAAAATCGTATCTTACCTCTGCGCCGGTATGATCTTTTTTATGCTTAATGCCGCCGACAAGAACAGCAAGGTGTTTCTTCTCGACAGGAAGAATATCACAGCTTTTAAAACTTACCGCTCCCGTTTCAAATATTGATAATGAACGGTTCTGTCTTTTTGCATTAAATGAGCATGTCCTCAACATTCCCGGAAAAAGAGTATTTCTCATCCCCTGAAAATCATCCGAAAGCGGCTCCTCAATCCTTACAAACTCTCTGTAAGGACTCTCTTCAGAAAAACCGAGAAGATTAAAAAGCGGATCCCCGACAAAACTAAAATTAAAGACCTCATTACAGCCGGATTTGTAACATAGCTCCCTAACGGATTTTTCCATATCCTGTTTATCGGTTCTCATACCTGCTCTTCTGCTCGGTGTAATAGTCGGAACAATATTGTTATATCCGTAAATTCGCGCAATCTCCTCTGAGATGTCCTCTTTAATAGAAACATCACTTCTCCATGAAGGGATAGTTATCTTATCCGATTCGACCCTGTAATCAAGCGATTTGAGAATTGAAATCATCCTGTCAAGAGATATATCGGTGCCGAGTTTCCTGTTAATCCATTGAGAATCGAGATTCACATGTTTTGCGGTATATTTTCTCGGATATGCATCAATAATATCAGGCGATATATCGCCTATATCCAATAATGATATGAGACTCAAAGCACGCTTTAATGCAACAGCTACATTTTCTATGTCGATTGTTCTTTCAAATCTATATGAGGAGTCCGACCGTAACCCGAGTCTTTTACTTGTCCGTCTGATCTTTGCGGGATTGAAAAATGCCGCCTCAAGGAAAACATTTACTGTTTCTGCTGATATCTCACTGATCGATCCGCCCATAATACCGCCCAAACAATGACCTTTTTCAGGATCGGCTATAAGGATATCATCTGAATTAAGCGTTCTTTCAATGTCATCAAGCGTTGTTATCCGCTCTCCGTCCCTGCCGTTGCGGACAACCACCGTTCTGTCCATGATCTTATCCATATCAAAAGCATGTAACGGCTGATTCATCTCAAGCATAACATAGTTAGTTATGTCAACAATATTGTTAATCGGCCTTATTCCGCCTTTTATAATTCTCAACTGAAGCCACAACGGCGATGGTGCTATCTTTACATTCTTAATAACGGCCCCGCAGTATCTTGAACAGCTATCTGTTTCAATTCTAACCTTGAAGAAGTCATTTATCGAATTGCCTTTTGTCGGGTATTGCTGTTCGGGTGATTTTAATCTGCCGTCAAAAAGCACAGCAATCTCCCTTCCTATCCCGTACATACCGAGACAATCGCCTCTGTTTGCAGTAAGCTCAATATCTACTATCTCATCGATAAAAGGGGCTACCTCATAATATTTTTTTCCTGCCGGTGTATCATTATCGAGGAATATCAACCCGTCGCTTTTTGAAGGAATATTCAACTCATTCCACCCGATAAACATCCCTTCGCTTTCAACACTACGCAGTTTTGCTTTTTTTATTATAAAATCATCGGTAATCCTTACCCCTTCCATTGCGGCAAGAACCTTATCGCCCTTTTTTAACCCCTTAACATTGGTTACTATCTGCTTTGTACCATATTTACCTGCATCTGCTTTAGTAACAGACAAATTATCCGCCTCGGGGTGTTTATTTACTTCAAGAATCTCAACGCTGACAATATCCTGCTCCCCGTTTCCCGTATGAATGAGTTTCTCAACCTCCATACCGTTAAGGATAATCTTATCTGCAATCTCATTACCCGGGACATCTTTTCCGATTATATCTTTTAACCATTCTCTGCTTACTTTCATCTTTTACTCCGGTTATCTAAACTGTTTTAAAAATCTTACATCATTCTCAAAAAGGTGTCTTATGTCTGGAATCCTGTATTTTAACAGAGCGATCCGTTCTACACCCATGCCGAATGCAAATCCCGTATAGGTATCAGGATCATACCCGCCCATTCTTAAAACATTAGGATGAACTGCACCGGCTCCCAATATCTCAAGCCAACCGGTTTTTTTACAGAATGAACAGCCTGTTCCGCCGCACATTATACAGCTGACATCTATCTCTACCGACGGTTCGGTAAAAGGGAAGAACGACGGTCTCAACCTGATCTCTCTCTCATCACCAAACATAGTCTTTGCAAAAAGTTTTAATGTTCCGATCAGATCAGAGAAAGCTATATCTTTATCCACAATCAACCCCTCCACCTGATGAAATTGAGGCGAATGTGTCGCATCGATTGCGTCTCTTCTAAAAACACGCCCCGGCATAATTGCCCTTATGGGAGCAGGAGCCATTTTTTTCATTGTTCGATGTTGCACCGGCGAAGTATGGGTTCTTAACAGGGTATTACTGTTTATATAAAGAGTGTCTTGCGCATCCCTTGCCGGGTGGTCATCCTGGAAATTCAAAGCCTTAAAATTATTATGGTCCGTATCAATCTCCGGCCCCTCTTCAATGTCAAACCCCATCCCAAGGAAAACCGACTCTATCTGATCCATAATAATTCGCAAAGGGTGTCTGTTACCCGCCTCCGGACTTCGCCCGGGGAGTGTTACATCTATCCGCTCTTTAATGAAACGGGCATTTTCTTCGAGAACCGACAACTCTTTTACCTTTTGTTCGATACTGTTTTCCACGAACACCCTGATCTTATTAATCTCAGCTCCATAAAGCGGCTTCTCTTCTTTAGGAAGATCAGAAAGAAATTTCATCAGTGTTGTTATCTCGCCTTTTTTTCCGAGAAAATCTATCCTTACCTGTTCAATATCTTTAAGACTATCAGAAATATTAATTTTATTTATACAGTTTTTCTTGATCTCTTCAATTTTCTGTTTCATTTTTTACATCCCGTTAAGAGTATTAGTTTGTTTTTTAAAAGATTGCTATTATATATAAAGATCAGCAAAAGTCAATATTAGTTTATGTCATATTTAATAATTGTTTGACATTTGATAATAAATACAATATATACTAAGGGCATATCGCCTTAACTCAAACGGAGATAACTACAAATGAATCAAGAACAAGTTAAACAGATATTACTAAAACTCAGGGATGATTTACCGGAGTTTACGGTTATATTTTCGGGAAAAAAAAGCAGCAAGGTACACGGTTTATATAAACCGGACACACACGAAATAATCATACACAACAAAAATTTCACAAAAGACAATTCAATTATATACACAGCAATCCACGAATTTGCACATCATGTTCATTACAGTTCAAGTCCTGAACCGATCTCTTCTAAGGCACATACGATTGCTTTCAGAAATATTTTTCATAATCTTTTAATAGAAGCGGAGAAACTCGGAATATATCAGAATCCTATCGATTCAGAGATAGAACTGAAACGAATTGCCGATACAATCAGAGAGAAGTACCTTTCTGTTAACGGAAACATGATGAAGGATCTCGGCAAACTTCTTATTGACGCATCACTTTTATGCAACGAGTATCAGATTAGTTTCGAGGATTTTCTTGAAAGAGCGGTCAGGATCGAAACAACAGCCGCAAAAACCATGATAAATATTTTTACCAAGGATATTAATCCCACGCTCGGCTACGAAAACATGAAAATAGTTGCTCGAATAAATGATCCGGACGACAGAGAAGAGGCGACTGCTTCACTTCTGAATGGCGACTGTACACCTGACATGGTTAAAAGCATCTATGCTGCCAAAGACAAACCAAAAACGGATAATGTCAACTATCTCATCCTCGAAAAATCTAGAATTGAAAAAAGGATTGAAATGCTCGAAAGTAAACTGGTTCAGATAGAACAAAAACTAGCCGCTTCGGAAGGTTAAGAACATTGTGAATTACAATATTATTCGTTTTTTTGTTTTTTTATTAATAATATCAATTATTGTATTGACAGCTCCGGTTTTTACACCAAAAACTACAATTATTGAAAGGCCTCCCGTAAACACCGATGATGATAACGCATTGCGTAATGAAATAAATGTATTTGTTAATGCCCTTGATTCTGTCTCAGGTTATTCGGGAACAATCAACATTAATCACTATTCTAATCAATACTACTCTTCAAATTTCGGTTATGCAGACAGATCTCAGAATAGATTAATCAACGGCAATTCAAGATTCCCCATCGGCTCAGTATCAAAACAATTCACGGCTTTTATTGTATTTCAACTGGTTAATGAAGGTTTGATCGATTACAATACAAAAGTAAACGAGATTATTACTGAGCTCCAAGGATTCTCTGCCGGTGAATCGACGATTGATGAATTACTTGATCACAAGAGCGGTTTGCCGAGATATTTTAAAACATCGGTTTTGATAAAGAGATTTTTTACAAAAAGAAGCCGCACAAGACTCATTAATGCCGCTTTATTCAAAGAGATCGAGATTAATCCTAATAAAAAGGGTCAATTCAACTATTCAGAATTGGGGTTTGTTCTCCTTAGAGGCGTAATTGAAAGATCAACATCTATGAGTTTTAAAGACAATATACGATCCCGCATATTTAAGCCCCTTGAAATGAACGATTCTCTGGTAAACACAAGAAACAGCGGGCTATTAAGCAAAGGTTATGTTGTGGCTTCCAGACTTTTCTCTCACAAAAAGGTCTATTATGAACTTCCGTTAATTGATTATTCATCATACGCCGGAGCGGCGGGTATTGAAACAACAGCAAATGACCTTATGAAATGGCTTGAGTTTTTGTCAAACGATCCCGACAGATTCCTTACTGTAATAAAACAAAGGGCCCCTGTAAATAGTCCCGGCTATTCTCACGGCTTATCAACTTATATTAATAGTGAAAACGGTCTTGACTTCTACAGCCATCACGGCTACGCACCGGGATATTTCTCAGGTGTATGTATTATAAAAAACGCAGGATTTAACATACTTATGCTCTCAAACACAACCCCGGTATTCATCGACAAAGAAAAAATTTACAACCCCAATACTGAGTTGATCAAATTAATGTCCGGTAAAAGCTATCTCATTCCGGCTTCTTCATCAAATTAATCCGTAACAAAATTTGTTATATATATCTTGTTTTTTTTGTTTTACTGCTGTAAAATGTGTTGATAAACCTAAACTACATTATGCGATCTAATCAGGGGGGGGGTACAGTGCGAAGTTTTATTTTACTAATTATTATTTTCGTTTCTTGCGGCAACCTGTATGCTGTAAATATAGAGCAAAATAATTTACCAAATTCTCCCGATCTGTCAATATTTGCAGAAAGGCATACTAATATAGATTTTTTGAGAGGAAGAACAACCAGAGTATTTACTTCTCCCGAAGAAACAGGATTCCTCGGTTTATCAATTATGGCTTCTGTAATAACCGGATTGGCAACATTAGTGCCGGTTGGGGGGTTCTTAGTATGCGGCTTAGTTTATATTATAGGTTTCGGATGGTTTTGGGGCGGTGAGTCGATATTATTCGGGTGGCTGCAAAGCTGGATTTTATGGACAGTGATTGGATCTATAGTATTACTTATTGGAGCACCTTTGATGATTATTGGATTTGTACTTTATTCCCATTACAAGAAATTAAGAATCAATACGACTGTAATGGAAACAGATCCGACTTACTGTGTTTATTATGGTCTTAAGATTTAATCCTCATTATGCGCTCTAATCAGGGAGGTTTACAGTGCGAAGTTTTATTTTACTAATTATTATTTTCGTTTCTTGCGGCAACCTGTATGCTGTAAATATAGAGCAAAATAATTTACCAAATTCTCCCGATCTGTCAACATTCGCAGAAAGGCATGCTAATATCGATTTTCTTACAGAAAGTAATCCCTTAAGGATTGTTTCACCGGAGGAAAGAGGATTCTTTTGTGTCTCTGTTATAGGAATTGTAATAACCGGATTAGCACTCATCACACCGGTTGCGGGCTCGATAATATCAGGTGTCATGTACCTGATTAGCTTTGGATGGCAATGGAGTGCAGAAAATGTTTTCTTCGGATGGTTGCAGAGCTGGATTCTATGGACAGTATTCGGGGCAACGATTGTTTTTGTGGGAGCTCCTTTGATTGTTATGGGAATAATTCTATTTCTTCATTACCGACAGTTGAGTATAGCCGGACAGATCTCGGCAATTGAACCTTCTTTTGATATAGGACTAAAATTCAGACTATAGATACTAACGATCTCAAAATAAGCGTAAAAGACTGCTATTTATTTTCCTCTATGGTTATTTCAATCCGCCACTTCTTTCTTTCGCCTGAATCAATTACCATACACTTCTTGTTATGAAAGGCGGTTTCCAGTGAATCATAATAGCCGCTTGCAGGTTCAATAGCGACATTATACTCGCCCTTAAACCCACCCTCGTTAATCCATACGCCAAGATAAGACTGAGATGATAGATCAAATTTAACCATAACAACCAAACTATTGTTGTTTACCGTAAGACCTGCCTCACCTTTAGTCAAAGGATGATCAACATAAAACTTTGCAGTCTGATTAAAGTCAGACCGCTTAATCAGGGACAGATTTAAACCATCTTTTGTTATCGGATAATTCTTACTATCACCGAAATTCCCATACCTATTGCTATCTTGAACCGCTATAATCCTATTAACACCGGGCAATATAAGTCTGCTCTCACTGTCACATGCAAACAACGGATGTAGTGCCCATAAACATACAATATCATTCTTTTCATTATTAATGACTTCATATTCCATAATTAATGAATTCATCTCAAGATATATCGCTCTGTGAAACTCATATCCCATGGCCACCCCGGCACACATGCCTTTTATAATTTCGTTCTTGAGATTCATCTGCCACTCTTGAGACCACAGCTCACCATGATCAGGCAATAGCTTATTTTTTTTTAAGGGATAAAAACAACGATCTATTGTCGGAAACATCTCATCGATTCCTGATGTATCATAAAGACTGAAATCAGAGCCGTACTGCGCCTTTTTATAGCCGTTTTTTGATTGCCAAAGCAATTCATATCCGCTTTTCTTCTCAATAATCGAGGCAATCTTACCCCCTAATTCCGGTAAAACCTCAACACTTAAACATTCATTCTCAATTCTTAAACGCTTCACATATAATCCTTTTGAAATAAATATTTAGCTCAATCAACCATATCAATCAAGCATTTTAATAATTTATTTATTTTAAAACAATAAAAATATTTATAAATAATAAAAAAAAACTTGATAAATTAAAAAAAAAGTGTAATATAATACCATTAATTATTTGATACTTTGCCGGAGTTTATGAAATGCAATCATCGTTTATATTTTATTATTATTATTTTAGCAACTCAAACGAAGGCTGACCTTATATATGGAATTACAGGGCCTTCAATATTAGAAGGCCTGTTTCAATAGAAAGCAGGCAAAGAACCTGCTTTTTTTGTTTTTATCATAGGAGGAAATTATGATTGGTAAACAAATAAGAATGGAAAGGGTAATAAACAGAGACACCGGATGCTCAGTGATTGTTCCATTGGATCATGGTTTGACCGTTGGTCCTATTCCCGGTTTGGTTAACATGAGAGACACTGTTTCTGAGGTTGTTGATGGCGGTATTAATGCAGTTTTGATGCACAAAGGCCATGTTACCGGCGGGCATAGGGGCAAAGGTAAAGATGTAGGTCTTTTTATTCACTTGAGCGGTGCAACAGTTCTTGCTCCCGACCCCAATAAAAAGGTGCTTGTGGCAACAGTAGAAGAAGCAATAAAACTCGGTGCGGACGGCGTTTCTATCCATATCAATCTTGGTGCCGAAGAGGAAGCCGAGATGTTAAAAGATTTCGGTAAAATCGGTAAAAAATGTCAGGAGTGGGGTATGCCCCTTCTTGCAATGATGTACACCAGAGGCGATAAGGTAAAAAATGAAGCAGATGTAGAACATGTCAAACTTGCGGCAAGGGTTGCCAATGAACTTGGTGCAGACATTGTTAAGGTTACTTATACAGGTGACGCCGAGTCTTTTGCGAGGGTTGTTGAAGGTGTTACGATACCTGTGCTGATAGCGGGCGGAGAAAAAGCAAAGACCGACGCAGATGTATTAAGGAATGTAAAGAATGCAATTGATGCAGGCGGTAAAGGTGTATCTATCGGTAGAAATGTATTCCAGCACAGTAACCCGAGATCATTCTGCAAAGCATTATCTAAACTTGTTCATGACAGGATAACCCTTGATGAGGCCTTGTTGATCTTAAACGGAGGTAGATAACGATGAAAAAGGTCTGGATAGAGATCGAGCAGTGGGATAAATCACTCGTAACAGACGGCCTTGAGAATGGAGCTGACGGTTTCTTCGTTAAAAACAAAGATGATCTTCAGAAAATAAAAGAACTTGCCAGAGCCGATGTGTACGAAATAAATAATCTGCCGAAAAACATCTCGTTTTTTACGATTAATTCTAAAGATGATGAGATTAAAGCATCAAAATTAAACGGCGATGTTTCACTGATAATTGAAACAGGCGATTGGAAAATTATACCTTTTGAAAACCTGATTGCCGTAAGAAAAAACCTTTTTGCGGCAGTTTCCAACATTGACGATGCAGTGGAAGCCCTCGGGATTCTTGAGAAAGGTGTTGACGGAGTTTATTTAAAAAACTGCTCAAGTGATGAAAAGATAAAAATTCTAAAGAAAATCAAATCAACCAGAGGTAAACTCCATGTTGATGCCGGCGAGATTATCGATGTTCAAAAGATTTCTATCGGTGACAGGGTTTGTATAGACACAATTACAAATATGCAGAACGGCGAAGGGATGCTTGTAGGCGACTATTCAAGCGGTATGATACTCGTTAACTCTGAGGCAATGGAAAATGCCTATGTTGCCGCAAGACCTTTCAGGGTAAACGCAGGTGCAGTGCATTGCTATGTAATGACACCGGGCGAAAGAACAAAATACCTCGCTGACCTTAGAAGCGGCGATGAAGTACTTGTCGTAAACAGCAAAGGGGAAACCTTCACAAGTGTTGTAGGTAGAATCAAGCTTGAGAAAAGACCGATGCTTAGAATCACAATTAAAGGAAAAATCAAAGAATTCAGCGTAATACTTCAAAACGCAGAAACAATCAGGGTTGTAACACCGGAAGGCGGCTCAAAATCTGTCGTAGCACTCAAAAAAGGCGATAAGGTTGTAATTCACGAAGAAGAGTCCGGACGCCACTTCGGATACAAAATTGAGGAAACCATAGAAGAGAAATAAATTCTTCTTAAATCAAAATAAAAAACACGGATAAGTAAATTCACTCGATCCGTGTTTTTTTATTATTACTATCGCTTCTTTCCGTCTTTCGTACCGTCAAGCATATCGAGTTGATCAAATTTTCTTTGAAATTCATCTTGAGTTATTACACCTTTATCAAGTAACACATTAAAAAGCGTTTCAAAAAGCAGCGACATCTCGGCAAATGCATCGTTTGTATTTGGTGCAGGAGAGGTTTGCGGTCTTGTTGTTCCGGATGGAATATTTTGTTCTAAAAGTGATTTAAAGGAATTCATCGCATTCCCTATCGATCCGGTACTGTTTAAAAGTGTTCTAAGGTCCATTGTTTGCTCCATTGATTCCGGACTTTCTGCCCGTTAGATTTTTAATACCAAAGATTAACAGAATAGCATAAATAATGCAACCATTTTGCAAAAAAATCCGTTTATTAATAGTTAACCCGCATTATGCACGAAAATTCTACTGGATCTCGTATCTTGCTGATTATCCATGAGTTACTTGATTTTCGATTCTCACATAGTGTTACTATGCTGCGAGTCTCAAATCTTCATAACTCTAAGCTAATCAACAATCTACTTCGCTTCGCTACGATTATCGTGCATAACGCGGGTTAAATGCGTCTTAATTTATTTTGTAATTATTGGAGACAAAAAATGCTTGGAGTTATTGATTCTTTTTCACGGCTCGGTCTCGAATGTGACCCTGTAAATGTTGAGGTTGATATCAAACCCGGATTACCGGTGATAACCATATCCGGACTTGCCTCTCGAGAAGTTAAAGAGGCAAGAGAGAGACTGAGGCCCGCTATCGAAAACAGCGGATTTGATTTCCCTATGGGTAGGATAACAATTAACCTGTCGCCGGTAGAAACACTAAAAAACGGCAGTCACTTTGATCTTGCGATGGGATTGGGTGTACTGATCGGGGATGGTCAGCTGCAGCAAACAACTCAAAAAACAGCAGTTTTCGGTGAATTCAGTCTTTCCGGAGAGGTCAGATGGATTAGAGGGATAATACCGCTTGTCTCCAGGGCAAATGAAGACGGCTATAAAACAATTATTGTTCCTTATGCGAATCTTAATGAACTTTCTTTATTTAAAAACCAACAGATAATAGGTGTAAAAAACCTTCGTGAGGCGACTCTTGCCCTGAACGGCCAACTATATACTAAAACTGAATTTTATCCCGTATTAAAACCGGTATATGAGTCTATTCCGGATTTTTCTGAGGTTTCAGCCCAAAATGAACTGATACGAGCTTTTGAGGTCGCCGCTGCCGGCAACCACCACATGCTTATTATCGGTCCTCCGGGAACCGGTAAATCAATGTGCGGCGCAAGATTACCGGGCATTATGCCGCCTATTGACAATAAAGACATTATGGAGATTAATAAGATTTACTCTACATTCAGACAAACAAGATTTGAGAGACATATATTATCAAGACCATTCAGATCCCCCCACAACAGTGCATCTACAAGGGCGATGATAGGCGGTGGTCCTTATATTCTACCGGGCGAGGTTAGTCTTGCCCACAAAGGAATTCTGTTTCTCGATGAATTTCTCGAATTCAAATCAGATACACTTCAGTCATTAAGAACAGTTATAGAAAAAAAGGAGGTTTTTATATCCCTCCGTAACGGTAGTGCTGTTTATCCTGCCGATTTTCTCTTGATTGCAGCATGTAACCCTTGTTCTTGCGGGTATCATGGTGTTGAAGGACAAACCTGCACATGCTCGGCTATTGACATTAAGAAATATACCCGTAAACTCAACAATCCTTTGACTGATCGAATAGATATTCAGATAAAAACAGGAAGAATCAGTTATAACAACCTGACAAGAAACAACAGAACAATTTCATCTGCCACAATCAGGAGTAAAATAGAAACAACAAGAGATATTCAAACAAAAAGATACAAAGATGAAACTTTTAAATTAAATTCGGCAATTTCACCTGATAAAATCAAAATATACTGCGAAATGAGTCCTGATGCTGAGTATTTAATAAATGACCATTCAGATAAGAATGTTTTAACGGCAAGGTCAACACATAAAATAATCAGACTTGCAAGAACCATAGCAGACATTGACAACTCACAACTGATCGAGCTAAAACATATAACAGAAGCTATTCAGATGAGAACGCTTGACGGAATTAAAAACAGATAAATGTGTGCGATTAATTACTGCTACTACATATTACTATTAATTGCTGACCTGAGGAAATTTATAATCGGTCTGTTACCTAATTCCCTTGCGGCGAATTCTGCCATTCTTGATGCCGTATAAAAATCCCGTTCGTAATAATAACAGATCGCTTTCATATAAAACACTGTGCCTGATATTGAACCGGTTTGATTTGATTCAATGGTATTAAGTAACGAAAGTGCATCCCGATATCTTCTTTCAAGTATATATACAGCGGATTGGGCAATGTTTTTCTCGATACCTGCATCAGTTACAGAGTTAATCCTTCCGATTATTGCACTATAACTTTCCCTATCTCCGGTTTTCATGGCAATTTTTAGTTCATAATAATCTGCGATGTTTTTTTGTTCAACCGATAAGTTCATCGATCTTAATCCGCGCAATTCCCTTTTAGCTTCATTATATAGCATTTTCTCTGTGTAGTAACCGATTAATGAAAGAGTACTCTCAAAATTGTTTGCTGACTGCTCCCTTAATGCGAGCAGATCGATCTCAACCTCTCTACCGGCAGAATCCCCAACCAATAGAGTTTTTAGTGCTACGAGTTTTTTTAATACTAAAGACTGCGGATCATTAATAAGGGCTATACCCATTCCGGAATACCTTAAAGCTGCATCTCTATCTCCGATTAAATAGTGAGCCACGCCCAATCTGAATAGTGTATCAGGATTATTCCTATCCTCATCAAGTGCCTGCTTAAGAAAGAATATTTGCTGAGTTATATCACCGGTTTGTGAATAAATAGTGCTGATGTTTACTAAAATATCCTTTTTTCTCTGATTATCCTGTGCATAGATAGATTGCAACATATCTATTGCCTCCGAATAAGACTTTAATTCAAATAAAACATCCGAATAGCAGAGTTTCTCTTCATATTTCAGCTGATCTAATGAGTTGAGATATCCGAATATCTCTGCTGCCTTATCATAAATCCCCATATAAGTAAGTGCATATCCGACAGTAACTGCAGTATCTCTGTCTGACTCTATGGCATCCTGATAGGAATTAACAAGCTTTAACAGATCATCACCGGAATTTGTAATAATTGCAAGATGCAAAAGTAATTGCAGAGGAGTATTGTCCAGTGATAAAAGCATATCCTGAAGCTCCGATATGTATCTTTTAGCTTTATTCAATTGACCGGCTTCTATACAAGCTATTCCTGAAAGCATATTCAAATGAAAGATCGTATTATTATCATCGAGAAAATAAGCCTTCTTCAGAATATCTTCAGAATAATCAATTGCCTCCTGAAAACGGTTTGATTTAATCATAACTGAAATTATCAACGCATTATAACTGAATGATCTCTTTGTAAACCTTATCTTCTTTAACTCCTTAAGTGCAGCACGAAGATCACCTTGTTTTATTAAATATACCGCATAGAGCTGAACAAATTCGGGAGACCGCGACATCCGCCTTTTGTAGGAATTGATAACTCTCAATGCCTTGCCGTAATCCTCTGTTCTAATATGGAGTTTTATGAGATCCAACACACTTTGATAGTTTCTTCTGTCTATCTCAAGTATGCTTTCAAGGGTATCTTCCGCCTTTAAGAACTCGCGGCTTATTATGTAAATCTGAAAAAGTTTGCGGTATGCATTTATCTCTTCGGTTTTGCCGGGTTCTGTCGCTATATAGTTTCTGTAATACAGAGCAGAATTCTCTAAATGTCCGTTTATGTAGTTTTCTTCCGCCAAACGAAGCATCATATCGCCGGCCGGAAGATTATTTGACGGGCTCATAAGTGACGGTAAATCTATCATTTTTATAATATATATGCCGGAAATAACTAATAATGACACAAAAAACAAAACAATAACCACAATAACAGTTCTAAGTCGCGGTAATTTGAATCGCTTAAGTTTTCTGATCCTACCCGTTAGTGCTCTCTCTAATTTCTTTAATTGCATCAAGAATCCCGTTTATAAATTTATAAGAATCATCGGTTCCATATTGTTTTGCTATCTCAATTGCCTCATTTATAACAATTTTGGTAGGCAGATCATCCTCATGAAGTATAGAAAAAATAGAAAAACGCAAAATCGATCTGTCTATTGCAGATATTCTGTCAAACCGCCAGTTTTTGAGCTTAGAAATAATTACAGAATCAATACTTTCAAGATTGATAAAAGCTCCGTTTACCAAAAACCTTGCATACTCAATCACTTCCTGATCAGTATGCGGATCTATCCAGTCAAGTTTTAATATTGTATCTTTATCGGTGGAAGAAAGATCGTAATTAAAAAGGGCCTGAAATGCGATAATACGGGCTTTTTTCCGGTCTTCTATGTTATAAAATTTATTTTTCAATTTCTATACTCTTCTTTATAATAAGTTATTGTCGCTGTTTGACGGAGCTGTGCAGAAAGCTCTTCAAACTTTCTGTTATAGATCACTTTAATTCGGTCTGTAATAAGCATTCTCCATATCTCTCCCCTAACCCTCACAAAAGACGAGTTTGACGGCTGTTCTTCTTTATCAATTAAACAAAAAATATGGTAGCCGGCATTTGACTCTATTATTGGAGATATGTCACCTTTATTAAGTGTAAAAAGCCGCGCATATTCTCCCGATTTAAAAATATTTGCCATCTCATTATCATCCCGATAAAACAACCCCAAATAACCCCTGTCAAAAATATAACCGGCGCGACTCAGTACACTTTGAACTCTTGCGTGATACAAGCTTTCCCGTGTCAAAACATACCCCTGCTGACTATCAAGCCGATATGACCCCCTGATGAAATCAAGGTCAGCCCCCTGTGATATTGCGGGAAGTATTGTCTGTTCGAAGGTAACTGCATCAATAACTTCAGGTAGCCGCACATTTAATGAACCGGCGTTTTTCGATGAATCACCGCTGTAAAGTAAACATATCTCATTAAAACTCTCTCCGTTTCTCAATCTGCCGAGAGCATCCTCCAGTCTCCGCCGGGCTGTATTACGGGCAGACTGCTCAAGCGGAACCGCATTACCGGCACTATCCTGCCTTATTGTAGGAATGAATATATGCTTTACTTCAATATAAGGCGGATCAATAAAAGAGTTAATATTGGAATTATAGTAAGCAAACAGCTCATTCTCTGATATCCCCGTAGAGATTATCCTGTTTCTTTCTTCGTCGATAAGCGAACTGATATATTTTTGAATTCTGAGGTTGTCCCTCAACTCCTCAACATACAATTCATACCGCTTATTAAACTGCCTATTAATATACTGCCTGAACTCATTTTCGTTATAAACAAATCGCGGATTGATATTTGCCTGTGATTGCTTATATGCCTCACGGGTAAGGTTTATCGCATCTTCAACCTCTGCATTTGTAACCGTTATAGTGGTGTTTGACCTTAATGACTGCTTGATCAGTTCCAAGTTAACAAGAAGATTTGCGACATCCTTAATGGTCATTTGCCTGTTTGAAACGGTCCCCAGCCCCACCATAAAAGCATCCATTCTATTAAAGTTATTAAAAACATTCTGAATATCCGATTCTCTTATAATTGTATTGTTCACCCTAACGGCTCTATCCAAAACTATCTGATTTTGTGAAAAAACAATCGCAGTTATCGACAAATAAAAAAAAACGACTTTGACCTTCATTAACATTGATCTGACTCCGGTAATATTATTGCTTATTTTCCTGCAAACACCTCAAAAATCCCCCTTAAACACCTTGCTTAATCAAAGTATAATCCACGGAATATCAATTGAAATGTTGTTTCATTAGAATTTCTTAACCATTATAAAAGAATTATTAATTTTTTTCAATAATTAGTTGATAAATAAAATAAAGTTGTGTATATTTTACAGTATGAAGAAGCATATCATTATTATTTTTACATTTATCACTTTATCCCTTTATTCTCAGGAGATACCCAAATACCTCTTTATAAACACCACACCTATACAGGCCTCTGTAATAGTTAACGGAACAGATGAAGGGTTGTCAACACCGGTTTTGCTGCGTGACCTGAGAGGGGTTACACTCCCGAACATAGTTCTAAAAAAAGAAGGATATCGGGACTACATATTGACGAGTCTTGATATTCAAGGGAATTCCGCAGATATAAGCATGATTCCGTTGTCTTTTGAACTATACTTCCCGACAACCAACTCATATAATATCGGCGGAACTAATGTTGACGGGCCGGTTCTCGTGTCAAATATGCCAGAAGGAACCTATTCATTCTTTATTGATAACCACAGGATGAATATTAATTACTCAAGTTCATTTATACCTGCATACGCAGCACTTGGGACAGCCTCCGGTATAGCAGCTTCATCAATGTTTGCTATGCTTGGTTTAAGAAGTTACTATGAGAATCTTGCCTCTGATGCCCTTAATACGGGCAGCACTCTTAACTATGGCAAATATACCGAGTATAAAGACGGCTTTCAGAATGCTATGATCGGTACAGGAGTTACAGCGGGGGTACTTGTTACGGCTCTTATCTCTGTAATTATAGCAGAAGCTGTTACTAAATACCAACAAAGTAGGAATAGTGTAAGTACAGTTACCTCAGCAAACTCTCCTTATAATGATCAGGACAAACAGTTCTTCGACGGAGCTATAAGTCTTATCGGAACTGGCGATATTGAGCGGTCAACCCGCGTACTTGAATCAATTCTTAATTTATACCCCAACACTAATTATCTGCCCCGTGTTTACTATCATCTCGGTCAGAACTACTCATTACTCGGTAATACAGATAATGCACTGAAGTATTTGACGGAATTTATCAACAGTTATCCTTTAGCTGAGTACTACGATTTTGTAATACAAAACATTGCTGAGATATACTATAACAAAGGTGATCTCGAAAGTGCGAGTATATGGATCAACAAAGTTCTGTATCAAAGCAACCAGCTTAATAAAGAAAATGTTGATGCTTTTGTTGCACTGATTGACTTTGACAGATACCAAAAAAACAAAACACCGGAACTTTTATCAATAGTAGAAAACAGGTATCTTCAGTTGATTAGTACTTATTCATCATCAGATTTTATTGATATTTACTTTAAACAACTTATAAGACTTTATAATTCGAGTAATAATGTCGAAAAGATAAATAGTCTCAAGTCAAGACTTGAACAAATGGATAATATCAGTCCACCGCTAAAAGAGATGATACTTTCTTACTTCTGATGCGGCACGACTGCTCAGGGGCGAGGATATGGATATCGAAAAAAAAAATATTAGTAATCTGATAATATCTGACGGTGAAATTATCAATGGAATATTCCACGAAGCCGATGCAACTACGGGATTCAACCTGAAAGAAAGAATACTTAAAAGTATTGCATCAGAAAATAAAGATGATTTTGTTGATCTCGAAGAAACTGATAAACCTTTTGATATATCTTCTACACAATCAAATACGATAAGTAATATTGACGCTATTGAATATATCTCAACAGTAAAAATATCCGACACATCTGAATTAGTTCCTGAAAAAAACAAATCTGAACTCAAAACTTACTATAAAGCGGGCCGGAAAGAAAAAATAGAAACTGCTGAATATATCGAGGATATCGAAACATTACCAACCGATGATACACATGATCAAACAATCAGTAAAGAGAATATTTCAGCCATAAACACCCCGCAAAATGATGAAATTATCGACCTTAATCAGGTACAGGAAGCAGATTCAGTGGAGGACCTAAGCGAGGAGATTGATGATATAGAATACCTTTCTGAAAAGGTAAAATCAGGAGATGTAACAACTTACCCGGGAGCAATAGATATCAAAAGTATAGATCCGATGACTAATACAATAGATATCGATTCGGAAGAGGCCTCTTCTGCGGAGCAGGAAGAGATTGAGATATTCGGAGTTAACAAAAAAGAGGTTTTTTATAATATTGATAAACAGATATATGCAAACAGATCACAAACAACCAAATCTATACGCCACCTAAAACTCCCGACAGGCGCATTTGTACCGACTATGGTTGCTCTTATAACAATATTTGTCATAATCATTTCAATGCCTGTGCTTTTATTGTTTTTTAAAGCCAACTCTCAAATAAGACTTGAGCAGAATGTCCATAGAGACAACTCCATTCTTGCAAGAATCGCTCAACAAAAGGAAGAAGAAGCTAAACAAGAACGGGAACGGATTGAAGAAGAACGGAGACAGCTTGAATTTGAAAGAAGCCGTATGGAAGCTACTATTTCCGATGAACTTGAGAAACAGGAGCGGGAGATAGAACAAAGATTTCAAGAACAAATGAGACAACTTCAAACGAGCGGTCTATCGAGAGAGGAGATAGAAAGAGAACAACAAAGAATTAAACAACTACTTGAAAATGAAATAAATACAGCAAGAATAGAAAACCAACGAAGAATTGATGAACAAAACCGCCTTATTGCCGATAGAGATCAGCAACTGCGAAACGCCGAACAAAGACTAAGAGAGGCATTGGCAAACAGAGAGTTTGAAGCGGCACAAATAACCCAACAACTTCAGCAGGCTTTGGCTCAAAAAGATGCAGAAAGGGAGAATGTAACAAGACGGTTACAAGAGATCAGTGAATATAATCAAAGGGTAAAGGATTTTTATACAAGAACCTACCAAATGATATCCAATGCAATAAATGATTTTAAAAACAATGACAGAGAAGCGGCAATAGAAAAACTGTCTGCCTTATCAAGATACTACGCCAACAATCTTGCCTTTGTAAACAGTGGCGAAGATCTTAAAATGAAAATGGAAACGGATCTGTTTTTTGTTGATTATCTTACCAGATTAATCAATGAATCACGATTATCAAGTTCAAGAAACACTGAAGTATTAAGATCGGTTGAGCGCCTTGAGTCATTGAATAATCTTTACAGAGAAGCTGAAGACCTTTATACAAGAGGTAATTTTAACGGTGCGTCAGAGCGATATCAAAGGGTTTTGAGAGAGATTGACAGCGTATCAGCATCTTATACACGACTTAAAGAGATAGAACTAAACGAACAGAATAGAATCGGGATTACTCTTTACAACGATGCTTTGAGTGAGATGACAGCACAAAGATATCAAAATGCGATTACTAAGCTCGGAGAACTTATTACACGCGCGCCTTTAAGTGATTACAGATCAAGAGCTGTTACCAGCTTGACAGAACTCACCTCATTAATTTCTAATGAAAATGCAATAGCATCACAACAAGAACCCGCGAGACTGTTGTTTCAAAGAGCAGAAGTTGCCGAAAGAACCGGCGATCTGAATGGGGCTATAGCTCTTTATAATGAACTTATTCTAAAATACCCATATTCAAGTCAGTTAAGAATGGCTCTCGAAAAAACAGGCAGACTCTATGGGGCTTTAAGAGAAGCAAACTTTACAAACCTTGATGCTCAAATGAGAGAACGGTTTGCAGCTAATTACAGAAGATTTGTTGAGGTTAAGCAAACCGGTGATTATCGCGCCGCAAGAGAGATATACTATACAGCACTTAGTGAAAATTTTAACGCATACACAAACAACACAATAATGGATTTTAAAAAACTTGAAGATGACTATATTACCAGACTTTCAACTGAGGCATCATTAAGAAGTGAATCGGGGCTTGAAAGTCAACTTGCCGCTCTAAGAGAAACATTAACAAGAGAACACAGAACAGAGCTTGAATCAAGACTAAGCGCACAACAAAAAGTATATGAAGACAGGCTTGCTTTAATGATCTCAGAAAAAGATGCGGAAATAACAAGACTTCAAGAAGCACTTACAAGAACAGAACAACAGTATAACCAACTTGTCGCCTCATCCGGAAATGTTTCACAAGAACAACTGACATCTCTCAGAACACAACTTAATACTCAAATTGAAGAAAAAGACAGATTGATTAATTCAATGAAGATTGAATACGAAAGAACACTTGAAGCAAAAAACAGAGAACTTAGCGATCTAAAAAGCTCTTACGATGCTCTTGTGTCCGCAAAAACAGAATTGGATAATAGATTTAGAACAATGGAACAAAGTTTAAGCAGTGTTGAGGGTGGAAATGCGGAAGCAATTCAAAGACTTAAAGATGAGCACCAGAGAGCTATTGAAGAGATTACAAGAAATGCAGCTGATTATCTCAAACAAGAATATGAACAAAAACTTACTGAACTTAACAATATAATCGCCCAAAAAGAAAGGGAATCAGGCATACAGTCTGTTCAAATGACAGAATTGTATCAGAGATACAATGATCTTCTTGTCAGATACAATAGCGCAGTTGACCAATTAAGAGAGAGCGCAACAAGATATCAGGATGTTGACAACCACATAAGAACCCTGCAAACACAATATGAAGAGGAATTGAGAAACAAAGTTGCTCAAATGGAAGCAGACAAAGAAAGGCTCAAGAATGAATTTGACAGACAAATCACTATGTTAAGACGACAGTTACTCGAAGTAGCGACTGTTGAGAACAATGCATCAAATGCACAATCTTCCTCATCAGCGTCAGTGTCATCATCTGCTTTCATGAGTAGCCAGCTTTTCGCAAGAATAACCGGAATAACCGGTGATACTGTAACTATCCAGTTCATTTCACTTGAGCATACGACAATGGTAAATAGGAATGACATCGTAAAAGTATTCAGAATGAGCGGATCAGGAAATAACAGAGAAGAGTTATTTATCGGAACAGTTCAAATCGGATCTACAATTGATCCTAACTCAATCTATGCCAGAGCACGGGTTATCAGCACTGAGCCGGGACAAAGGATAAGCGTTAACGATATTTTAAGAAACTAAACAAAAAAGCGGTTAAAAACCGCTTTTTTTAATTTAGGGCTTACTGAATAAGCAATAAATATATGTTTTTCAATAAGTTAGATTGATAGTATAGCCTCTAAGTGCAATAATTAAGGTTATTATATTAACAGGATTTTTGTTAGAATCAAGGAATGATGAACCGCAAAAACGGAGCATACTTAAGGTATGTGAGTATTTTAAGGTGAAGAATGACGAAGAGTCTAACAAAAAGGCACTTATTCAGTAAGTCCTATTTAAAACAACGATAAACAACAGTAGGCGCTGTAATCCCTTTCAGAATAGCAGATTTTTTTTCGGAAATATAGCCGTGTTCATTTAAAATATCAATAATATTTTCTGAATTAAACACATTCTCAGAGAGCCATAATTCTCCTCCATCTGCGAGCCCCTGAACCCTTGCAGCAATATTTACTGTTTGACCAAAATAATCAAGAACATCGTTTGCTGTTACGGCAATAGCCGTACCCGAATGTATTCCTACCTTAATTTGTACACGATCATCCACCCTTTGATTCATATCATTAATACTATTAAGCATATCTATTGCCGCTTTAACCCCTTTTTCACTGTCAGGAAAAGTTGCCATTACAGCATCACCAATTGTTTTTATTATTGCTCCCGCATTATCTACTGTTGATTTTTTTAATAACTCAAAATGTTCTTGAACCAGATTGTATGCGGACATGTCGCCGGACTTTTCATAAAGTTCTGTTGACCCTTTTAGATCGGTAAATAGTATCGTGATATTACTCACCTTGATATTCAGATCCCGTGGAAGGGTTTGAATCTTAAATAAGTCTCTGAATGTTTGATTTGATAAAAGCATCTTACCGGTAAGGAATTTCTTAAAATACGGCATCTCAATATTATTACCTTTGGGAAGTTTCATATTTGGATCAAGCTTATAAAGCGTTAGACCGGCATCATAAGGAAGATGGTTTTTTATTGAAAGTCTAATTTTACCGCTATCGATATTAACAGAGTCAGGACTAAACCCTCTTGAGTACATGTCTGTATCAACAATTTGTTCTACTGATGAATTTTCTGATGAAACCATAAGTCTTATCAGGTTGTCATTCTCAGCGGATGTCAACCTATACAACATATTTTTATCTGCATCAAATAATATATTAATCGTCTCGCCGGCTTTAACAGCATCAAAGCTCTTACGACCTTCTACCATTATATTCCTGATTATTTCCGGCATAACATGATTTTGCGAAAAGTTAATTCTTCGATATGAATCGTAATTAATAAAAGGATCAATATTAAGTTCTTTAATTGACTCATCTAATGTAAAAGCCACTTCGATATATTCACTTAAATCGGTAGCTACCGACCTGTCGCATACGGCACAAAAATAATGATCATCCCTAATCTCGCTTATAGAATCGTAACTGTGTGAAACGCCGCCGCAAACCGGACAAATAAGATTCCACTCAAAATGAAAAATACCTACCTTCGCGGCATGAAGAAAAACATCAAGCGTCTTCTGTTCATCAAGCTTATTTATGTCGGCAAACCGAAAAGGATTAATCCTGAAAAGCCCCCAATCATCGCTGCTTTTTAAAATCTCATAGAATTTATCTATAAAAGCCGCATCGAGAATGCTGTAAGATTTTAAAGCCCTGATTTTTTGATCAATGTTAAGCACGCCCATTTTATCCCCTTTTTTGTTAAGTGAATAAAAAATAACACCAAATTAAGATTTGGTCAATGAATTTTTAATTGATCTCTTTTACAAGTAGCGGAGATGAGTCCTTATCAAACTTAATCAGCTTCATCGTTTTTCTTGAAGCATTGTTAAGTCTGTCGTTCTTAACCGATATAGCAAATATATCATCATTAGCAGTTATATACTCAACAATATTAATTTCCGGTTTATATTTTCTGAATTGTTTCCTAATAAACATCTCATCAATATAACAAAATGGTTTACTGTAACGCATCCGCCATTGGTAGAGAACTATTGCATAACCTACGATCTTATCCTTAAAATTAACTATTAAAATATATCCGTCTTGCGGATAGCTGATAAAAAATCCGACTGCATCCTCAACTGATTTAATAATACTCTGAGAATCAAACTTAATCTCTTTAAAATGTTCTGTAACAAGCTCTTCCAAGTGTTTCCGATCAGCAATCTCATATTTTCTAACTTTAATCATTCTGATACCTCCTCTTTAGTCGCTATTGCAATTGCAACTACTGTATCAGGTTTATTTACCCTCACAAGTCTGATACCGCTGGCATTCTTGCCCTGCTCAGATATCTGACTTGACGGTATTCTTATTATCTGTCCTTTATTAGTGGTTACGATAATATCATCATGATCTTTAGCATCAACAACTGCCGCAACATAACCTTTAGCCTCATTATACTTATAGAACCTTTGACCGCCTGTTCCCCTGCCGTGTGCATTAAATTTATCGAACTCTATCCGTTTGCCGTAACCATATTCGGTAATAACAAGAAGTTTACTGTTCGGGTCAATTACAACTACACCCTTTAGTTCGTCATCGGCAGTCATTCTAATACCCCTAACACCCCGCGATGCCCGCCCCATACACCTTACAGCATTTTCGTTGTACCTCAAAGATTTACCCATTTTTGAAGCTAAAACAAGATCATTTTGACCATTTGTTACTTTTACATCAATTACTTCATCATTCTCATCTAATACAATCGCCTTTTTACCCCTCTGATTAAGGTAACTGAATTCGCTGACACTTACCCGTTTTACAACACCCCGTTTTGTCGCAAAAAAGAAGCTCTGCCCCGGCTTATTGAAATCACTGATTGCAACAACCGTACTTATCTCCTCTTCCGGCTGAACAGATATAAGCATCTTAATTGATTGCCCGCGGGCTGATCTCGATAGTTCAGGAATCTCGTGTACCTTTAATCTATACGCCGTCCCTTTATTAGAAAAAAACAAGAGGTAATCATGAGTTGAAGCAACAAACATCTGTTCGATAAAATCATCATCTCGTAGCCCGCTTGAAGTAGTACCCACCCCACCCTTAGATTGTATCTTGTAACCTTTTTGAGTAGTTCGTTTGATAAATCCTCTGTGGGTTACTGTAACCACCATCTCTTCTTCATGAATCAGATCTTCTGCATCAAAATATTCAATCTCCTTCTGAATTATCTCAGTCCTTCTCGGATCAATAAACGGTGTGCAATCGGCTATTAATTCTTCTTTAACTACTCTAAGTACATTAGCATCCGATGAAATTATCTCTTTTAGACGGGCAATAAGTTTCTGAAGCTCTTCATACTCCTCTTTGATCTTGGTTGTTTCAAGACTTGTAAGTCTCTGAAGTCTCATATCAAGAATTGCTTGTGCCTGTATGTCACTTAGTGCAAACCTCTCAGTCAAAGCAACTTTTGCATCCTTGCCGTCTGTGGAAGACTTGATAATGCGTATTACCTCATCAATATTGTCGAGTGCAATCATTAAACCAAGTAAGATATGGGACCGCTCTTCAGCTTTACGAAGTTCAAATCTGGTTCTACGGTAGATAACCTCCATTCTGAACTTAACATATACACTTATTGTGTGCTTAATATCCATAACTTTTGGTATGCCGTTATCAAGAGCCAGGTTTATAATACCATAGTTAATCTGAAGGTTAGTGTGGTTATAAAGCTGATTCAAGACAACCATAGGGGCAACGCCTTTTTTTAGCTCAATTACTATCCTCATCCCTTCACGGTCAGATTCATCCCTGATATCCGATATACCGGTTATTCTATCAGATTTTATCAACTCAGCAATCTTCTCAATTAATTCGGCTTTTTTTATCTGATAAGGTATCTCATCGACAATAATATACTCACGGCCGTTCTTGTCATTCTCCTCTACTCTAACCTTTGCCCTAATAATAATCGAACCGCGTCCGGTTTTCAATGCCTTGCGTATGCCGGCTGTTCCA
>CAZSQU010000004.1:28106-85868 GCA_964608985.1 uncultured Spirochaetales bacterium
ATAGATAATTCCACCCGTAGGGAAGTCAGGGCCTTTAACATAAGTCATGATTTCATCGATTGAAATATCCGGGTTATCGATATAAGCGGTAATTGCACTTATTATCTCACCAAGGTTATAGGGCGGGATATTTGTTGCCATACCGACTGCAATACCGGAAGCACCGTTGATCAACATATAAGGGATACTGGCAGGCAGAACCTTGGGCTCTTCCATCGAGTCATCATAGTTGGGACCAAAATCTACTGTTTCCTTATCGATGTCTTTAAGCATAAGCTCAGCAAGTTTAGACATCCTCGATTCTGTATAACGCATAGCCGCCGGCGGATCACCGTCAATCGAACCAAAGTTACCATGCCCGTCAACAATAATATACCTCATAGAAAAATTCTGAGCAAGCCGAACAAGTGAGTCATAGATAGCCATATCACCATGCGGATGGAATTTACCAAGTACATCCCCGACAATTCTACCACACTTCTTATATGGTTTATTATGATTTAGTCCCATCTCATTCATTGAGTAAAGAATACGCCTATGTACAGGTTTTAACCCGTCTCTAACATCAGGAATCGCCCTGCTTATAATAACACTCATAGCATAAGTCATATATGAATTTTTTAATTCGTCTTCAATAACAACCGGAAAAATATTTCCCATTTTATGTCCTCATTAATTTAATAAAACCGGTTTAGCATATTCCAAAAAACACCTGATTGGATATGCCTGCCGATAAAATGCGGAATTGCATTGACATTCTATTAGCTGTTATTTATACAATAATAATCAATTTTTTTCAAGAAATATTATTAAATAAAGGACAAATGGAGCGCGAATTTATTTTTGGGGTAATTTAAGAAAACATTAGTTTGTGTATTAAAGCATAAAAGCAAACGCTCGAAAACGCTGTATTCGAAAAACTTGTTAATCAATCAGTTTTTATAAGGAAAAGTAATGATGAATTTCGGCTTTACATCATTAATGAACTGAAATTGTCCGGTTAACTGATCCGTGAGAATTTTAACAAGCCACATGCCGAATCCTCCATCTTTCACAACATCAAAGTCCTTGGGAAAACCAACGCCGTTATCTTCTACGCTCAATATTGCTTTGTTTTCTGTTATTTTAAATACAACTGCAACCTTACCGCTCCGGTTGTTTGGGAAACCGTATTTTATGGCATTTGTTATCAACTCATTTACTATCGCACCGATCGGAAATAACACCTTGACATCGATACTGATATCTTCCAAGTCAGTCTCGATAACAACCCCTTCCATTCCGGAAAATAATCTCTTAATTGCATCTGTCAAATCAAGGAGATACACCTTTAGACTAACATTCTGATATTCGGAAGAGTAAAGCAGTTGATCGTATATCCTCCGCATACTTTCAAGCCGACATAGAACATCTTTAAGAACAACAATCGCTTCTTCATTATCAATTTTAGTTGCATAAATTTTTATCATACTCTCAATAAATGATATATTGTTCTTGATACGATGATGGACCTCTTTAATAATCAGCTCTTTTCCCTGTAATCGATCTTTTAGGCAGTTTTCTGCCTTTTTCATATCAGTAACATCGATCGTATATCCGGCAAGCAATCGTTGTTCACCTACCATCAAGGGATATTTTATTGTTTTATAGAATCTACCGTTTAGCTCCTCATCTATCTTCAAAACAGCTCCGTCAACAATAACACGCCAATCATCAATGGTCATTTTTTTTGCAAAATCCTTTTCAAAAAGTTCTTCCATTGATTTGCCTATCATTGAAAGACCTGAAAAACCTATCATATCCTTGAAATTATCACTGGCATTTATTACAACGCTTCTCTCCGGCTCCACTTTCTTGATGTATGTGTAAATAGGCGAATTCTTGATAAAAAGAGAAAACAACTCGTTACTCTCCTTTAACGCCTTTTCAAGCTTCTTCTCTGCCTTATCCTGCTCAGAAATGTTAGTTGTCCGCCCATATAACATAACTATTTTACCCGAGTTATCAAAAACCGGATTTACAAGCACCTCACATTTCACCAAAGAACCGTTTTTATGGTAATTATCAATTACTACTTTAGCGGACTTCTTGTTTGTTGTAACATCAAATGCAACTAATTGACCGGCCAATCTTAAGGACTCTTCAGTCATCCTTTTCTGAATGGGAAGATCAAGATACTCTTCAACACTAAACCCGAGCATCTCCTGTACGGTGGGATTTATATAAACCATTCTGAAATTCTCTTCACCACCTTTACATGTCCAGACAAGATCAGAAGTGTTCTCCGCCAACAATCTATACTTGTCCTCAGCTTGTTTCCTTTTTGTGATATCAACTAAAGAAAACTGGAGCATCGGTTTTACCCCCGTATTAAATCTTAAAAGATGCACCTCAGCGTCCCAAAACTCACCATTGCTCCTCATGTGCCGCCACTCAAAAACAACACTGCCGTCTCTCTTTGCTATATCGATGAAATACCGCGCCTTCTCTAATGAAGGGGATCCGTCATATTGAATCGCAGCCGAAACATCAACAGGAGTTTTACCAATTGATCCACTTCGTGAACCAAAACCATATATCTTAACTGCCGCCTGATTGAGATCAACAAATGCTAATGTCTCATAATCCATAATTATCTGAGGAATACTTGAACTATCAAATACAACTTTTCGATAACTTTCAATCTCTTGTAGATGTTCAAGCTGTTTTTTTTCATTTTGTTTAGATAAATTGAGCTTAAAGGCCATCTTAATTGATGCATCAAGTATTACAATCCCGGAGTTCTTTACAACATAACCGTATGAACTAATTTTCTCAGTCTTTTCGACGACCTCCGGTTCGGTATGTGATGACAAAAAAACAATTGGAATATCAATATCTTTTAGAATTATTTCCGCCGCTTCGGTACCGTCAATACCTGCACCAAGATCAATATCCATAAGAATCAGATCTATCCGGCCTGAATATTGATTAACAGCCTTTATGGCTTCTTCTCCGCTTGTTACATGGATAATCTGATAACCGCATCTTTCGAGCTCTGCTCTTTCTACAATAGCAATGATCTTTTCATCTTCAACCAGCAACAATGTTTTGATACTGTTATCTATCCCCATAACTGTAATTCCCCTCTCTAACAAATTATATCATATAAAAAGATTAAAATCATAAACACCTTTCCAGTCTTCAAGATGTTTCCGGTTGAGGTTGTTCATAAAATATATACATCTTTCAATATAAAAGCTTAGAAGTTTTGAATTAACAAAATCACCGTCAGCTATATCCTGATAGATACGCATTGCCTCATCAAATCGCTTGTTTTTATAGTGATCAAACGCCTTTTCCAATCTTGATTCGTATTCTCTGGCCACCTGTTTATACCCTTCACTATGGTGATCATACACCTCGTAAATGCTAGTTTCATTCAGCTTACCCTTAACCTTGATTACATCAAGAAACCGTATATTGTATCCCCTTTTCAACATCTTTTTATGTTCATCAGAAATCAATATCTCAACACCGTATATTTTAGTCAATGCCTGTAATCGTGCAGAAACATTAACTGTATCACCGATTATCGTATAATCCATTTTATCGTCTGACCCGATGTTACCTGCAATAACCTTGCCAAAATTTATACCGACACCTGTTTTAACCTGATTCTTTTCGAAATCATAAGAACTGCTCTCAACAATACTTTTTTGAATATCAATGGCACATTGAACTGAATCATCAGCATCAGAAAACTCCGCCATTATTGAATCGCCTATCAATTTATCAACCTCACCGCAATTTTTCTTGACAATGCCGTTCATACACGCAAAATAATCATTCAAAAACCCGGTAAGATCAAGCGGGCTTAACTTCTCGGAGATCGTTGTGAAATTTCTGATATCGGAAAAAAGTATTGCGCACTGTTTCTCAACCGATATAAATTGTCGCGGGTCGTTTCCGGTAGCAACAAGATCAACAATTGATGGTTTCGTATAAACCTTAATGATATTGAGCCGTTGCTCAGACTCAAATCTTCCCTGAATTGCGGCATAAGCCTCTTCCTCCGCCTTCTGAATCAGCCATTTATAAAGCTTAAAAATTGCCACCCCGGTGATACCGGCAGAGGTCAATCCGATAAAGCAGACTAAAAATGTTATCGTGAGATTTGGATCATCGGTTTTACCCCAGAATCTGATATATGTAAAAATGGTGATATAAATCAAACTATAAAACATCGTTACAAGAATAAGCCGCGTAGAAGTAGAAATGACGAAAACCACAATAAATGCCAATAAAAATGGCAATGATATCCTATACAACTCAAAAACAACATAGTAAGGATCAACAACCGGTAATATTGATACAAACATCACCATTACACCGACAAGAATAAATGAAACTATATTATATTTAATGTGCTTAATAAATACACATGTCAAGAAGACACCTAAGATCATAATTAAATAGGGCAATATTCGTATAAAAGTAAATTGTTGTAAAATAAAATATATTGTCGTTGAAAGTGAAAAGAACCCTAAAAGAAATGCTATTACAAGCTGAATCTCTGCTTTTTTTTGGATCTCAAGAGAATAATCTTTGTAGCCGGCAAGAAAATAATTCCTAATTCTATAAAATATTTCTTTTATCATAAGAAAGATATATTAGATAATTACGACTAATAAGTCAATAAAATATTTTAATTCACCCACTTTAGAATCAAAAAGCTGATTCAAGAATTGAATACAATTCTTCCGAATCACACGATCTTGGTATATACTTAATAAAATCAAATCGTCTTGCATCATCTGCGACATTGTTCAAACTGTCCTTATTCAATTCAAACTCCAAAAGACGCACAGGCAATTGAAGCTCGATAATTATTCTTCGTACCTTTTCAATCGCTTTAATGGCCGCCTCAACGACACTCATGCCCGATATATCCTCACCAAACGCCTGGCATATCTTAACAAGTTTCTCGGGTACGGCTGTTATATTATAGTCTAAAACATGCGGCAATATGATTGCAGATGCCATCGATTTGTGAATCTTAAACTTAGCATTCAACACAAAAGAAAGAGCCGCAGTAATCCCGGGAGATGACATAGCAAGCCCGACACAGGTACACATTCCTGCCATCGAGATATTTGAACTTGCTATAATATCATCCGGCGCATTTACAACCTTAAATATATTCTGACTTATAAGTTCTATTGACTTTAAAAAAAGCGTATCTGAAAGATAGTTTGATTTTACCGAAATGAACCCTTCTATTGCACTTGAGAGGATGTCAACCGCAATAGCGGCAGTCTGCCTTCTGTTTAGGGTAGTTGTTATCAAAGGATCAAAAAGAACATATTTTGTTGTACCTCTCGGCACGCTCATCATAACGGCATTGTTATAGCGGACATCAGTGATACAATAGGCATCACTGAACATAAAAGGATTCCTCGGGGTAGAAGGGATCTCGATATACGGCAATGGGGGTTTTAACATTTTATCCCCGTCAATATATCTGTCGATGTTACCCTCGTTAGAAGCAAGGGCAGCTATTGCTTTCGCAATCGATAAAGTACGCACTCCACCCATACCGATAACAACATCTGCATAAGCTGATCGGCACAATTCTGCTCCGTCGTTTACAATATCTGACCCGGAATACATTACAACCTCATCAAAAACTATTGACTTACAGTTCTTGTTTTTTAGTATCTCAACCACTCGGTTTATCAGATCCGGCTCATGCAAAACCCCTTCGGTAACAAGAATTGCTTTGCTTCCGAATTCATTTACGGCATTACCAATCCTGTTAACACTGTCAACGCCGAACTTCAGTTGTGATGGAATACTGAACTCAAAAATACCCAATTGATTTCCCCTTATATTACGCTTACAATTATATTGATCGGAATATCGTGTTATTAAATCAATTCAAACAATGATTTTTTTAAATATTCTGATTGGGCATTTCTGAATAAGCGCTTTTGTAATTTATGTGCCGGCAATTTATTATAAAACACCTCGCCTGTACCCGGTGGGTTCAATGCCAGTATATGCTAATTAACAAGTACCTGTTTTTGAAATTATGGTGAAGTAAATTTTACCCCGCATTACCCACGAATGAACACGAAGGTAAGAGAAGGTTTTAATAAAATATAATTTCACTTGATTATTGCATAAATTTTGATTAAAATAACGATATGAATGACACCTATATAAATCCTTTAAGCGATATTTTCATGCTCTACCTCCTTGGAAAGGAAGAAAACGCCGATCTCCTTTTAGACTTTATTAATTCTGTTCTTTTAGATGCAGACTTTGATGTTGTAAAGGAAGCTAAAGTTAAAAATCCGTTTAACATTAAAAACTTCAAGTATGATAAATCAACTGTACTTGATGTTAAAGCCGTTGATGAGAATAATCGTGTGTATAATATTGAAGTGCAAATCATAGGCAATGAGATATTTGCAAACAGAAGTTTGTATTACTGGGCAAAACTTTACTCCGGGCAATTAAGAAGTTCAAAGAAGTTTGACACATTAAAGCCTGTTATTTGCATAAATTTACTCGGATTTAATCTTTTTAAGAAGTTAACCACATTCACAACTGTTTTGTTTTAACTGAAAGACGGGACCCCGAGTTAATACTCACAGACCATTTGCAGATACATTTCATAGAGAATAAAAAACTGAACAAACTTGCATCGGAGCTTAAGAACGACTTAAAGCTATGGCTTGAGTTTTTAACTAATGAAGGAAAGATTACGGAGGACAAAATGACAGTATTACTTAAAGACAAACCGATATTAAAAAAAGCGCATAAAGAATATGATATTTTCACAAAAGATGACTATATGCGTGAGGTCTATGAGACTAAGCTTAAGCGCGAGATGGATAACGAAACTTATTACGGTAAACTGATAGAGGATGCAAAAAGACAAGGGATTGAGAAAGGGATTGAGAAGGGGATTGAGAAAGGTAAACTTGAAGATGCAAGATTGATGAAATTAGAAAATATCGATATAAAAATTATTTCAAGAATAACGGGGATTTCGATAAAGGAAATAGATAAGCTGTAGATGTTTAAGAGTTGCGGTGTTTTACCCACGAATGAACACGAAGGTAAGAGAAGAAAAAATCACCTGAAACTTTCGCATGGAATCCATCCTTAAATCTCGAGCTTGTAAAACCAGCTGACACCACGAAAAACACGATAGAAGCCGATATTCGGGCCCTTCGGATTTGATTCTGTCTTGGTCAACAAATCTTCGTTAGTTATACTTATTCTCATACCCAATCATTACATAGTTTATCGCTTATATCAATCACTTATAAAGATATATTAACAAATGGCATAGTTACAGCCACCCCCCAGAAAGAAAATCCGGCTAAAACAGATAAGCTCCCAAAAACAAATAAAATTATTTGTATCGCCAACTCACAGGGGACTATTGTTGCTAAAAGACTTAGTATAGAACCTGTAACTATACTTGCCCAACCCATACCATACCAAAAATTTGAGTTAAATTGAAGATTATTCTCTACAATTCCGGCTTTAGAGTAAATAGAATTGTATCCGACCAAAGTAAGGATCGGCCCGATAATAAATGAAGAAAGCATCCCAACCGAGTAGAAACCAACACCCGAAAACATTAAAGGAAAATTTGAGGTTAAACTGCCTGCTATTGACATTGGAGTTGCAATAACCAGTGCCCCCAAACCTGCACAAAAGACAGAGAAACCTGCTGTAATTAAATCTTTATTGTTTTGATCGGCAATGATAGTATTAGAGATTATTCTAAAATTAACACAAAAAAGCAACGCTATTAATACAAAAACAATCTTTTTATTCATAATGTTTCTCCCATAGTTCACCACTAACATTAATAATAACCACTGTCAATATATTTTGATTATTATAAAACTATAATACCACAAATTAAATCTCTACCTGCATAATTTATTGCTTGCAATCTAAATAATATTATACTATTATTACGCTGTTAAAATAAACAGAGGAGATCGTTATGGTTAAAGGGAGAAATATAACCGAACAAACAATCATTGATAAAGTAACACAATCAGGCAACGAACATATTTTCTATTTTTGGAATCAACTTATCGATTCCGGCAAAGACCGGCTAATATCGAGACTAAGAGAAGTTTCTTTTGAACAGATCAATTCATTCTTCTTGAAATATAAACAAGGCGAAACGATAACCGGCGATCTTCTGCCGACAGACTATTGTTCACTCTCGGACAGACAATCAGCAGATTATAACATAGGCTTAAAAGCAATGCAAAACGGTGAAGTCGCTTTTGTAACCGTCGCAGGCGGTCAGGCATCACGACTCGGTTATGATAAACCAAAGGGATGTTTTCCGATATCACCGGTCAAACAAAAAACACTTTTTCAAATCTTTGCCGAAAAAATCTTGTATTATTCAAAAAAGCACAACAGGGACATACTCTGGCTTATAATGACTTCGGAAGGCAACAATAAAGATACAGTCGATTTTTTTGAAAACAATAAGTACTTCGGTTTACGCAAAGAACAGGTAAAGTTCTTCGTGCAGGGGATGTTACCGACAGTCACTGAAACCGGCAAGCTCATTCTCGCCGATAAAGACACACTATTTACAAATCCGGACGGGCATGGAGGAATACTCACGGCTCTTGTCAAAAGCGGACTTCTCGACCTGTGTTCAAAAAAGGGTATAAAAGTCCTCTCATATTTTCAGGTTGACAATCCTCTTGTTAGTATAGCAGATTACGGATTTATCGGTTATCACATCCGTACAAACAGCTCAGTCAGTTCCAAGGTTATTGCAAAAGAATACCCCGAAGAGAAACTTGGTGTAATATGCAGAAGAAACGGCACTAACGATGTAGTCGAATATTCAGACCTACCCAAAGATAAAATGTACGAAACAGACAAAAACGGCAAACTCAAGTATCTTATGGGTTCAATAGCTATACATATATTTGATGTTGATTTCTTACACAAATTTACGGCACACCTTGAGATACATTTCGCAAACAAAAAAATCAAGGGTTATGTATTTGAAAACAACAAAGAGCCGGTCCATCAAGAAACTGCCGGGATTAAGTTTGAAACCTTTGTTTTTAACACGATACCACTTGCACCCGTTTCAGTATTTTATGAAACAGATAGAAATGAGGAATTCTACCCGCTAAAGAATAAAACCGGCGTTGACTCTATCGACACCTGTATAGAAGGGCAAAACAAGATGTTTTTTAACTGGCTAAAAGACGCAGGAATAATTGAGAGAAACACTCAATACAACAATCAAAAGATTGAGATATCCCCGCTTTATGCCTCTGATAGATTAGACTTTATTAACAAAACTGCAAATGATAAACAAAAACTTACCGATAATATATTTGATCGTTCAGGAGTCATAAAAAGCAGTGTATATGTTGATTAAAAGAATTGCGATAATATTCTTCATTATTTTCGGTGCCTTTTCCTATTCAAGCGAGATTGTAATAACAAGAGATACTGTTAACATACGAAAGGTTTTCTTTTCAAAACCTGATGCCGATTGGTATCAGTACTCCGGTAAACGGCTCTATTTTGAAGGCGAACAAACCGTACTTTATATAAATACCGATGAGGCAGGCAACTGGGAGATCCGTTTTTACAACTCCGAATCGGAACCGGATGACACATTTGCATTCGGCAGGATTATATATAACTATAACTCATTTAAAGAACTTCAGAATGTATCTGTTTACATTCACAGAAACAACAATTCATATATATACTTCGACAGAAGAAGACCCGGCAAATGTGATTTGTATCTCTTCGGACTCCTTTACAAGAGAGACATACCATATTATTTTGATATAAATCTACTTACAGAACTACCGTTGTCTTCCATACTTAATGTAATACGATACAATAACTACTATAATGAGGTAATGATCTTTGAAGATGACAGGTCGCTTAAAGAGCGGTTTATCAGAAGTATAATATACCCCTCAATCAGTGATGTTTTTGTAGATGACGGCGCAAGAAACCAGCTTGGTGACTTTGTTTATATCAGAAGCGGCAACCGGCAAACTCAACCGGTCGGCGGTCTCAACTGCAGCGGATTTGCTAAAGAGGTGGCAGACACCTACATACGGCTTGCAGACCGCAACCACCTTTATATGCCGATCGATCTTCTCAAAACCCGCCGCCTTAATGAAAGGAGAAGCGAATTATATTCCTATTACGAAGAGGAATACGACCCCTATTTCGGTAGAGATTGGGTGAAGAATATTGGAGACGAGATTAACAGACGATTCAGGTTTACAAATATAACGGCAAGAGAATTGAATAGCGACAGATATTCTCAATACTACGAAGGACGCGGTTTTAGAACAGAAGACCTTAAAGGTGTACTTTTAAGAGACCAGAAACAAGACAACGGCTATTTCTATATGGTTGTTTTTAATAGAATGCGAAACACTTCACCGGTAATACCGGAATTTTATCACACTGCAGTTCTTGTTACTCATTTTAATAACAATCACTTCTATATCAGAGTATTTGAAAGCAACACCGAAACATCGTTTAGTAATATATCATCGGTGCACAATGCCAGTATGGCCTTTGTTTATAAAATACCGATCAGTTACTCGGAGTTTTTCAGAGAATACACACCTTACATTGAAGAACAACGGTTTATCAGGCGTGTCCTTAACCGTACTGCTTCTGCTTCAGACAGAAACTTCCTTACAGCCATCTATTCTCTTGATAGAGTCAGTAGAATATACTTTATTAACAGAGAATTATCCCGTGCCGAAAAAGACAGGGTTATTGAAATATTTGAAAAAGCAGGGTTCTATACTCCGCAAGCAACTATACACAGCCTTTTTGATTAATATAAAAACGGGGGTATATTATGGCTCAAAAATACATTCTTGCTATCGATCAAGGCACAACAAGTTCCCGTGCAATACTATTTAACCCCAATGCCGAAATAATTGCACAAAAAAATTTTGAATTTACACAGATATATCCGCGCCCCGGCTGGGTAGAACACAATCCTGAAGAGATTTGGCAGACAGTATTAAAAGCATTTCAATACATTATTGATGAATCCGGCATCAAATATCAAGATATCGACAGCATAGGGATTACCAATCAACGGGAAACCACTGTTATCTGGGATAGAAAAACAGGCAAGCCTATTCATAATGCTATTGTATGGCAATGCCGGAGAACAGCCGATCGCTGCAACAAAATCAAAGAATCAATTTATAATTCTATTATCTATGATAAAACCGGACTTGTAACCGATCCTTATTTCTGTGCAACTAAAATCGAATATATATTAAGCAATGTTGAAAATGCTCAAAAGTCAGCAGAAAAGGGCGATCTATGTTTTGGAACAATAGAAAGCTGGCTGATCTATAAACTTACCGCCGGTAAACACCATGTTTCAGATTATTCAAACGCTTCCAGAACGATGCTTCTAAATATCCACACACTTGACTGGGACAGTGAGCTTTTGGAATATTTTAACATACCGATTTCGATGATGCCACAATTAATATCAAATTCAGCCAACAATATTTTTGCCGACCCGAGTTACTTTGGCGGACATAAAATACCTATTTCGGGGGTGGTCGGAGATCAACAGGGTGCACTATTCGGTCAGGCCTGTTTTAATAAAGGCGATGTCAAAAACACATATGGAACAGGATGTTTCCTTTTAATGAACATTGGCAAGAAACCCCGTAAATCAAACAACCGTCTTCTAACAACAATAGCCTGGCACATTAACAACGAGGTAACTTATGCCATGGAAGGTGCTGTTTTTATCGGCGGTGCAGTAATACAGTGGCTTCGCGATGGTCTCGGAATAATCGACAATTCAAGTAAGACCTCTGATATAGCAAAAAGCAATACTAAAGAGTCTGTTTTATTTGTACCGGCTTTCACAGGACTCGGCAGTCCTTACTGGGACCCCGATGTAAGAGGGTCTATTCTCGGTATTACAAGGGATACAACAAGAGATGATATTGTTAAGGCGGCACTCGAAGGGATAGCATATCAGACAGCTGATCTATACGAGTCGATGAAGAGTGACTTCGGCGGTAAAATAGGCGACTTTAAGGCGGACGGAGGCGCATCAAAAAACGAATACCTGATGCAGTTTCAATCTAATATTATTCAAAACAGGGTCTTTGCGTCAGACATGAATGAAACAACAGCTCTTGGGGCGGCATTTTTTGCGGGACTTGCTACCGGATTCTTTCCGTCAATTGATTATATCAAAGGACTCAAACGAACATTTACTTCCTATGATCCTTTGATCAACAAACTTCAATCTGATAATCTCTATCATAGATGGAAGAAAGGGGTGGAATCGGTCGTGTCATTCAAGAATTGATCTTCTTCTAAAAAGAACCATTTTTAACGGATGTACTGTTCTTCTCAATAACAACAATAAAAGAAATAACACAACATTGATTAAAACAATCGCTATTATTGAAAGTAACAGACCGAGAATACCTGTGATTACTCTAATTGAAACCGCCTCAATAAATACAAAACAGGCAACTGATATAACGCTAAGAAACGGATAAACAAATATATGCAGAATTCCATATCCAACCGATCTATACATGCTGATTTTTTTATAAATATAGAAACCCAATAACAGTAAGCTCCCAACACCAATCAATAAAACAACTATCCGGCTATAAATTGTCGTATATCTTGT
Organism: uncultured Spirochaetales bacterium; assembly: GCA_964608985.1. Classification (GTDB taxonomy): domain Bacteria; phylum Spirochaetota; class GWE2-31-10; order GWE2-31-10; family CAYYKD01; genus CAYYKD01. Next base: position 40,834 of record CAZSQU010000004.1, read on the forward strand.
AGCAGCAAAATAAACAGGATAAAGTATACCGAGTGCAAAAACCAAAAAGCCTGTCGCAAGTACAAATATAATAGATAAAACATATAAAGAATTTGACAGATCACTTTTAAAATTATATTGTTTCATTTGTACTCCTAATCTGTATGATAATAATAAATACTATTTATTAGTTGATAATTACAGATAATTTTAAATATGTAAAGCAAAATTTCTTAATAATACGGCAGTATAGATAATGAAGAAAATCCTACTTGTATTTGTAATGATATTTTCAGGAATGATAACCTATCAATTGATACTCGGCAGCAACGGACTATTTGAAAGCATGAGGGTCAAAAAAGAACGGGAATACCTTGACAAACTTATCATACTAAGAGAGAGCGAAAAATCCGACATTGAATCTCTTATTCAAGGCTTATCAAAAAATGATGAAATATATACATACCTTGCCTCAATTTACGGTTATTACCCTGCAAACCAATCAGTCTTAAGAGTGATTCACGAATATGATGATTCTACAAAAGACACCATATCGTTTGATGCATTCTTCAGCGGTATAGCAACAAAATACAGAGGTGTATCCAATCAATTAGAAGAAGAATACTACGGTTACGAAATCAAGCTTGCCCGTTTAAGGAATATAATATCAATTGTTTTCTTTATATTTTTCGGCTTTTTTATAATATTAGCAATATTCGGAACAAACAAATTTAAGAGGCAGAAATAATGAAAAAAACCATTATACTTTTAATTGTAATTATACAATTATCCGGTTGTTACGGACAGTATTCAAAGTGTGAAATCAACATCCCGTCAATGGGTACTAATCTTCAGATTATTCTCTATCATACAGATAAACAATCCGGTATGGAACTATTAAACCGGATACCGGCGTTTGTGAGCACACTTGAGCGAAGGTATTCTACATCTATACAGGATTCTTTAATATCACAGCTCAACCGAGACAAATTCCTTGCAAATCCTGACAGTGAACTGCTTCAAATATTATCAACCTCAATGGAAATATGCAAACTTACAAATGGAGCTTTTGACCCGGCTTTATATAATCTTATACACCTTTGGGAATTCAACAAACCAAACTATATATTTCCTTCCCGGAACTCAATAGATCAGGCATTACAATCCTCAGGTTATAACAATCTCATTGTATCGGCTGAAAGCATTGAACTACTAAATGGTGCATCGGTTCATCTCGGCGGTATTGCCAAAGGATTGATAATTTCAAGGATTGCCGCTTTCCTAAAAAGTAACGGCGCTTCAAACTTCATAGTAAACGGCGGGGGAGACATCGTTATAGACGGGCTTGCAGAGGGGAGAAGAAAATGGAATGTAGCGATAACCAACCCCTATCACCCCGAACGAAATATCGGTCTTATTGAAATGTCCAACGGCGTTATACTTACTTCAGGCGATTATCAACGATTTATTATTAAAGACGGTATCCGATACCATCACATTGTAAACCCGGTTACGGGATATCCGGTAAGCAACAACCTTACTTCAGTAACAGTTATCTGTGATGATGCAGTAAGAGCAGATGCACTTGCTACGGCTTTCTTTGTTATGGGCAGAGAACAAAGTCTTCAGGTCGCTCAAAGCTCCGGAGTTGAAGTAATTTTTATTGAAAATAATGAAGAGAATATGTTGATAACCGTTACAGACGGACTTAGATACACTGTCGTAAATAATTCGTATTCCTTTGAACTAATCAACGATACCGAGTAGCGTTATCTCCTCTCTATCGTGATAAAGATGCACCACCCTAAAATATTTAAGTTTCTTAAACAATAAATTTTTATTAAAGTCGTCAATAAGCAACTGAGGCTCTGTGTGGCCATATTTGAGATTTACGATAAAACTATTACACCATCTGTTCTCAATCCACTTTAACAATAGATTATAAGAATGCCTTGGTTCTACAACCATATCACAAAACAACCAAACGGGTTTTCGTAGTGAAGAGGGGTTATATTTAAAAGCATCCATTTTTATATGTTCAATAAGTTTATTATCGGTTGCCCCTTTTTTCATGGGTCCATTATCAATAGCTATTACATTAGCTCCCCTTTTTGCTGCGCTGTAACTCCAGCCGCCCGGTGCCGCTCCGAGGTCAACGACAGTATCATTAGGTTTTGGTGTCACACCCATTATTGAGTAGGACTCTTCAACCTTGAGGTATGACCTTGATGGGGCTTGCGGATCATCAACCATTCGCTTTTGCCCGTTAAAACCGGCGTTCAGACTTACAGCCGCTTTATCATAATCAATAAAAAAAACAAAAAGACCGGCAATATTATTACCGGCACGAGGACTCTGCTCTGACATTAATTTTGATACTCTTGAAACCCTTTTTGCGAGAGCATCCATAAAGTGTTTTTTTACCGCCGTAAGTCTTCGCCCAAGCCCCGTTAATGATGTTTCACCAAAAAACACCACCGGTATAACAGAGTCAAAGTGAGTATTTCTGATGCTGTCAAGATAGTGATCAAGTATGGCAAGTGCAAGTGAGTTTACAGATGAACCCGTAACTATTGTTATTGAATCCATTACGAAGTGTGCAAAAACAGATTGATCTGCTTTAACAACCTTATCAGTTATAAAAAAGCTCTCTGCTTTTTCGGTCTGTGCCGCCCCTCTAAAAATTAATTCACCGGCTACATCTTTATAGTAGCCGGATTGAAAATTGATAAGTGTTGCCATTCAATATTGTTCCTAAGAAGGGATATATTTACTATCTTATACTCATAATGTATTTTTTCAATTCATTATCAAGTCTTAAAGATATTCTCCAGCCCCAAGCGCGGTTATTTGCAATCGACTTAAGTTCAGTGAAATATACCGTATTAAGATAAATGCCCTTAGTATCCTTAGATAATAATCTCGCTGTTGAAATGATTAAAGACTCTGCAATATACCCGGTATTAATTACATTAATACTTAGGATTTCTGAATTAAATATTCTTGTTAAAGCCCTTGATGTTTCAAATAAAGTCAAGCCGTTTTCATCTATCTTATCACCGACAGTACCAAGAAGAAGTATAAGATTACTCATAGCCATTTGATCGAAATCAGCAAACTCAAGTTCGAGGCATCTTATTGCAAGGATTCTTATCCTATCTTGCGTCTCTACCGGTGTTTGTGAATAAAACTTATCCATATATCTGTAAATTATCGCCCGTTCTTTTGACTGATAAGGGGATTTCATTGCAAGATCCTGCATTAGTCCGGCAAGAATATCAAATGAGTCAAATATTGATGCATTATTTGTGGCGATCTGAGCCTCAATGCCTAGCAAAAACTCTTCTCTAACTGGTCTGTTTGTTCTATATATTGATAATAATGCCGAGTTAGCCCTGTTACTGTCGAGTAAAACATTATCTTGAGCAAACATACTCAATACCGAAAAGAATATAACCGCTGTTGTAAACTTTCTCATTTCTATCTCCTGATATTTCAATAAACTATATCGAAGCTTTTTAAAAAATTGCTTCCTTTAATCATTTTATAAAAAAAAAAGATAAAAACAAAGACAAATTTATTTTTTTTTTTAGTTATCTCTAAAACTACTCAAACTGTTTCAGTTGAAGCTCAATATAACTGATTAGCTTATCGTAGGTTATAAGCTCCAAATCAACAAGTATCTCGCCGAGAGGTTTCCTCACATCAAGAGATTTTTGAATTTCCAACGCCTTGTTCAGATCACTCTGACTAATTAATCCGTTTTCAATAAATAATTCACCTATTTTTTTCATCTATCTCCTCCTGACAGCTTACTAAAGAGGATATTTTATCACTTAGATTTATAGAAACAGTCGATATATCACTGATTGCTTCAGATATCATATTAACATCTGTTTGAATTCTCTCCATATTTTCTGTAACACTCTCTGAGTTGGACTTGATGGTTTTGATCGATTTCTTTGAGGTGATTGAGGCATCTCTTAAAAGTGAAATGTTTTTTCGTAGCCCGAGAAGTGTTCCATGCAGATACTTATGATTACTCTCTATCTCGTCATACAACTTCGTAATATCCTTGATACTTGTAATTATATTGTTACTTGAATCTGTAAGCCCCTGAAAATTACCGGTAAAATCAAGAATTGTTTCATCAAGCTTCCTATTTGAATTCACAAATTCCTTCTTTACCCTATTTATTACAGAAAGAATAGCGATTGACATCTTTTGAACAGAAAAAGCAAGACTCTTTATCTCCTTTGCAACTACACTAAACCCCTCGCCATGCACACCAGCCCGTGCGGCCTCAATTGAGGCGTTTATTGCAAGCAGATTAGTTTTTTCGGATATCTCGGTAATCTCTTTTATAGAATCCTCAATACTTGACAGGTCTTTGTTATACTGTCCGATTGTGTTCCTGACATTATCGATTAAGTCATTACTTTTTGAAAAGAATGAACTGCCCCCCTTTCCGGAAATCATCTCATTGATCTGCCTGATATCTGATGATATTGTATCTATAAATGTTGTTTGATTAAGAAGTGATTTGGTTAACAGGTCAATTTGGGTAAATAACTCGACAACATGTGTAACCGCTATGAGTGTTGACTTGTTCTGAGTATCCCAATTTGTATCAGATATATCAATCTCCGAATCAAGGTACCATATCAACTGATTTACATTGCCTACAAAAGTTGTTATATTATCGGAAGCACCTTTTACCTGACTGATGCTGTCATCAAGGAACGAACTTATCTTTTGAATCTCATCAATTATATCAGAATTTTTTTTGATAAGACTAATGTACTTAGTAATAAAAAGATTAATTGATTTTAACATATCGCCGAAGGCATCATTATAATTATCTTCGAATATCGTATCTTCACAATCGGCATTGTCCGTAAGACAATCAAAACTGGTTTTAATCTTCATGACAATCTTAACCATAGTTGTTTTCATAACAAAAAAACTTGTAAGACCGACTATCAATCCTGCAGTCATACATCCCGCAAAAAAAACTCCGAAATGGAGGCCGGATTTATAAGTTACAAAAAAACCGGCAAAAAACGGAAAAATTAAACCCATAACCAAACCGGCACCAATATATAAAACAAAATTTGTTCTGATTATCGATCTTTTCATTACAGTTTGCTCCGATTTCATCCAGTATATCTTAATATATCATAAATATATTTCATTTCAAAGAATACTTTTACTGTTTATTGTAATGTTCTACAAACCATTTATAGGTGAACGCAATCCCCGCCCTAAGGTCTGTTACGGCTCTCCATCCGAGATTGTTTATTTTAGAGACATCAAGAAGTTTACGAGGCGTTCCATCCGGTTTTGTTGTATCAAACTCAATATTCCCTTTAAAACCCGTGGTTTCTGCAACTATATGCGCAAGTTCAGATATCGTTACATCTACTCCGGTACCAACATTGATTGTTTCATCGGATTTATAGTTTTTCATCAAGAATATCAGCGCATCAGCAAGGTCGTCAACAAAAAGAAACTCCCGCATGGGCTTGCCCGTACCCCAGATTACAACCTTGTTATCTGAATTAATTCTTGCCTCGTGAAACCGTCTGATCAATGCAGGCAGAACATGGGAATTAACCGGATCAAAATTATCATTTATTCCGTAAAGATTTGTAGGCATCGCTGAAATATAATTTGTTTTATACTGTTCATTATAACTTTTGCACTGAATAAGACCGGCAATCTTAGCAATAGCATAGGCGTCATTTGTCGGTTCAAGATAACCGGATAAGAGGTAATCCTCTTTAATGGGCTGATCTGCGAGCTTTGGATATATACATGAACTTCCGAGGAATAACAGTTTCTTAACACCGGAAAGATATGCGCTATGTATAATATTGGTCTGTATCATCAGATTCTCATAGATAAACTCTGCCTTTCGTGTTGAATTTGCCATAATGCCGCCGACTTTAGCCGCTGCAAGAAAAACAAAATCAATTTTGTTCTTCTGAAAGAAATCCATCACAGAGGACTGGTTTGTCAGATCAAGCTCATCCCTTGTTTTGATTATTATATTGTTATAACCGTTGTTCTTTAGATTCCTGACAATAGCAGAACCTACTAACCCTCTATGACCCGCTACAAATATCCTATCACTCTTATCCATAAAAACTGCTCCCTAAAAGCTGTGTAATTTTTTGTAAAAACAATTCAAAATGCTCAATATTTATGCTAAATTCTAACATTAATAAAATTATTTGTAAATCAAATAAACTTTGTTGCCTAAAAAAATCGATTTCTTGATTTTTGCAGGTAATCCATAAAGCGGTAACTATGAAATTGCGTTTTTTGTTTTTATTTTTAATCATATCATTCAGTCTCTTTGGTAGTGATCACGAGGATTACAGAGTCGCTATCAACCTCTTCAATGACGGATTCTATGAAAATGCCTATACCAAATTCATCAGTATTATTAACGATTACCCGGATTCAGTCTATCTTGAAAGATCAAGATATTTTTCGGGTATAGCACAGATTAAAACCGGCAATATTGACGGTGCGATAAGGATTTTGACAACGCTTATTGATAAAACGGATTTTGAGTACCGCAAAGACCTCCTCTTCAATCTCCTTGTTCTTTATTCGTACAAGTCTGATTTTGTAAACTCAGATAACATCTCACGATGGATAGATTATAATCAATTAAATCCGCAGCAAAGAGAGATCGCGCTCTACTATTCTGTCCTAAACAAATTTAATACAAGTCAGCTTGAAGAGGGTCTTACTCTTGTCGATCAATATCTCCAGAATAGAAATTTTACCCGATTCAGATCAGACATCTACCGGATCACAGTAGATAAACTTGCATCATCTTCTATGGATCAAAAACTAATTGTTTATGCTGACCGTGCTATCTCTGAAAGAGTGATAACCGGTTCAGATATTAATCTTTTTTTCGCCAAAAGGGTCCGTGCAATCTACAACCTCGGTGATTACAGAAGAGTTATCCGCGAATTTACCGCAGGCGAGCTTCCTCAAACACCTGATATTTTAAATTTCACTTCGCTCTCATATTTTATGAGCGGTAATTCGAACGCAGCAAGAAATCTGATGCTTCAAATTATAAATACAGAAGGCATAAATCGGGAGCGGTTAGAATTCGTTGCGAATACATACATAGCGGAGAATGATTATAACAATGCTCTAAACTATTTACTACGGCACAGATACCCTGAACACAGAGCGCAGATCGGCTCTTTATATATTAAGCTTGACAGATTTACCGATGCAGCCACTATTTACAATCAAATGGATACTTCTACAATGAGCGATGAGGAATTCCTAAGCGCATTTACTGCCGCAGAGAGATCCGGCAATAAGGATATGATTATTAGACTGTCTGAATATTCCTCACGATTTGAAAACTTCAATCCTGCAAATATGAACTATCTCTACTATAAATCGGGGGAGATTTGTTACAATAACGGACTGTTTGACAGGGCTTTGCCACTATTTACCAGATGGTCACAGCTTTTTTCGGGAAGACCCGAATCAGATAATGTCAACTATATAATAGCAGTTATACTAAAAGAAAAAAGGGACTACAACAGAGCGATAACATATCTTTCATTAATTCAGCGGAATAATAGAAGAGATGAGATATACTACGAATCAAAAGTTGAATCAGGAGAAGCGTATTTCAGACTTTATGAATACGGAAGTGCAATAAGATCATTTACCGAATATCTCAATCAGTCGGTAACAGTAAGACGCCGCCGGGAGGTAATACTTCAGACCGGAAATGCCTATTACAATATCAAAGACTATGAGAACGCAATAGTTTATTACAACAAATACATCGATGAAGCCGGATATAATAATGAGGTTGCCGAAAAAATTGCCTTATCCTTGATGAGGTCAGAAAGATTTGTTGATCTTATCACTTTTATTGACAGATTAAACTCGCCTTCAAATAATATTAATTATTACAAAGCATACGGTTATTTCATGCAAAAGAACTATCAAGCTGCTTTTGATATCAGTAAAAATAATCTGACTGCAAATCCCAATGAATTATTTGTCGAAAATATTACTATCTGTATTAAATCAGGGATTGCTTTAAACAACTATTCAAGTATTACAGGGATTTACAGAGATTTTAATGCCCGCATTAAAACACTTGATAACTTTGAATTAAACAGAGAACTTTTCGGTTTTTTTCTTAAATATAACGAACTAAGGTCAGCTATGAATATTTTTGCGGGCAACCGAACGCCGCTTACCGTGATAACAATCCACTCTGAATTAAAAAAAGTAAACCGTTATAACGAAGCCCTCGAATTTGCCGAAATAATATCTACTTATAATCTTGTTGATATAGCTCCCCGTGACCTTATATCTGTAACTGAGACTTTTATCAGGACAGGAAACACAATTAAGGCGATCGATTTTGTTATAAGAATATCAGATTTTATTCCTGCAAATGCATTCAACAGACTTTTTGTGAGAGCAGTTTTAATGGAGCGAGATACTAACTATCTTAACAGGCAGGATATTTCAAATAAGATCAAAAACATAAGTATTCTATCTGAGTATATCAATAGCTTTTTCACAAACCCGAACCGTTTCACCGGCGAAATGACCCGTTATATCACAAACAACAATCTTACTGATCCTTTAGTACAGGAAGCCTTTCTGATGCTTGTAAGAATGAACATAGAAAAAAATGATTATAATGAAGCAATAAGGATATTAAGCCGTATTCCGGCTAATGCTAGAAACGAGTTGCCTGCTGAATTCAGATATTACGAGGGTATTTGCAAGATCAATATCGGACTGGTCGATGAAGGTATTTCTGATCTCTTAACAATACACTATATATTTTCGGGAGATATTTACTTTGTGGGTAAAGCATTTGATTTCTTACTTAACTACTTCCGTACAAGCGGCAATACAGAACGATACAGAAGAACTCAAGAGATGTTTGAGCAGAACTACTATAAATTATGACCCGCGAGTGCCGTGGCAAAAGGAAGTTTTTTCCCGGTTTTACCAGGTGGGTTTTCTCACTCTATCCCACGCCTTGTTGCCAATTAAGGCGGCGATCAACAGACATTATATTGAAATCCCGTTTTATTGTTTTTGAGGTAAAAACTTAACACATTCTCACCAACACCGCAGGCTAAAGGCATAATAGCATTATTGCAATGAAATATCAAGCAACTTAATCGCTTCATCGACTTTTTCATTAATTTTGTTTTTTTCAAAGACAACGGGGCTTTTTTTGGTTTTTGCAAATTTGTAGAATTCTTCTGCGACCTTTAAACCGGATAAGCACAATAAATGTATATGCGGGAGATTCGGATGTTTCTTTGCTATCTCATCTACAATGCTTTTGTAATAATCACTTATTTTTAAAAGATCGTCTTTTGAGCCGTCTGTTATCTTAAATCTTAGTTTTTGTCCTAATATCTCAAATACTATCGATTCATCATCGTTATTCATCAGAGCACACCCTTAGGTATCTCACTATCACTTTCTGATTCAACATCAACTATCTCAAAGTCAATATCATCCGGCTCATCCTCATCATCAAGTAATAAAGAGTTATTTACCTTTGTTTTATCAGATTCATTGAACTCTTCGTTCTCAATGGCAATTCTTGGAATATTCCTTCCGAATTCAATCTCAACCGACTCATTCTTTTTATTTATGAACTCTTGTGATTTATTGCTGCCATCTCTTGAGAACAGATCTTCATTATCATTTGTTTCATTCACGGCTTCGTGATCATCATCAGACATCGAAAGAAATCTCTTTATTCTCAACTCTTCCTCACTGATCTCATTTGACTTGATCTTCTGAACTTTATCTTTTTCGGTTTCTTTTTTGACTGCAGATTGGTTAATGGTATTTACCTCATTATGTTCCCTAATCTGTTCGGTTTTATGCTCAAATTCTTTTCTATCAACTATCGGGTTTCTTTCTTCTGTGATCTGTTCATCGATCCGCTTATTTGCAAAACTATTATTAAAAGGCTCTCTATCGGTTCCACCCTTAGTAATCGAATTATTAAGATGAGTCAATGCATCGGTTATCTTTGATTCAATATCTATATCAAACTGGATACTTTTTTCAAGTCTTGTATGCAGTGTTTTAATCTCGCTATTTGACTGGTCAAGCTCTGCCTTGAGCTTGGCATTATGTTGCTTAAGGACTGCAATCTGATCTGTTAATTCACCATTTTCCCTTTTTAGGCGGTCAATAACCTCCGCGGCGGCATTAACTCTGTTTACCAACAATTCGATCCTTGCTATATCCATAAATAACCTCCCGTTACCCTTAAAAAAATACCACAGGATATATTAACCCTGTGGCAATCTTAATATAACAAACTACTTTTTAAGACCTTCTTTAACCTGATCTACAAGTACTGTAAATGCCGCTATGTCTGTTATAGCCATATCAGATAGAGTTTTTCTATCCAGCTCAACATTTATCTTTTTTAATCCATAGATGAACTGTGAATAACTTATGCCGAGATTTCTACAGGCACCGTTGATTCTTGCAATCCACAATGTTCTAAAATCTCTCTTTTTAAGCTTTCTGCCTACATAAGCTGCGCTCAACGCCTTCATCATTGCGCCTTTTGCAACTCTGTAATTCTTTGATCTTGTTCCTCTATAACCCTTAGTTCTCTTTAAAATTGTTTTAGCTCTTTTCTTGTGAACTCTTCCGGTAATTGCTCTTGCCATTCTTTACTCCTCTTTAACTAGCGTGAAGGAAGCAATTGTATTGCTCTTTTTGCTTCTGCTGCAGAAAGTGTACTCTTTCTACCCTTGTTTCTCTTTGATTTTGCGCTTTTTTTGGTTAAAAGGTGTCTTTTGCCCATATTATTGTAAAGAACCTTACCGTTTTTTGTAATCCGGTACCTTTTTGCTGCGCTTTTCTTGGTTTTTGCTTTTACTTTACCACTCATACTGTTTTCCTTTGATAATTAATAATCTCCGCACATTTAAGCGGATGATTTTCGCATTATAAGAGTCAGCATCCTCATAACGCGATATATTATAACGCTAATACATAGCGTTTATATCTATTTTTTTGCCGGTGCAACAATCATACTCATCTGTTTGCCTTCTACACTCGGTCTTTTTTCGATTATACCGATCTCCTTGAGATCCTCTTCAAACTTTTTCAGTGTGTCTTCACCGATATTCATGTGGGCCATCTGCCGCCCTCTGAACCGTATCGTTATCTTAACCTTATTTCCTTTTGAAAGGAACTCTTTTGCATGGTTGAGTTTGAATTCATAATCATGCTTGTCGATTGTCGGCTGAAGTCTTAATTCCTTAATACTGACAACCTGCTGATGCTTCTTGGCTTCTTTTTCTTTCTTTTCTGCATCAAACTTAAATTTACCGTAGTCAATTATCTTACAAACCGGGGGTTTAGCCGTTGGTGATATCTCAACCAGATCCAAACCGTCTTCTACTGCCATTCTAATTGCATCACTTGTAGGAACAACACCGATTTTGTTGCCCTCTTTGTCAATCAGCAGAATCTCTTTGATTCTGATCTGATCGTTAATTCTTAATTCTTTAAATGCCAGATACTGCTCCTTTTTTATTACCTAACAGGATTTTATTTTTTTTGAACTAATATATCATTGAAATAATTAATCGATTCATCAAGCCCGACTGTAGTATTCTCCTGATCATCAGATCTTCTTAATGTAACAGACCTGTTATCCCGTTCATTATCTCCGATTATAATTATATACGGAACCCTTTCAAGCCTTGCCGTCTTGATCTTGCCGCCTAATTTCTCATCAGAGTTATCAACACTTACCCTGAAGTTTGCAGCAATCAACTTCTCCTTAACAATATTTGCATATTCTCCATGTATATCGTCATTTACAGTAAGAACCCTGATCTGTTCCGGTGCAAGCCACAACGGGAATTTACCTTTGTAATTCTCAATGATAATACCGATAAACCTTTCGATTGAACCGAGAATTGCTCTATGGAGCATTACCGGCCGTTTTTTTTGGCCGTCTCGATCAATATAAGTTATATCAAACCTTTCCGGCATAGAAAAATCAAGCTGTACGGTACCGCATTGCCAGCTCCTTCCTATTGCATCTTTTATATGAAAATCGATCTTAGGACCGTAAAAAGCTCCGTCTCCGGGGTTTAGTTTGTAGTCAAGCCCCAACTCTTCAAGTGATTCTCTCAATGAATTCTCTGCAATCGCCCATATTTCATCTGAACCGATCGACTTCTCCGGCCTTGTTGAAAGCTCAAGGTGTACCGATTCGAACCCAAAATCTTTATATATTCTTCGCGTTAACTGAACTACCTTCTTTACTTCATCCTTAATCTGCTCTTCCGTACAGTAAACATGGGCATCATCCTGAGTAAACTGTCTTACTCTGAATAAACCGTGTAATACGCCGGACTTCTCATGTCTGTGTACCAAACCAAGCTCTGCAATCTTAAGCGGCAGCTCTTTATAGGAATGTATGCCGTCTCTAAATATCAATAGCCCGCCGGGACAGTTCATCGGTTTTACCGCATACGCTTCTTTATCGATCTCCGTAAAATACATATTTTCTTTATAATGATCCCAATGCCCTGATCTGTGCCAAAGAGACTCATTCAATATGATCGGCGTTTTTACCTCAACATATCCCTCTTTTCTGTGGATAGCACGCCAGTACTCGATTATTGCATTATACAACTCCATACCTTTAGGTTTCCAGAAAGGGAACCCCGGTCCTTCATTATAAAATCCGAAAAGCTGCATCTCTTTGCCGATCTTTCTATGATCTCTTTCAAGCGCCTCTTCCATCATCTTGAGATATTGTTTCAATGACTTTGAATCAGAATATGCCGTTCCGTAAAGCCGTTGAAGCATCTTATTCTTTTCGTTACCTCTCCAGTAAGCCCCCGCAACCTTCATTATCTTAAATGCCTTGATATATCCGCTCTCAGGTATATGTGGACCGCGACAAAGGTCAGTAAAATCACCGGTAACATAATAGCTTACCTTGTCATCGGTAATCTCTTTTAAAAGCTCTACCTTGTATATCTCACCTTTAGATTCAAAATCTTTAATAGCATCTGCTCTTGTAACGATCTTCCTTTCAAATTTAATATTCTGCTCAACTATCGCAGTCATCTCTTTCTCAATCGCTTCAAAATCCGCTTCACTAAATCTATGTTCGGAATCAAAATCATAATAAAATCCGTCATCTGTTGAAGGACCGATTGCAACTTTTGTACCTGGAAAAAGCTTAACAACCGCCGACGCCATAATATGAGATGCGGAATGTCTCAAAACAGCTAATCCTTCAGCTGTCGAAGCGGTTACCCATTCAATATCTATATTATGATCGACCGTCTCGAAAAGCTCAATAAATGCGCCATCCGGTTTCCTAATTGCACCAACCATATTATAAACGGCATTCGGCATATTCTCCTTGATAAGTGAAAAAAGTGTCGCGCCTCTATTAATTGTATAATTCTTGTCTTTCACTGTAACGATTACTTGCATCAACAAACTCCTGAAAACGGATTAATATCATAATTTAAGATTTTTGTCAAATCAATTAGATCTATTGGTGTATAAATAATTAAAAAGGTTCGGACTCTTAATAAGTCTGAACCCTTTTTTTAAAAAAACAACAACAAATTAACTAGAATACGCCCCACTTACTGTTTAAGTAGTTTTCGATTCTAATTCTGTCTGCGTCTGACATCGGTGCAACAAGTGATTTATAAACTATTATCTCTGATATATCACCGTTAAAATAGCCGGCAGTAGGTGCATATGCACCAATCGAAGCACTAATTACCGGACCCGTAGTAACATAGTATGGTGGTGCGTTACCGGATTCAGGAAAATTTATTGTCCTTACTGAACCGTTAATCCAAAGTCTTGTCTTAAGATTTGCATTCGGAAGGGGGGCAGCCTCCGGGCTTGCGCTTCCATCAAATATGTACGAAACAAGATACCTCGTATATGTTGCTTGATTGTGACTACTATCATAGTTCCATCTATTACCATAAGTATAAGGAGATATTTTACTTGAAATAAAACCAATACCATTACTACGACTATAACTTGTATCGTAGTGGGTAGTGAATACCGTCTGCCAGCTTGTCGAGTTCAATGCAGTACAATTAAATACTACAAATATTGCAGTATATACAACAGGATTTGTTGGATTCACTTTTGGATGAAACATATTTTGAAAACTGCTGCATATTAAAACATCATTTGTATTAAACCGGATTGTATTTTTATCGGCTAATACCCCATTATCCAAACCGGTTTCTAAAAACCTTGGTTTTCGTGTATCCGTAGCTTGAACAAAATGATTGTTATCGGCACACTTGTTATCCCATTCGGAAACGAGATTTGACCCGTCCATTGTTATTGTATAAAGATCATTAGCATCAAGCCATAGTATCAACTCCGATGATGGGATATCAACGAATGCCATTTCAAAAGTCACTTCATCTGAATCATACCAATCCGTTTTTGATGTATAACAGGTAACCACACCATCACCTGAAACATCCGAAATAAATCCCGGGCTACTGCTTATCGGATCAATTGTTCCGATTGTAGATGTCCAATTATAAGTAATCCCCGTGTCTGTTGTGCTTCCGTACAACTCAATCTCTTCATTAATTATCGCAGTATTATAACCTGTTACCGTAGGTACAGCAAGGCGGCCTAACCGTACTGTTGTATTTAAGTCAACTTCATCAGAATCGATAAAACCATCTTTACTTGCATAACAAGTCACCACCGGATCGGCAACACCGGCTCCCGCTGTATAAGTTACAGTTGCCCCTGTTGCCGCAGACAGAGTACCTGCCGAAACAGTCCAGTTATAAGTAATGCCGTCAGTAGGATTCTTAACCCTGACAGCATATGACTGATCTACAATAAATTCAACCGATCCGAGTGTCGCCTCAATTTCCGGAGTTGACAATTTATTACCCTGTATAACAAGAATTATCTCCTGTTTTACACTTGAGTTTTTAAACCCGCTTCTTGAGGCATAACAACTCACAATTACAGAGCCGGCATTAGATTCCGGTGCAGTATATAATACAGAAGCACCTGTTGTTGATGACAAAGTCCCCGGTTCATCCTCAAGGAGATTGGTTCCTGTTATTGACCAATTATAGGTTACATCAGTACCTGATCCTTCAGCACTTAAGATTACCGTGCCTTCATTCTCCACAATATTTAAATTGTATTTTATTACAGGAGTTTTTAACTTCAACTGATATTCAATATCAATGAAATCCTGTGTAAAAGTAATAAATTGATCTGCAATAGAGCATGAAAACAACAAAATAACCAGCGCCGAAATATATAAATACAATCTGGATTTCATAAAAACCTCCCGTAGATAACCGGATAACTTATATGACCTGTTCAAGCTGTTTAACGATCGCCGCATCATATTTATCTGTATGAAGATTTAGCTCATCAATAGCAGACAGCTTGTCTTTTATCTCTTTATAAACTCTGAGCGATATAATAGCCATATAACTCTCAACAACCCTAATAATTCTCGCTATCATCGGTATCTGATCAGAAAACAACCCTCTCGGATAGCCGGAACCGTTTAAATTCTCATGGTGTTTTGAGATACCATCTCTGAATACAGACTTATACTCTTCCGGCACAAAGTCAACGAGCCCCAACCCCAAAGTGGTGTGGGTTTTAAGTACTGCAATCTGCTCCTCTGTAAGGCTATCCGCCTCAAACAACTCCCCGTCAACCTCAAGAAACCCTATGTCATGTACAAGTGCTATTGCGTAGTAGAGCATACATGTAACATCATCAAACTGCATATTTTTTGAAATCTTATAAACAATCTCAGCAACATTTTTGCTTGCGTTCTTTCTGCCGCTTTTCTCGTCAATCGCCTCCGCATAGACCTCACATGTTTCAATTATCTCTTTTAATTCATCAGCAAGATTTATATCAATAACCGTTTCAGTTGCAGGACCGTCTAAAACCGGTTTTTCCTGTTCACTGTTATCAACTATCATCATAGATGGATCGGCACGCCTTTGCTGCCCCAATTGCGGCAGATTAAGAATACTTGCCGTTGTTATTTGAAGATTCTGCATCTGAAACTCAAACATCCTTTCTTGTTGCTTTTGTGTATTCTTCATTACAACAAATATTATAAGGAAAAACAAAACAAAAAGTATTGCAACGATTGCAGATATTGATACAATCAGAATAATAACATTTTTTCTGTTCGCCTGCGCTTCAATATCCTTTGAAACCAATGTTGTTTCAAGAATTCTATTCAACTGCTCCTGATTACGAGATTCAAACTCTATTCTTTCCCTGTTTGCCTGCTCCTGTACCTGCAAAAACCTCTCATACTCCAACTGTTTTTGTTGTAATTCAATTTCTGCACTTCTTTGCTGTTCCTCAAGCTGTAGTTCAAACTGCCTGTTAAACTGTTCCCCTTGTTCATTTTTGAGATCAATCAATTCCTGTCTGATCTGCTGCTCGCGCGCCTGCCGCTCTTCAATATCTTTTTTTTGCTCATAAAGAGTTTTTAACCCTTGAAGTCTGTTTGACTTAGAGGCAATTATTGTATAATTATTATCCCTGTAAAGAACCTCAATTAGTTTGGTTTCATCACCCTGAGCGGTAATACTCTCAATATAATCATAGTAAATTTTTTCAGATATCAACGCTATCTCTAAGGGGATTGCCTCATAAGTTGTGAAATTCCTCAGAACAAATTTAATCCTTGCATAAGCCCTTTCATAGTCCTTTACAAGGTAATACGACTTAGCTTCGTTAAAATATCTGTCAATCAACTCATTTGAGTAAATCATATTTGCAGAAAACATCGCAATTAATAGAATTATCAGTATTTTACTTTTCATTTATTTTCATCCCCAAACTCATTTGAATTTTTAAATTATTTTCCATTTTTTCATAACCTGCAAGCAAATAAAGTAGAGCTTCTGTTCGCAAATAAAGTGTTACCGGCTCTATATCAAGCACCCTTACAAGTACACCGAGATTCAAATCAAGAGCTATGTCAAAATGAGAGGTAAATAATGAGATCAGATAGATATCACAATAACCTGAAATCCCGACAAACTCATTAAAATAAAAATCCTTCATCTGTATCCCGAGAACCGGTGAATAAAAGTTCTGAACAAGCATATCAGGTGTCTGATCTTCCTTAAAATAAAAAACCACCTGCCCGAATCCCACCCTTAAATATAACGGGACAACAATAATGGGAGTGGTAATCTCAAAAAGTATCTTGTAGTTAACCGGTATTGAAGAAGTATCATACAGGTCAACAAAATAAGTATCAAGATAAAAACTAATACCCGTTGCAATATACGGATGATGGAAATAAAACGCCATCAAAAAATCTATACCATATTTTATGTTGTTTTTTTGTTCATTATAGAAATTTGTGTTAAAACCGGACTGCATATAGTTAAAATTAATCGCACCAAACTCACATTGGAATATAAAATTCTTCCCGTCAATCGTACTTATCTCTACTGCCCTTTGAGCCTCTGCCTCATCCTTCTGCTTTTCCAACTCTTCAAGCTGCCTCTGTTCTTCCATGGCAATTCTTTGACGCTCAATCTCAGCTTGTTCCCTTATCAAATCCTGAATTGATATAAAAATATCCTGTGCTTCAAAATTCTCAAAATTAACATCGAGTATTAAACTAAGCAGAGACTGTGCTGTCTGATAATCTTTGGCAAAAATCAGTTTTTTTGCACGATCGAGAACTATGCTCTCAATAACCGAATACAATGGCGATCCTGCGTTTGATCCCATATATACTTTAAGCCCGTCAAGATCACTGTTCTGTATAAACTGATCAATAACAGCTTCATTTGAGTATAAATTGTATGAAATCATAATAAATAATAATAATATTGCTTTTCTCATAGTTAATTTTTCGTCATTTCCCTTATTAAACTTAACAAACCATTTCTATCTAATATTTAATAACCTTACAATTTTCTTTTGAAATTCGTGAGAATATTGCTTGAACGAAATATCTATACCTCTCGGCTTAAGAAATGTATTGTTCTTATTAACACATTCAATTTTTGCAACAACTTTAAATTCTTCGTTGTCTATCACAAAAATAGTATTAATATATTTATCCTTAATAAAATTAATATCGGAAACGACAAATCCCCCCTTATCGTTAATTTCCAGCAGTTTGTGTTTTATTGGTCCTTCATCCATAACAATGCTAAAATCTATGTCAATATTCCTGAACCTTGTCTGATCCTGCAGAATATTTTTATCCCCTTTGAGAAAAGATAACAGCGTTTTTTTGGATTTGTCTTTAAATGTTAAAAATTTAACCCCTGCACCATTTTTATATTTGTTTACAGCCGGCATTCTCCGTTGAACCTTACCGGTAAGCTCAACAGGTTTGCCGTCAATATTAAAGTTTATAGTCAGTAATTTATGATGATAAACAAATTTTTCTGAGTATATCTGACATCCGCTTGATGATATATCAACGATCTTAGCAGCAAATTTCTTATCGTTTACGGTTACAACAGAATTAATATCACAAAAATGTCTCAAATATGGTCTAAGAAATCTGAATTTTGAGAATGCCCCGCCAAACACCCTTATGTTTTTAAACGATAAGAATACAATCGAAAAAACAACATAAACCAAGGATATAACAGGAAAAAAGTAATAAAGATAGTTTGTTGATCTGTAATAAAATAGCGCGGCGAGATTTAACAACATAAAAGCAAGAAGGAGGTAGGAAGCAATTCTAATGCTTGACATCTTGTCCCGTATAATAACAACACCAATCACAATAAAAAATATAAATTGTATCAGACTTAACAACAATATCAAGTCACTATATCTGATAAGTACAGAAAAATAATTATAGATAAACATAAAGAATGTTAGTATCTGTCCTTTTATCTCTGATGAAATTAGCGATAATATGATAAGATTAATAACCGGCACTACGATGATCGACAAACCTATAATCAGATTCTCTTTTGACACTTTTTTCTTTCTATTCATATGAATTCCTGTTTTTAATCTATTGTTCCATATCATAATAACAACAAATATAACAAAAAGTCAACAAAAAAAGGGCAGAGGTACGCGATTTTTATTTATTAAAACTGAAATTTCATATCAAAACCGACCACAAGCTCTCTTGCTCCGAGATTAGGAATAAAGAACTCTAATCCCTTGACACCAAGCTCAAACTCGACCGGACCGAAGTGTAGTCCAAAACCAACTGCAAAGGACGGGAAATTTGCCGCCGTATTATAACAGAATGCGAATCTCATAGGCACAGAAAACCAATCAAATCCGGGTTTAAACTCAATACCTGTTGCGATATTTACAGAAGGCGGCTCGTTGTAAACCAGTCTGTTAAAATCCCCCACGGTAACATCAAATGCGATCAAAAGCATCTCTTTATTTCTAAGAGGGGTAAAACCTATTCCGGCCCTGATAGCAGTTGCCGGCATCATTCCGGTAGGAACTTTTGTCTTGGCACCGGAAAAAATCGTCTGTGCAACTGAAGTCATCTCCATCAGACCGGCAGTTATATTAATAACCGAATCCTCTGCCTCCGGTAAAACCATAAATCCGAGATCGGTAACGGCAAAACCGATTTTCATAAAACTGAACACCTCAAAAATCATGCCCATATCAACGCCAAGCCCGAACCCTCCGTTGGGTGTAAAACCCTGAAGCTGCGGCACATAAGTATTTAAAAGCAATAACGGTCCGCCTGCACTAAAAGTCCCTCTCATCCTCATACCGGGCATCAAAACTCCCGTCCCGTCATCAATACTTGTCATATTACCGGAGATGTTCATCCTTGCATAAATCAAAGGTACATACACATGGAAAGATAGCCCCGCATAAACAGCTTTGACCGGAAGAAGCTCTTCTAAGAAACCCACACGGGTACTTAGGGCAACATTGAGATCAATATATGAGAGTAATACAGAGTTCAGAGAAAAAGACACGGGGGTTCTTATATCCAATTCATCAAACAGAATGCTATAAAAGCTCTTACTGATGAGGGTAGTTGAGTAGGTTTTACTTGAAAGCAGAACACCTATGGCAAATGTTTCATACTTAAAATATGACATAAAATTAAGGGCTGAAACATCTATTGCAATATCTGTTCCATGGTGCGGTATCCGCGTAAAAAAACCGTCTAACCAGCTATTAGTTGTAATGTTTGTACCTGACAATGAGTATTGAAGTACCTTTATAACATCGTCTGAACTGGCAAAATTCATCGCAACCCTTGCTCCGTACGATCCGAAAAGATTAAGTCCCGCTCGCCGGTTTGTCATAAATATACCTGCAGGATTATAAAGAAGCGCTTCAAAACCGTCATCTATCGAACCGTTACTACCGCTCCATGCAACACTTTCTGCCGTAGCAATATAGCTGATTGTATATCCTGCGGCGGGCATTATTAAGAGAAGCAATGTCAATAAATAACATAGGTATCTGTTCATTATCTTTCCTTATTAAAAACTCGCGAACAATTCTTCAAGAGAGATCGTTGCACCGCCGGTTATAGACAATTTCATATTTAGTCCGTCAGATGGTGAAATAAAAACAATGTTTGCCGAAGGCAGTAGTTTAACTGTCAATCCCATTGTTATAGAGCCGATTGACATAATATCAAGATCGGTAGCTATTAATGAGGATGAACTCCTTTTACCGGAAACATATCCGAAGTCGGGAGATGGTCCTATGAGCGAACGATACCCCATAACTCCATTATTGACACCGATATAATCAAGACCGCTTGATGTAAGAAGAACAAGATCACTTGACATATCACTTGCAGCAAAACTCGGTTCAATTCTCATATTTAAGGGTAATCTACTCTCAACATCAAAATAAACCCCGAAAGGCTTCAGTTTAGTAATAAAACCGGAAATGAGATCCATCGGAAGTGATTGATCCTCTACGGTAAAAACATCAACTGTGTTATCGATAACTCCGGCTATCTCAAAAGATGAACCAACCGAGAACTCCGCATCAATGTTCAAAAGATATCCGCCCGGAAAGATGATGGCAGGAAAACAGGTTGTTGCATCATCTGTATTCTCAAAGAAAGAAAGAGTAAAACTGTCAATCGCTATCGTTGTATAATCAGCACCGGAATCCCCACCAAAATCAAAAAAGTAATCGTTACTTGCAAGTGGGAAATCGGTAGAAACAAAAATCAGCTCTTTATTGTACGGGTCCCATATCGGACCGGTGAAATTCACAGGCATACCCTCTATTACAACCGAAGTAATATCAACTTGTGAAGGGTCCATTTTTAAAAGAACTCCGGGGTCATCGACATCTTCAAGGGAAAGACGGATGTATATCCTTGTGTCAAGGGACCTAAAGCCTTTAAGCTGAAGGTCATCTGTACCGTCATCATTAAGGTCGAGCGGAAAACCTGAAATAACAACAGGTGTGAACAAAGCGGCAACATCCATTGTAACATCGGGAACAGGCCATTTTGTAAAAGGGGCCGCCGGATCAACTACTGTTGAAATCAAAGGCAGATTACTCGGAACAATTACATCTTCAAGATTCTGAGACTGCGTAAAAACCGGAATTGTAACGGTATTACTCCAAATAGGCGGTTTAACACCCGCATTTATTGTATTTACCAGAGTTATAACACTACAAGAGGTACATAGTGACAATATGATTGAGATTAAAACGACAATAATTATTATAAACCTTTTCATAAAAGCAACACCTCTACTATATTATAACAACTTTTTCTAAAATAACAAGCAATAGGATTAAAAACTATACTTTTAAATTCTTAAGCATATCCTTGAACTGAATGCCCGGCTTGAAATACGGTATGGCGTGTTTTTGCATATTTACGGGTTGATTTGTCCGTGGATTGCGCGCAACCTTTGCTGCTCTGACTTTATGTTTAAATGTACCGAATCCGCGAAGCTCTATACTCTCACCCTTAGTTACCGCATCTTTAACTGTCTCAAAAAAAGCATCAATTATTGCTGTAATCTCTGTATTCTCTATCTCATATTCAAGACCGCCTTCCCTTGCTATCCTATCCTTAATATCACTAACAACTTCCGCTTTTGTCATCTTTCCTCCTAACAATAATAAACATATATTTAATACTTATTATTCGGAATTAATATGTGTAAAATATAAATTGATTAAATAAATATTTTATTATATAGATAAATTATGATGCAAAATCTTAACATAGGCATATTAAATGGCGGTAAAAGTACAAGAATGGGCACTCCCAAAAGCCTTCTTATGTTAAACGGGATAACATTTGCAGAAAAGATATACAATGAAGCAATAAAAGTAACCCCTTCTGTTTTTTTTGTAGGGAATGCTCCGCTGTCGGATGATCTAAAAAAAAGAACAATAATTGATGATGAAGGCAAAGGACCACTTAACGGAATCAAAAGGGCATTTGAATACCGAAGAGGAGACTGGGTGTTTCTCGCTATCGATATTCCGCTAATAACGGCTGATTTTATTAATAGTATTATAAATAACGCCGGTAATAAAGGATATTCGATACCTTTTAATAGAAATGAAGCACTTTATGAACCTTTATGTGCATTTTATAATGAAGCATTTTTATCGGATTTGTTCAAACAAAAAGAGGATGGCTCTTTGCAGAAATTATTTAAAAAAATGTCTCTTCAAGGGGATGATCTACTGTTTGAGCTCGGACAAAAAATTATTAACCCATGTAATTCAATCGAGGATTACTTAAAAATAAAGGAAATAACCGAAAACAAATGATTAAAAAACTCAATCTCTATCCGTTAGTATTAATAACCGCGACTCTGCTTTGGGGGAGTACTTTTTCTTTTACAAAAGAGATAGTAAAAACGGTAAGCCCGTTTAATCTTATCACATTGAGATTTGGAGTGACGGCAATAATCATGTTTTTTATTTTTTTAAAAGGAAATTTTGACACTCTAAGAAATATAAGCAAACAAGACTCTTTTAAGTTTTTTTTACTCGGGTTTTTGAATTTTATATCGATAATACTTCAAACGATCGGTCTGACAGAGATTTCAGTTTCAAATTCCGGGTTCCTGACATCATTAGCCGCTCTATTTGTCCCTTTATTTGAATATGTGTTTAAAAAAAAGAAAATTGAAAATAATGTTAAAACTGCACTTTTTATCGCATTTTGCGGTGTATATCTTCTTTCTTTCGGCTTCGGATTGCCCGACAAACCAATGACAGGCGATATTCTAACAATTATATGCGCTTTGTTTTTCGGTTATCAAATCGTACTGATCGATGATCTCACCGGCAGATATAAGCCGGGGTCAATTATGTTTTACTGCTTTTTTATTACGGCTGCCTGCGCCCTTCCGTTGTCACTTATATTTAAATTTGATGAGTTCAAATACCTATTATCATCCGCTTTTATTCAAACCGCCGTTCAATCGAATATTATCTTCAATTTTACTGCACTTGTAATACTTGGAACAGTAATAGCGTACTTCTTTATGGGATTGGGGCAGAAATTCGTTGATGTAAATAAAGCGGCGATTATCTATCTGCTTGAGCCGGTATTTGCCGCGTTAATTGCAATACTTTTTTTCGGCGAACCGTTGTCGTTACAACGGATAGTAGGCGGCTTGTTTATAATTGCCGCACAATTTATCGCACTGATCAAAATCAACCCGTTGAAATTATTCAACAAAGGAAAATAATTTATGTCAAGAATTAGTTTAGAAGAAAGGGCGCGTTCAGCTGACAGGGTAACAATTATAGGATCAATCATAAATGCCCTGTTGATAGTTATTAAACTTGCCTGCGGAATTATTGCAAGAAGTACTGCTATGATTGCGGATTCAGTACATTCACTTTCAGACTTTGCAACAGACATTGTGGTACTTATTGGGATGAACATTTCAAAAAAACCACTTGACAGCGATCATAACTACGGACACGGCAAATTTGAAACATTCAGCTCACTTATTATTGCACTTGTGCTGATCGGCGCGGCCATCGGAATCGGTTATACTGCTGTTCTTTCAATAATCGATTTTGTGGGAGGCAAACAACTTCCTCCACCGCGATTGATTGTATTGATTGCAGCAATCATATCCGTAATTACAAAAGAACTTATGTACAGAATGACAATTGTTACAGCTAAAAGAATCAACTCCAGGGCATTAATTGCAAATGCCTGGCACCACCGTTCAGATGCCCTATCTTCGGTGGCAGTAGCAATCGGTGTCGGTGCGGCACTTATTCTTAATGAAAAATGGCGGGTTATAGACCCGATACTTGGTGTTTTGATTGCAATTATCCTCATTAAAACAGCAATAGACATCGCTAAAGATGCCGTAAATGAACTCCTTGAATGCTCTGTAAATGAAGATGAAAAAGAGATATTGATGAAAATAATAAGAAAAACAAACGGTGTTGCAGACCCGCACAACCTAAAAACAAGAAGAATCGGTTCTACAATAGCAGTAGATGTTCACATAAGAGTAAATCCTGACTTAACCGTTCTCGAATCACACACTATTGCAACCGCAGTTGAGAACGGAATTAAAGATGAATTCGGCGAAAACTCTTTCGTATCTGTTCATGTGGAGCCTGACACACTAACGGACTAATCTAAATGAATAACCTTATAATCGCAGGTATAAGCGGCGGCGTTGACAGCACTGTTGCCGCATTTCTAATGAAAAAAGCCGGTTATAAAGTACTTGGAGTAACACTTGTAATCAATGATAATTGGTATAGAGTAAATAATGAAGCGGTTATAAAAACAGTTGCTGAACTCAAGATTGATCATATATTTGTTGATATATCAATGATATTCTCAAGTAAGATCGAGTCAATCTATCTAAACGGAATTAATCAAGGGATTACGCCTTCACCTTGTTTAATTTGTAATAATATTATTAAGTATCAAACCCTTTATGACATAATGTTAAGAGAAAAAGCTGAATTTATTACTACCGGCCACTATATCAATATCGGGGATTATAATAAGAGAAAACTGATTGCCAAAGCGTATGACAATAAAAAAGACCAGTCGTATATGCTTTACAGACTCCCTGAAAACTTTATTACAAAACTTGAGATGCCGCTCGGCATTTTGAATAAAACATCTGTTAGAAAGATTGCATTTGACAACGGACTTTCAGCATTTAGAAGAGAGGACAGTCAAGGATTATGCTTTATGCAGTCTGATTACAGATCATTTATTCTTGAGAATAGCGGAGAATCGATAAAAAGCGGATATTTTATCGATAAAAACGGTAAAACTATCGGCAACCACAACGGACATCAATTCTACACGGTCGGGCAAAGGCGGGGGCTGGAATTAAATGACAACAAAGTTTATTTTGTAACAGCCAAAAACCCCGAAAATAACACTGTTACCCTCGGTGACTACGAAGATCTGATGAGATCAACTGCAACACTTATTAATCCGGCAGGGCATCTTGATCTTATTGATGAAAACATTGAATACACCCTAAAACCCAGATTTTCTTCAAGCGGTATCAAAGGTAAAGTAAGAATAGCCGGCGATAAATTACTCATTTATAGCACCAGTAAAACCCCGCAATTCTGCCCCGGGCAACACCTTGTCGTTTATGATAATGATTTTGTAATCTGCGGCGGTGAGATCGCACCTTTTTAACCCGCGTTATGCACGATAATCGTAGCGAAGCGAAGTAGATTGTTGATTAGCTTAGAGTTATGAAGATTTGAGACTCGCAGCATAGTAACACTATGTGAGAATCGAAAATCGAGTAACTCGTAGATAATCAGCAAGATACAAGCTGCAGTAGAATTCTCGTGCATAATGCGGGTTAAGATATCCGCTACAAAATTCTGATATCAATACTGCCATTCATAAAAAAAAATATAAATAATGTAATAACTATTAGAACAGATGGAATGATAAATAAAAGATCATACAAACTAAAGCTGTTCTCATTGAGATAGGTTTTATCTCTGTTTAATCCCCGCGAATGGATCGAAATACCCAACTGAAAAGCATAACGGGAACTTGAAACAAGAAGGGGTAGGATAACGGCAAAAGGACTAATACGATGCCCCCTCATTAAAGCGGCAAATCTAATTTTTTTATACTCCTCACCAATATTGTCAAAAGACTGAAAAACCGCCAAAAGCGGGTATCCTATAAAAGGTGTTAACCGAAACTGCTGCATCAATGAATAGATTAGCTTTTCGTAATCAAGCACAGATACTGTCAGTATAGAAACAAAACTTAGGCAGAATGTTCTTATTGACAAGAACAGTGCATTATCAAAACTGTTTCTGTAAATATCAAAATTTAATATACTGATTATTACCTCCGGATCGCTTGCCGGTCTTGTATTTATCATAGCCGCAATAAACACTGATATGGCACCGGGAATAAGCATTGCAGTTAGAAAAAAAAACTTTCTGAGTTTAAATCTCCTGACTACGGCAACATTTAACAACGCCGACAAAACAAGGATCATATTCAAAAAACTATTTGCCGAAAGGAACAACGGAATAAAATACACAATCGATAGAGCGGCAATAGTTATCTCATTTATTTTATTATTCTGAAGCAATCGGCTTCCCCCCTTCAATCCGATATTTCGTGCAACTCAGAGCATCAATAAACTCCATATCGTGGCTAACAATCAAAACTGCAACTCCGCCGGCAGCATAGTTACATATAATATCCCGCAAGACTATCTTGGTTTTTATATCGAGCCCGAATGTCGGTTCATCAAGAAGCAGGATTCTGCGATGACTACCGGCGGCTATACAGAATGACAACCGCCTTTTTTCCCCCTCAGAAAGGGTAAACGGGCTTAGTTCACGATCAACTCCGAGCAACAAATCAATAGTATTAAAATAAACATCTTTCAATTCTCTGCCCACATTGTTATATAGAAAATGGTTCTCGGGATTCTGCGAAAGATAGGCTATTTTCTGATAACGATCTTTATTGGATATTCTACGGGTATCAACGCCATCAAAGATTATCTTACCGGTATAATTTGTTTCGATTCCGGCAATAATTTTCAGCAATGTAGATTTGCCGGCACCATTCTTTCCTGTAATAGAAATGATCTCACCCGATTTTACAATAAGATTAGTATCGGTTAACAACTCACGATCTTTGTATCTGAAACCGATTTTATCTAACTCAAGGATAGCCTGTCCCCCGTTAAACCTGTAATCTGCTTTGGGAAGTATTTCTCTTAAGAATTGCGGGGGCTTACAGTCACTTATGACCATATCGGATGAAATATTGATATTCCTGCCTATAAGCCCCTCAAAATACCCTGTATTATGTTCAACAACAATCATTGTTACATCTTTTGAACATTTATGCAAAGAATCAACAAATGAAACTGCAGACTCCGGGTCCAAAAAAGCTGTCGGTTCATCAAGAAGGATCACGGATGGATTTGTTAAGAGGATTGATAATAATGCAACTTTCTGTTTCTCGCCGCCGGATAGATTGGTTGTTTTTTGATATAACAGATGATTTATGCCAAAAAGCTCTGCCCCCTCCATGACTCGATCATAGATTTCGTTTTTTTTGTATAAAAGGTTTTCGAGACCAAACGCCAACTCATTAATTACCGTATCAGTAATGATCTGAGTATCTGGATTCTGAAAAATATATCCGATACCGGCACTCTCCACAGGTGATAATCGGGAAACCGGTTTGTTCTTAAATAAAATCCTGCCCTCGGTACAACCAAAAATAAAATCAGGAATCAACCCTTTTAACGCCATCAAAAAAGTTGATTTACCGGAACCGGAATCGCCGGTCAAGATAATCCGGTCTCCCGTGAACACTGTGTTTGAGCCGGAATACCTCAGAATTTTCCTGCTGAAAGGGTATCTGAAAGCAAAATCATCTATACTATAAAGCGGTGTCAATTGTATCTCTTACAATCCTGAAGTGATTTAACACTCCCGTTTTTTTTAATCCGTCTGCCGCAACCTTTGATAAAAGACCGGCAAGAATCGCTCCGCTTATAATAAATGTAGAAATCTGAATAAGATTATAAGGCACAGACATTGTAAAATATTGATACCAGAAAAATGAAAGCACATATGAGCCGATTGCTGAAATGGCACCTGCAATCATAAGTACGGGAAGACTCCATCTCTTGTAACCAAGCAACAAAAAAAACAATTCGACAGGCACACCTTGAACAAGCCCGTATGCTAAGGATGACAATCCCCACCTTGCAATAAACCCTTGAACCAACGCGGCAATCAACTCACCAAGAATAGCCGCTCCGGGCTTCCTGATAATGTAAGGAAAAAATACAGCTCCGGTAAACCAGACGCCGGTAAGCAGGTTTTCAAGCGCGAATGGTCTTAAAATCGGGTCCGCTATATCATAAATAATTGTATAGCCCCACCAGATAATGCCGAGAGTCGCTGATAACACAGAAATAAATACAATTTCTGCAGTGTTTGGTTTTAGATTTGATCTCATTTGTTTCACTCCGTATGATTTATTTACCGGAGAGAAGTGAATAATTGCGGATAAATGATGACAGGCTCGTTTCCTTCGCAGAAATTACTCTGTTCAGGTTCAAAGGGTTCGTCCGGATGTCCGGTATCATCTCAGGCCGCAATGACCTCCCCTACGATTTCATCATTTAATACTATTTTTAGCGGTATTAGTCAAGTGTCCTTTTAAAAAATAACAAATATTATTTATCGCTGACCGTAAATCACCTCAAGACTCTTCTTTTCACCGAGAAGCTCACTGATTTTCTCATGGGACTCATTCAGATGTCTGATGAGTTTTTTGATCATATAAAGCGCATAAGCAGGCTTTGTTTTAATTAGTATCTCAAACAGCTTCTCATCAAGTACATAAACCTCGGTGTCTGTCAAAGCCTCAACCGAAGCGGTTCGTTTCTTATTCAGAAAGAAATTCATCTCACCAAAACAATCCTGTTCCTTTAAATCACTCAAGTTGATTCGCTCTCCGTTAAGCATTTTATATACCCTGACACTTCCACTTTTTATAATGAAAAACTCTTCACCTGCCGTTCCTTCCGTTATAATTGTCTTACCTTTTTTAAAAACTCTTGTTTCCATATAGTTCCCCCCCCTATAAATTGTCGAAATAAGTCTAAAGTCTCGAGTGAAAGATCAATAACCGTTTTTCAATATGCCTATCAGCATCATCTTTTCTTTAACCCGCGTTATGCACGATAATCGTAGCGAAGCGAAGTAGATTGTTGATTAGCTTAGAGTTAGGAAGATTTGAGACTCGCAGCATAGTAACACTATGTGAGAATCGAAAATCGAGTAACTCGTGGATAATCAGCAAGATACGAGATCCAGTAGAATTTTCGTGCATAATGCGGGTTAAGTAGTTTTAACCTCAACAAAAGCTTCTACAAGCTTACCCCGGTTTGAGTCATATTCGCTTGATTTTTTACAGGTTTTTCATCTGCTTGCCTGTCTCTTGAAACTTCTTATCGGTATCCTGAAACTTTATATCTGTTTCAAGAAACCTTTCTTTTGTTGTAATTATAAAATCCTGCAGTGTTTGTTCCAAAGTCATAATAATATCCGTTTTGAAGTCTAATACTTTTTTGAATAAAATTCAAATTTAAAAAAAGTTATTTTCTATAAACTTTAAACCCTAAAAAAGGATTTTCATTTACGAAAAGACAACAAATAATGATGTGTTTACATATTAATTTACCTGTCTTCATTAGTATTTGTCCGTGTTCATTCATGTAAACTCTCCGATACTTTAGGTTTCGACAGTCTTTTAAAATAAATTTTAAAAATTTCATTTGATATAATACAAAATATTTGAAATAATGAATAAAATCTTTATTTACAAAAAGGTGCAATAGATGTCAGAAAACCGATTGATCAAGAACAGATACCCGATAAATGACCCTAAATTTTTTGATTCTATACAGCCGGCGGACCTAAGACTTATTTTAGGTGCTGAATGCAATCACAATGAACGGGATATAACAAATATTGATCTTTTTGCCATTAATGATCGAATTTATATTTTTAACCATTACAAGGGGTATCTCGTCGAATATGATTATGAAAAGGACTTTCAGAAGGTTGTAAACGGCAAGGCGTCATTGCTTGACCTTACAGGTTTTGCAATGGATAGTGAACACTACTACTTCTGTTATAATGATGCACTACTTATTTATGATAAAGAATTATATGACTACGAAAAAATTCCGCTTGACTTTACGCCGGACTCATTTACATACGATTTTAAAACAAAAACATTTTATTTCTATATTAGAGAAAAATTTAGAATTTACGCCGTAAACATTCAGAACAATCTCCCCCAAACCTTAGAAAGTTATCAGATAGAAGGGATCGGCTTTAAATCATTTTCTATTAGTGAAGGCAAACTTTGGCATACAGATTACACTAATCACATGATCTACTGTTCAGATATACAAACCGGCAAAACAATGCTTGCAATCCCTTCCCCTTACCTGCGGCCGACAGGGATATGCCATATTAACGGTAAAACTGTGCTTAGTTTTGAGGGGCGTACTTTTATTCACCACAAAAAAAGGGCAAAAATTGAAACAGTTGTCGGCGAAAGATACAGAAAACCATTTTTATCTGAACTTAGATATAATGTTAGCGAGAATGGAAACAAAAAATTCGTTACCTCAAACAAGTTTCTTGTGGAGTTTATCTATACTCTGGAATGCCGCGTTGATTATGAAGATGATATCTTTGAAAACTTGTTTGTCCGTATTGCTCTTCCATATACAAACGATAGACAAAAACTTATTGCTGTAACGCCTATCGGTGAGAATTTCAAAATAATCGATGATAACAACATCAAAATGGCGGAATTCAGACCGGGTTATATTGACTGTAAAACAAGCATGATAATCGGTTATAAAGCTCTTGTTGAGATGTCCGGCATCAAGTATCTAATAGAAAACAAGGTATTCACCAAGGATATGATAGATTATAACGCACCGGACATTATTCAATACCTTGCAAATGATGAAGACCTCGACATGGACCACAGCGTTGTTAAGGAATTTGCAGTTATCGGCGACACAACAGATATTATCGAAACTGTTTATAAAATCAGACAAAAGGTATATAACCATCTTACTTATGACTATGAACTTGTTACAAGCAGTAGTCCTGCAGAGGTAATACAATACGGTTCAACCGGTTGCGGCGGTTATGCGAAGCTCATCCTTGCATGTTTGCGACTTAACGGAATACCGGCAAGGGATTCGGGAAAGTATAGTCTTCAGCAAGAAACACACGCTCAGGTCGAGAACGAAACGATCATATTTAATCACAGCTGGACAGAATTTTACCTGCCGACAGTTGGCTGGATCCCCCTTGAATCAAGCAGAGACAGTTTTACTTTTAACAGCAGAAATAAAGAAAACGGCTGGCTCGGTATCGATTGGACACACCTTGAGTGTCTTACAAATTCAAACAGAAACTTTGAGTACGCCTATGAGGGCAAACCGGAAAACAGGGTTTCTCTGGGCGGTCTTCTTGAAAACAACCCGTCATTTAGAATTATCGGTGAGATTATCGATTAGTATGGTTTTGTAACAAGGATTGCAACAACATCACCTATTCCGGTCAGTTTAACAATTTTGTCAAAACTTTTTTTAATAATTTTGGGAGCCGCTCCCGATGGGATACCTCCCCATGTTTTGATGCCTGAGACTTTAAAACCTGCAGACTGCAATAGAAGTCTGAGATTTGATTTATTAAAAAGAAACAGATGATCATCAACTATACAACGCCAATCCTCTTTATAAACCCCTGCAAATAAACCGGTGCTGTTTGGGGTTGTAATCAAAGCAATTGCACCCGGTTTCATCAACCGGTAAATAATCCCTAAGAATTCCGCCGGATCATTCAGATGTTCAATCAAGTGAGAAAAATGAACAAAATCAAATTTTTTATCAGCAAAATCAATGTTTTCGAGTCTATTATTGATTATTTGAACATTGTGGGTTTTTATTCCATATTCTGCAGATTCTTTACAGAGCTCAACCCCGACACTTCTATACCCCAACCCATTCATATATTTAAGAAACAAGCCGGTTGCACAGCCCACCTCAAGAACATCTGAACCGGCAGGTAATAAATTTTCTATATTAAAATCATTAAGGGTTGCTTTTATCAAACCAAAGAAATTTGTCTCATTGTTAAGTTCATACCTGAAATAGTCATCACCGTACCTGCTGTCTGTCCTTTCCCTATCCTCCTGAGGATTCTGAAAAATAAGTTTACAGCAACTGCACCTGACAAATTTGGATCCGCTCCATTTTACTTTATAAATATTATTGAATCTTTCATATCCGCAAACCGGACATTTATCAAAAACCACCATTTTTATCCCGCTATTGTATTATTCTAATTAATTTTGAGCTGTGTTTAGGCATGTTTTCAATAGTAAGAACCCCGTTATCATCAAGTAATACCGGCTCATCTTTCCAAACATCCACAAGAACAGCATCTTTATTAAATCCGTCAATCGTTTTTAGATCAAAAGTCCTCGTCATCCGTCTGTTCTCAAAATTAAAAACACCGACAAATCCTGCCGTATTGTAGTATATTGAGGGCAGTTCGTTATCCATGAGATCAATGGGGACAGCATTACCCCTGTAACACTCCGAAGCCAAACTGATTATCTTATTAATATCATCAATGATAGTGTCGGACAGGTTGTAAAAATTATCGCTGAAGGTTAGTAACCCTCCTGCAAGAATTATTGCATTTATCTGTGTACGCCGTTCATATTTCGATAAAGAAGTGCCGCTTTTTCTGATCATCATACAATCGGGGTCATTGATCCATAGATTCTTATTCATAAAGCTCCGCACCATAAAATTACGGATAGAGTTTTTGGTACAAATCATAGCGCCGGTCTGAAGAAATTGCCCAACGACCTTTGTCCATTGCGCGCTTGTATCAGGACCGACCCTCGCAATATCAACAAAACCGATCGCAGGGGTAATAGGGACTCCGCAACCGACGAGCATAACATCTTCACCTGCCGCTTCTCTTATAATCTTTAAACCGAGTTTAAGCACCTCCGCTCTCGATAAATTAATATCATGATGTGTCGCACCACGCAGACAGCCGCCGAAGAGGAAGTCAAGCTTAAGGTATTTATAACCCCAATCATGAACTATCACCTTAATAATTTTGCGTAAATGTTCCTGAAAACGGGGGTTTGTAATATCAAGTCCATAGAAATATTTACCGGGCCACCATGGGTTGTATCCTGCTACAATCGGTTTGCCGTACTCATTTCTCAAAAGATAATCGGGATGATAACGAAAAATATCTGATTTGCAGTCCGCAATAAAAGGTGCCAACCATATACCCGGCATAAATCCGTCATTTTTGATGCTGTCAGCTATAAACTTCATTTTATTCTGAAAAGCGGGCGTAAGCCCCAGCCAATCCCCGACAAACTTCTGATATCCGTCATCAAGCTGTATGAGTTTAATGTTTAGATTCTTGGCTTTAATTAATTCTGAGTTAGCGATAACATCTTCGGGAGTAATTTTATTATAATAATAATACCATGTTGACCAGCCGGTAAGTTGTGTTTCAGGTATTTTTATATTTTCCCTGTTGTTTATATATTCAAAATAATCTCTCAGAATATCCGTTTCTTGTCCTAAACCCATGATAAATCCGCTTAAAACTACTGTTTCGCCCGGAGATATAAGTTTCCTTCCAAAATCATAAACTAACTCAAAGTGACTCCTCTTAATACCTTTGAAATACAAATTAAGCTTGATATACAAAAACTGATCGAAAGGGCCTGTCTGCCCGACAAAAAAGCTTTTTTCATTATTTTTATCTTTGATGACAGCGTACATCTCAGAAGAAAACACGCCGTTTGTATTTGACGGTAGATTTGAGAGATTGCTTGAAGCAAGAGAAACAAGTCTTAACCAAGGGCGTATCGGCTTATCCTTGAGTTTGTAACTCCTTGCAGTTGACCATGACTGATGACCATTCCTGAGGAATGATATATCGCCGGCTTTAAAATCAGTCATAAAAGAATCAAGCCCGTTTTCTGCGGGAAAAACAAGTCTTGTCAATCTGATAGATGAGTCTGAAATATTTTTGATTTTTAATGATAGTAACGATCCGAAACCGGGAGAGTTATCCCATTTGCCGTTTAATTCAATAAAATTATTGACAAATCGAATTCTGTCTCGTTTACCGGTATCGATAGAACTGAGTTTGCAGCTTTTTCTTTGAATTCCGTCTTTAAGTTCGATTGCCGGCATCATATCTGTCTTATCCCAAGTAATCGGGTAGTTACGATCCGACTTTCTGTTATGATTAAATATCATTTCCATTCCTTTATTTATTCATGGAAATGATATTTATTTTTTTTGGAAAAATCAACAAAAAGAAATTATTATTTTATGTTATATTTTCTTTTAATCTCAGCTTCTGCGGCAAGCCAATCAGACATCTCATTACCGGGCTGTCCGTTTCTATCCCTCTCTTCAAATATATCATAGGCCTTTGCCTTAATCTCTTCGAGGAAATTTGAAAGATCAACTTTCTTTGCTGCAGTTTTTGGTGCTGCGTCTGTTTTCTCAGTTGTTTTCTTTGTTGTTGTACTTGAAGCTGTACTTGCAGAGGGGGTTGTTGTTTTTTTTGCCATAATTGACTCCTGTAAATAAAACATTAAAAATTTTTTAATAAAACATAATAGGTTTTTTTTTATAAAGTATCAACTAAATATTTTAAATTTTTAAATATTTTTAATAATACCCATTAATTGATAATAATTTTAATACGATAAAAACATATAGGAGTTGCTAAATATGAACAAGGGCTTAATTACTACATTACTTTTATTTGCATCGATATCATTATTTGGAGAATCCGGCGTTGCTTCGTGGTATGGTCCGACTTTCCATGGAAAACTTACAGCTAACGGGGAAAGGTTCAATACTTATGACTTTACCGCGGCCCATAAAACACTCCCGTTTAATACCGTTGTGAGAGTTACTTCACTTACCAACAACCGCTCGGTAGTTGTAAGGATCAATGACCGCGGTCCGTTTGTTCACAACCGGATAATCGACTTATCTGAAGCAGCAGCTCGCGAGATCGATATGATCAAAACCGGAACCGATAATGTCACACTTGAGATTATTCTAAACGGTGAAAATAATTATCACAGATACCACTCAAACAGTTACTCTATACAGGTCGGCGCATTCTCAAACAGAGCCAATGCAGAAGCTATGCAAAACCGCCTTACACAAGCAAATATTTCCGCGTCTATCACTGAGGTAACTCAACAAACCGTTATATTTAGGGTAATTGTAAGCGGTCTAAACTACTCCGAGATGCAATTAACACGCGTAACACTTGCACGGATAGGGATAACAAATTTTGTTGTGAGAAGGTCTTAGTAAATTTTTACAGAAAGCACTACCCCGCCGAATCCGCCGGGGTAGAACCTCTCATTGAATGCAACCCCACCCCCAAGGTCGATCTTAAATCTCCTGAAAACAAGGAATCCGATCCAACCGCCTATCATTGTTGAGAAAATAAGCTCGTCGATTTTTTTTACATCAATAAAAAGCTCTGTATTAACTTTAATGATAAAGAACTCAAAGAGCAGTTTCTGAAATTCAAGAAACAAATGAACATAAGATAATGGAATTATGCCGAAATAAATAAGAATATTGTCCTTCATCCTGTTGCCTATCCCGAATCCGGTGTATAGTGCAAAGTTATTGTACCCTCCGCCTACATCGGTAAACCAGTAAACCCCCTCGTCTCTTCCAAAAACCTTATATAGAACCTCAACCCCGCCGAGAACCGCAAAATCATAGATACCCATGTTACCTGAATAAAGCCCCACCGGAAATCCGAAATATTGTGTCCTGAAACTTATCTGCCATCTGTTCACAGACTTAATATTGTATTTGATTAAAGCGTTGTTAAAAAGGAAATCCTTTGTCCCGAAAACACCGCTTGCAGCCGCAGTATATATCTCAACGGAATGCCCCGAATACCATCTGTTTCCAATGGTATAACCGGGGTTATCCGCTGTATTATCAACAGGTAAACGGTTGTCCATATATATTCGTATGACTCTGTCTGTAGTTGTATCAGAGAATGCGCGGCTGCAGATAATCATAGTTATTAGAATAAAAAAGAATCTATTCAAATGCACCTATACTCCATGGGGACGAGCGCGTCTTCCCGTTAATATCGTGATTGTATGAATTAAATGACTTACCGCCGGAGAGTATAGAACTGCTCGACGGTTTCATCCAATTAGCACTACTGTTAAACTCAGGATCAACTGAAGCAAACCCCGGGTTTACAAATAAATTCTTAAATACCGACATACTCAGGCGTCCACCGTTTATAACCGATATTTGTGTACCCGAAGGGTTGTTATTCCAGTAAACATTGTCATTATTAAATGAATTATGATATAACCTAAAATACCCCGGATATGTCCCCGAATAATTGAAGTCATTATTTGAAACATAATTTACCATATAATTGACTTTTATCGCAGTCATATCGGTAGTCATATCACTCTTATAGTAAAAAATATTATTTGAGATCTCCCGCTGATAGCCGTCATCTGTTGCATCCTCGTAAAATACAAAATATGAACTTGAACAATTATAATTATTGTTAACATAGATTGTGTTGTTTAATACACTCCCGCTTCCGGATATGGTTAATGCTTCTATTTGAAGAGGATTAGAAGCCGACCTCTTGTTAATATATATACAGTTATTGGAAACAAGGTAATTTGGATTATCAGTTGTATTTGTTATTGAAACAGCACTTAAACCGCCATCACCCGTCAAAGATATCCTGTTTCTATCAATCATACTATCATCTGCATAAATATTAGTATTTGTGATAACTATTCCCGTACAGTCATCAACTTCTGTTTGAAGGATAATGCGGTTATTAACAATCCCGGGCATAGTGCCGCCATTGATTGAAATTCCATAAATCTCACCATCCTGATTATCAATATATGATATCTTACTGTTTGATATTCTTGAACCGGAATTAGAACCATTCAAATATATACCCCCGGAGATCCCCGTACCGCCTGAAACACCGAGATAAACAGTTGAGCGATTTATAATGATCAACGAACTATTCACTTCAATTCCTATCCCCATAGCGTCATTGTTTGGTGCATATATCTCTGTATTCTCAAAAGTAATATTCGATCCGGAGACAGCTACGGTTGCACCCGCAGTTGTGTCACTTGTCTTAAATGTAAAATTAGCAATGGTTACAAAATTTACAGCGGAAGCATTGACCGCCGATCCGCTTGTAACCGTAACAGACGACTTCCCGACAATATACTTAAAACTGCTGTCAAATCCTCCAAAGACTGATATATTGGTTTTAGGTATCAACGGCATAAATACATCTGCATGAACCGCAACAAATCCGGAACTGCCGCCGCTGGCGTTCATCATAGTCTCTGCTGAACTAATCGCTTCATTTATACTTAAAAATGGATCCTCTTTTGTTCCGGCAGCATTCGCCCTTCCGTGCGGAGCAACAAAAACAGTATTTTCGGGAAATACAAACTCAGTTGGTTTATCTTCGCCGCTTTTAAATTGAACCAGCTCATCATAACTCATAACTCTAAAGTATTCACATCCGCTAATCAGAATAACTAACGAAGCGATAAATATAATTGCCCTTTTACTCATGGTTTACCCCCAATAATTACTCGATATAAAGTGATGCTGCACTTTTAATATATCGTAAGCACTCTATACCCGACACATCTCGATCAGGAAAGAAATTCAAGCCGTCATCAAGCTCTGTTATACCCCGTTCAACGTTAACCAGAACCGAAGAAAAGAAATAATCGGTAGTTCTGATATCCGGTACAGGACTCAAATTTCTGTTTTCTGCCGGACCAATGCTGTTGTATCTCGCATTATAGATATTTATAAGCCCTGTATTATTCTCCCGATATCCCATAACAGCAGTTAGGAAGTAGGCAATATCCTTCTTTTTCATTATAACCATATCAGGGTTGTCTGTCTCCAATCGTAATACAAAATACCTGTTGTTGTAAAGCTGTTTAAATTGATCAACTATATTCCTGTTATTAACATCAACAATCCCGTTTAACAACTTGCTCTCA
The DNA here is from genome assembly GCA_964608985.1 of uncultured Spirochaetales bacterium. Classification (GTDB taxonomy): domain Bacteria; phylum Spirochaetota; class GWE2-31-10; order GWE2-31-10; family CAYYKD01; genus CAYYKD01. Next base: position 79,073 of record CAZSQU010000004.1, read on the forward strand.
TTTAAAGTAAGTCTGATAAGAGCGGCTGCAGTAACTTTATCTGCAGAAATAATCGGAATACTCTCGGCAGACCTCAATCCGCTTCTCATCGCCTGATATGCAACATCCCTGACATGAGCATAATACTCACCGTAAAACGGCGGCAATTTAATTAATGCCTCATCAAAATCCGCGACAGACCTATTGTATAGCCCTCTTTCAAATAAAAGCTCTGCCCGATATAATTGTAGCCTTCCGGTAGTTGCTGCATTATCAAACCCCTGTTCGAGTATAGCGTCCTTATCCTGAACTGCAGCGATCTTAGCCCCCAACAAATAGAGCATCTCCTCTTTTGTGCTTTTATCGGCTATCTGAGTAATTATACTCCTTACAGAGGCAAGATTGCCTCTTAGATACAGAAGCTCACCCTTAAGCCCCAGAACCTTCGCCTCAAATACCCGATTGTTTCTTGCCATTCTCATAAGATCATCAATTCTCAATGAAGCATCATCTAATACCGACTGTTCTCCGTCCGACAAAAATGTTATGAACAATTTCTCGACTTCTGTAACCTGTTTTAGTGCATCTTCGTTAATATTGACCGCCGTTACAACCTGATCTGTAAGACATCCGGTAAAAAACAGGAATCCGATAACAACGAATAATCCGTATAATTTTTTCATCATTAACCTCTCAACTATTCGGGCATAGTATAACAATAGATAAAACCGTCAAAACTTCCAATTATTATCTCAACCGCTCCATCACTGTCAATATCTGTAAAATACGGTGCCATACTTCCTTTTTGAGGAAACCCGGCTAACATACTGCCCATGTAATTAAAAGCATAAAAATTATTTGTTCCGCCATAGATAACAATATCAGTTTTATTATCTTTGTCTATATCGTAAGCGGCTACTCTTGTGTCTCTTGAAATTCCATCGTCAATCTCTCTTCTTAGCGTAATCATACCACTCCGGTTAACTATATATAACCTGCCGTTTGAATCGATCAATGCTATCTGCAATTCACCCGAACCGTCAAAGTTACCGAATACCCCTTGAGTGAAAAAAACCCCTTCAAGCATCACCGGGAAACCTGCTAATAGAGTTCCGTCCCCATTAAACATGCTCAATTCTCCGTTTTGAGTGATAAATGCAACTACCCGCTCTATCGGCGATCTTTGATTTATCACAGGCGAGCCCTGTCCTATACCGTTCACCGTAACCGGCCATCCGGTAATATTCTGACCTTCCCTGTCAACAAGGTATATCTCCCCCGAAAAAGATCTCGGATACAACATAAGATTGCCGCCAATAAGCGAAGGTGGAGCAAATAAGGCATTTTTAAACTCAAAACTGAATGGCTCAAGTTCACTGTTTTTTACAAAATATAATATCTTTGCCGCATGATCAAAAACGCCGACACCGTAATTGGCGATCATTGGGGTGCCGATTGATGAGATAAAATCCGTTTTAAATCTTATATTATCATCGATATTGCCGCGAATATCTATCCTGTAAAACTCCCCCTTGTCTGTATATACCAGCAGAAGCTTCTTATCGGTAATCGTGTCTGTTATTACCGACATTTCCCCTTTTATCTTGCCGTCAAGCTGTATGGGGAAACCGCTTAAGACGCGGTTATTGATATCCGACACATAAAGCATATTTTCTTTTGATTGATAAACAAACTCCGGTAATCTGCCACCTGTGAACCTGAGAGGATATATATCCCCTGCTAATTCAACACCGGCAGCTCTCGGGAATCCGGGATAACCCCGTAGTTTTTTTTCAAGTACACCCTCTGCCGACAACTTTAGTCTTAATGAGTTTCGATTAATGTCAACTGACAAAACACCTTTCTGATAGAGCCTGATAATATCTGCCGCCAACCCCTCACGCGGCAAAAATGAAGGTGACCCCAATTCAAGGTTGTAATAAAACAACAGATTAGAATCATTATCAACAGCGCCGACTATATTTTTATAGGTCTCATCTCTTAACAAGCTGTTCTTCTGTTCAAATTTGGTTACAATATCGTACAGACTCTCAGGACTTAATGAAAAAAACACAAAATCATCGATTGTAATGTAATACGGCTCAATAAAATCCGGTATGAAGTATTTAATTACCGAATCAATAAATGCCGGAAGCCGGATATGATCCATTCTTACATTATCAAGAATATATGTGGATTCTCCCTCAATCAAGAAACTCGAAAACAGTTTGTTCTTAGCCGAATCAAAAGCCGATCTGTCTGCAATCTCAAGAAACACAACCGGGTCGGTACTTACCGATGTTCCGATAACTCCGGCCTCATTTCCTATCCAATCAAAAAAGAGCTCATCAATACCGCCATTAAACAACAGCCGTGCGCTTTGGTCGGCACCGGATATAATTTTACTGCCGTCCCCCTGATATATATAAGATATAAACTCAACTACATCCTTAAACGATCTGAAATTACTGCTTGTAACAACAATAGCATCTTCCGGAATATATTTACCGATCTTTTTCGGTTCGGAAGGCGATTCTATAAATCTCCTAACCGTCTCATCCTCAGCTGTTATCCCTGTATAACAATCGAGACTGATCTGTTCATTACTGAATTTGAGACTCAATGCCGCATATTCATCGGGGACAACCTTCTCAAGGAGACCTGTAATTATCTGCGAACTTTCAAAGAACCCCTTCAAAATATCCGCTGTTTTAAGGTATATTCTGATATCACCATCGGAAAGACTCATCTTTTTAAGATTGTTAATTTTTTCTGAACTTAAAACACTTTCGCTCTCGGTACAGTTTAATGCCTTGAATAAACCGTCAATATCGAGACTGAATATCAGCAAATTCCTGTAAAAACATGCATAGTACTCGGATTCTCCGGTTTTAGGCTTTAATTTATAGTATGTAAACCTTCCGTCAAAGATCTTTTGTACAGACAATGCCTCATTATTACTTAAAATATATGGAATAAGAGGAGACACTAAACCGGTTAGTATCGAACGGCTCCCGAGATCGGTTATAATAACAGGCACAAGATCATCATTAAAGAAAACCGTTATCTTTATATTTAAAACCTTTTTTAACAGACTGCTTTGCAGGATCGCATTGGAGCGGAGTTCATTAACGGTTTTTATTATCCCCTCTATTCTCGGATCAGAAGTGATTAGAAGATCGACAACCTTAAGATTAATCACATTTTCATACAATTTCTCAAATGAATTTATCTCAAGATAAAAATCCTGCCCTGCAGGAACACAGGCAAGCATATCCACCCTATTCACTCTGTAATAAAGATAACCTCCGCCGGCAGCAATAAAGAATAGAATAAGAATAATCAGTAATACGACAAAAATGGTTCTCTTTTTTTTCATCTGTTACGCCCCTTTCGATGCCTTGCCCGATGATAACAATCTGAAAAACTTTTTAATAAGCCCAAGTTTACCGAAAGTAACATAGTATAATAGACCGACGACAACAACCGAAACAGAACCAAAAAGTATAATACCTGCAATAATAACTATCAGTATAAACAAAAATCTAACAAAACCTGACCACAAACCCTTTAAATAATGGGGTAATGAAGGGAAAGTTCTAACTATGTCTGAACCGCCTTTGACTGATACAGCAATATTCAGAGTCGAATAGCTGATTGAATGTTCCATCGTTCTCATTTGGGTTTCTATCGAATCAAGCTCAGATATAACAGAATTTAGTGCCTGCTCAATTTCAAGGAGATCGGTTACATTTGCAGCCCTTGCAAGATAAGCTTCATACCTGTTTTTCAATATCCTTTTTGAATTGATTCTGCTTTGAAGATCGTAATACCGTTGAGTTACATCCTCTTCGGTAATTGATCTGTAAGTAACCTCGCCGATAGATTCAATACCGTTGATAAATTGATCAAACCTATCGGCAGGAATCTTTATTGCCATATTACCCGAATTTATATAAAAAACCGATGATGATATGTAGCCGTTAAACTCTTTAGCCCTGAGTGTAATTGCATTCTCAACTCCATCAATATTATCAACGGTAATACTTATCGATCCGTTTCTGATTCTCTTCTGTTCAACCACCTCTACTCCGCCTGCTTGAGCCCCCGGAGTGCTTCTGCTCGTAGGGTTATTTGCTGCACCGCCGGTTGCCTGAGAGGGAGTTTGATCCATTGACTTAGCTTCCTCGGAGATATAAAATTCATCTGACATCTCATTAGCTGAAACAACCGGTTCCATGCTTCTTTTACTGCAGCCGAATATGAAACAAACCATCAGAATCACAAACACCAATTTGATCTTACACATAACACACCTCTTTAAAATTTGATTAAAAAATCGTAACCAGCGAAAAGTTCTATTCTGATTTTAGCAATCTTTTAAGTCAAAATCAACTGTTTTATTTTTTTATTAGCAATTAGGGCGCGAATTTATACTAAATAGAGATTTAAAATTGCAACCGGCAATAAGAGTACAAATTTGTTTAACAGATAAGTTTATTGATCGATGGATTGTAAAAACATAGAAAAAGGCAATTCTATTATATATGAGAGCCCGCTCTTAGAAAAACGGACATTTTTTCCCTATACACTCTTTGTTATATTTTTTGAAGCTACATTTAAAATCAGCATTTACATTAAAGTCCATATTATATCTTTCCTTTACAAACTCTGATGATTCGATAACAGAAACAAAGGAAGTTCTTTTACAACATCTTGGACCGCCAAGTTCACCGATTTTTTGAAGAATTTTTCCGGTTAAGATGTTTGCGTTACCCCAAGACTCTGTTTCCATAGGGTTGCAGTCAGTTATAAAACTTAGAAATGTACCGGCACCAATTGCAGTACCGCAAGCCCCGTAAAAACCGCAGAATCCCCCTGTTATATTTGCAACCTGTCTTTTAAGCATCTTTAGTTTTTTCTCTTTTTGAGATTGATCCTGAATCTTATTGTAATAAGCTGTAATAAGCACTGAAGGTACGAGAAAATGGTGTTCCGGTCCGTGCATATTGATTACTTTAATATTTAAAAGATCGTTTAGCATACTTAAGGGATCTGAATTGCTGCATTCTTTGATGCAATAGTTAAGTATAAAGTCATTAGGTTCACTCTCGTGGCATTGATCACAAACAAAATGCCCCGACTTACAAATTGTTTTTGTTACAAAAGTATTTCTACAAATACGGCATTCATTCTGAATGGGGTCTGTTAAATACTCTAATTCATCTCCGCATATAAGACAGCCTGTAAAATTGTTCACATTAAACTCCAATTTTTATTTTTTCATTTTATCTATTGCATTTTCTGCCGCTTTTATCAAGGGTATAACAGTAGGGCCGCCGGTAAGAAGCGGGTGTGTGCCAAACTGAAGAACATAAAAATCCTGTATAGACATTTTAGTCTGTATTGCCATGCCGACAATATTAATCATCTCGCCCGAGCTTATACCTCCATTAATTTCGCCTCCTACAATATGGCCGGTTTTTTCCATAACCAATAGTTTAACAAAAACCTCTGAACAGTCCGGCAGTGAAGAGGGGTGTTTATCAAATCCATTAAACTCACCAACTACAACAGGTATATTTAGCTTTTGTGTTTCCTCTAAGGTCATACCTGCAGATGAAAAAACTGAACCGTTTATTGAAGTAGAGAAGATTTTAATTGAAGATATGCCATTCTTCAATGAATTTATTGAAAATATATTGTCTGCAAGAAATCTTGACTCTGATCCGGCAACTGATGCAAGCATGACATTACTGTCTCTGCCTGAAAAGAAGTCTGTTTTTTTGGCACAATCGCCCACTGCATAAATATCTGCATCATCTGTCTGCATAAACGCATTTACCTCTATCGCTTTAAATTTATTTAATTTTAATCCGCTATCTTCTGCGATTATAGTATTTGGTTTATAACCTAATGAAAAAATAACAATATCAGTTTTAATAGTTTGTTCATTCGATAAGATAACAATTAACTCATTTTTATCTTCTATAATTTCAACTACCTTAGTTTTTGTCAGGGTTTTTACCCCTGATTCTGCAAGCTTCTTTTCGGCAAGATTACAAAAATCTTTTGAGAATGCGGCTGAAAGACAGTTGTCCTGCATTTCAATGAGGGTGATCTCCCTCTCTTTGTTATGAGAAAGCTCATCGGCAACTTCTACACCAATAAAACCTCCGCCAATAATTACTATCCGTTTTTTTATAGTTACGGCTTCAACCATTTTTTTTATATAATCAAAATCTTTTTTTATATAAAAAACATTCCTGCTGTCATATCCTTTAATAAACACAGGCTCTATCGGTGCTGAACCTGTTGCAATAACAAGTTTGTTATACTTAAATTTAACACCATCATCAGTAAAAACGGATTTCTCACCTCTGTCTATGCGGGTTACTTTTCCGTAAAAAACTTCTGAACCGGAGTCAATTAATGGTTTGATATTTTTGATGTTTTTTTCAGGTAAATATTTAAGCTTCCCAAATATATAGGGAATTCCGCATGGAACAAATTCTTTTTCATGTTCCTTTATAATTAGTACTGATTTATCTTTATGTTTCCCGGCTACCGAAGATGCAAGTGCAAAGCCTGCTACCCCTCCGCCAATTACTATCATATCATATTTTTTGTCTGATTTATCCATTTTATGCCTCCTGCTTATTTTCGTTTAATACATTTATAGTCAAATCAGTTTCATCAATTTTAAAAAAATACTTTGACAGTTTTAGATACCAAGCTGAAAATTGTACCTGAATTATATAAGACGCTGATATGATCAAGGATATTTCTGCACCATTCTGACCAAATGTAGTTATTG